>CAZPIE010000226.1:0-2518 GCA_964586275.1 uncultured Methyloversatilis sp. | reverse complement strand
CCGCGCGCCCACGAGTTCGCGCTGTCGGGCAAGCTGAAGCTGCCGGCGCCGCTGGTGCCGCTGATCACCAAGGCAATTAGTGGATGATGAGCGGGAGCCTAAATCTTGCGTATCGGCTTTATTGGCCTCGGCGGCATGGGCCGCCCGATGGCCGAGCACCTGCGCGCCGCCGGCCATGAAGTCCGTGTCTGGGCGCGCCGTCCCGCCAGCGCCGACTTTTTGCCGGTGGAGGTGCCGCGCGCCGCGTCGCCTGCCGAGCTGGCCCGGCAATGCGAGATCGTGTGCACCAACGTCACCCATGACGCCGACGTGGAAGGTCTCGCCGCGCAGCTCGCCGACGGCCTCGCGCCTGACAGCATTCACCTCGACTTTTCGACCATCGCGCCGTCGACCGCGCGCCGCATCGCCGGACGCTACGGCGCGCGCGGCATCCATTTCGTCGACGCGCCGGTGTCCGGCGGCACGGCCGGGGCGGAAGCGGCGACGCTGGCGATCATGTGGGGCGGAAAGTCGGCGCTGGCGGGACGGATCGAGCCGCTGTTCCGCTGCCTCGGCAAGACCGTCGTGCATGTCGGCGACGTCGGGGCGGGGCAGGTGGCGAAAGCCTGCAACCAGATCGTGATGGTGGCCGCCATCGAGGCCTGTGCGGAAGCGGCGCGGCTGGCGCAGGCCGCCGGCGTCGATTTCGGCAAGCTGCGCGCGGCGCTGCTCGGCGGCTCGGCCGGCTCGCGGGTGCTGGATCTCTTCGGCGGCAGGATGGCGCGGCGCGACTTCGCGGCGGGCGTACAGGCCCGCCTGCATCACAAGGATTTCGCGATGGTGCTGGGCGAGGCGACGGCGCTGAGCATTCCACTGCCGGTCGCCGGCGCCGTCATGCAGCAACTGGATGGCCTGATGGCGGCCGGCTGGGGCACGGACGATACTTCACGGCTGCTGTGCGTGCTCGAACGCGCCGCCACCGATTTCAACGACAGGAGCACATCATGAGCAGTGAATTGATCATCGAGGACATCGTCGTCGGCGCAGGCGCCGAAGCCGTGGCCGGCCAGCACGTCTCGGTGCACTACACCGGCTGGCTGACCGACGGCCGGAAGTTCGATTCGAGCAAGGACCGCAACGATCCCTTCGACTTTCCGCTCGGTGCCGGCCATGTCATTCGCGGCTGGGACGAGGGCGTGCAGGGCATGAAGGTCGGCGGCACGCGCAAGCTGACGATCCCGCCGGCGCTCGGCTACGGCGCGCGCGGCGCGGGCGGCGTGATTCCGCCGGACGCGACGCTGGTGTTCGAGGTGGAACTGCTCGGGGTCGGCTGATGGCGGCAGCCCATCTGCCGTCGCGCCTGCCGGGCGTCGGCACCACCATCTTCACCGTGATGTCGCGGCTGGCCAGCGAGCACGGGGCGCTCAACCTGTCGCAGGGCTTTCCCGATTTCGCGCCGGCGACGCGGCTGCTCGATCGCGTGACGCACCACATGCAGAACGGCGCCAACCAGTACCCGCCGATGGCCGGCGTTGCGCCGTTGCGCGAGGCCATCGCGGAGAAGGCCGAGCGGCTCTACGGAGCGCGCTACGACATCGAGACCGAGGTCACCGTGACCGCCGGCGCGACGCAGGCGCTGTTCACCGCTATCGCCGCCTGTGTGCGGCCGGGCGACGAGGTGATCGTCTTCGCGCCGGTGTACGACAGCTACCTCCCGGCGATCACGCTGCAGGGCGGCAGCGCGAAAGTCATCAATCTCGCGCCGCCGGCCTTCCGGCCCGACTGGAGCGCGGTCGCCGCCGCGATAACGCCGAAGACGCGCATGATCATCCTCAACACGCCGCACAATCCGACCGGCACGGTGTGGACTGCCGAGGACATGGCCGCGCTGGCTCAGCTCGTGCGCGGCACCGACATCGTGCTGCTCGGCGACGAGGTCTATGAGCACATCTTCTACACGGGTCGCCACGAGAGCCTCGCGCGTACGCCGGAATTGAAGGAACGCAGCTTCGTCGTCTCGAGCTTCGGCAAGACCTATCACATCACCGGCTGGAAGGTCGCCTACTGCCTCGCGCCGGCGGCGCTGACGGCCGAGTTCCGCAAGCTGCACCAGTTCAACGTGTTCACCGTGCATCACCCCTCGCAGCTGGGGCTGGCCGACTTCATGCGCGCCGATCCGGGCTTTGCCGACGGGCTGGCGAGCTTCTACCGGGCCAAGCGCGATTTCTTCCGCCAGCAGCTGGAGGGCTCGCGCTTCGAGCTGCTGCCCTGCGACGGCACCTATTTCCAGCTCGCGCGCTATGACCGCATCAGCGACCTGCCCGACACCGAGTTCGCGCGCTGGCTGACGATCGAGAAGGGCGTCGCCGTGATTCCCGTGTCGGCCTTCATGCCCGACGGCACCGACCACCGGTTGGTGCGTTTCTGCTTCGCCAAGAACGAGGCCACCCTGGCAGCTGCCGGCGAAAAGCTGCGTACCGTCTAGCCAGCGCCGACTCAAAGGCCCGACCTCCCCCAGCCCCTCCTTCGCAGGAGGGGA
>CAZPIE010000225.1:0-2562 GCA_964586275.1 uncultured Methyloversatilis sp. | reverse complement strand
TTTCACTTAAGCAGGCCCGTCAGGCCAAATCAAGGAACATTCCATGCTAGACATCCAGATGCTGCGTACCCAACCCGACGCGGTCGCGGCCGGCCTCGCCCGGCGCGGTGCCGCCATCGATCTCGCGCCCTTCGAGGCCCTCGAAGCGCAGCGCAAACAGGTGCAGACGCAGACGCAGGAACTGCAGGCGAAGCGCAACGCGCTGTCGAAGCAGATCGGCATGCTGAAAGGCAAGGGCGAGGACGTCGGCGCGGTGATGGCCGAGGTCGCCGGCCTGGGCGACGCGCTCAAGGCCAACGAGGAAAAGCTTGCCGTGCTGCTCGCCGAACTCGATGCCTTCGTGGCGCGCCTCCCCAACCTGCCGCATGAGAGCGTGCCGGAGGGCCAGGACGAAACCGGCAATGTCGAGCTGTTGCGCTGGGGCACGCCGCCGGCCTTCGATTTCGCGCCCAAGGACCATGTCGATCTCGGCGAGGCGCTCGGCGGGCTGGACTTCGCCGCCGGCGTGAAAATTTCCGGCAGCCGTTTCACGCTGATGCGCGGCGAAATGGCGCGGCTGCATCGCGCGCTGGCGCAGTTCATGC
Organism: uncultured Methyloversatilis sp.; assembly: GCA_964586275.1. Taxonomy (GTDB): domain Bacteria; phylum Pseudomonadota; class Gammaproteobacteria; order Burkholderiales; family Rhodocyclaceae; genus Sulfuricystis. The sequence goes on along the minus strand of CAZPIE010000225.1, from coordinate 1,978 downwards.
TCGATACCCACACGCGCGAGCACGGCTACACCGAAGTTTATACGCCCTATCTCGTCAACCCGGAGAGCATGTTCGGCACCGGCCAGCTGCCCAAGTTCGAGGAAGACCTGTTCCGCGTTGAACGTTCGGACGGCAGCCGGCTCTACCTGATTCCGACGGCCGAGGTACCGGTGACCAACATCGTGCGCGGCGAGATTCTCGATACCGAAAAACTGCCGCTCAAGTTCGTCTGCCACACGCCCTGCTTCCGTTCCGAGGCGGGCAGCTACGGCAAGGACACGCGCGGCATGATCCGCCAGCACCAGTTCGACAAGGTGGAACTGGTGCAGATCGTCCCCCCCGAAATGTCATGGGAGGCGCTGGAGCAGCTCACCGGCCATGCCGAAGCGATTCTGCAAAAGCTGAACCTGCCTTACCGCAAGATGGCGCTGTGTGCCGGCGACATGGGCTTTTCCGCCGCCAAAACCTACGACCTCGAAGTCTGGCTGCCGGCGCAGAACACCTACCGCGAGATTTCCTCCTGTTCCAACTTCGAGGCCTTCCAGGCGCGCCGCATGCAGGCGCGCTGCCGCGACAAGGGAGGGAAACCCCGCCCCGTGCATACGCTCAACGGCTCCGGCCTCGCGGTCGGCCGCACGCTGGTCGCGGTGCTGGAGAACTACCAGCGCGCCGACGGCACGGTGGTCGTGCCGGAAGCCTTGCGCGGGTACTTGGGCGGTCTGGAAATGCTGGGCGGCGTGTAGATTGGCTCGAAGCGGGCGAGGATGTCGTGGTAGTTGCGGACGTTCTCGACGAGGATCACCGCCTCGCCGCCGCGCGCGCGGCCGCTCTTGAGCCGCTCGTAGTATTCCGGCCGGGACAGCAGCGGCAGCACTTCCTTCATGTCGACCCAGAGATTCGGGTCGCGCTTGAGGCCGGGGGCGAAATGCCGCCCGCCGCGCAGATGGCCCATGCCGAGGTTGTAGGCGGCCAGCGCGAACCAGAGCCGGTCGGGCTGCTGGATTTCCTCCGGCAGTTCCTCCATCAGCATGGCGAGGTATTTCGCCCCGGCGCGGATGCTTTCATTGGCGTCGAGACGGTTCTTGACCCCTAGCCGGTCGGCGGTTTCGGCGGTGAGCATCATCAGGCCGCGCACGCCGGTGGGCGAGGTGGCGAGCGGGTTCCATTTGGATTCCTGATAGCCAAGCGCGGCCAGCAGGCGCCAGTCGATGCCGGTGATTTCCTGGGCCTCCTGGAAGGCGTGCCGGAAATCCGGCAGCCTGGTGCGCACATGTTCGAGGAAACCCTGGATGTCGCGGGCGTCGAGGCGCTTGATGTGGCCGAAATAGCGATCGTGGAGGCGCCGCAGGGTGCCATCCTGGCGTGCCTTCTCGATGAAGCGGGCGGCCCGTTCCTGCAGGTCCGTCATCTCGCTTGGCATGGCCCAGGCGTAAGCCAGCTTCTCCGGCAACTCCATCGCGATGCCCAGATCCGGGTAATAGTTGGAGGCGACATCGAAGTGCAGTTCGTCCCCGGCGGCGAGGTCGAAGCGGCGCCGGGCCACGCCCGCGAACAGCTCCGTTTCGTCGCCGACATTGCGCGCCACGATGCGGGGCGGCGGATCGATCGCCAGCGCCTGCAAGGCGGGCAACTGCGCCGAGTCCGGCAGGACCGAGATTTCCCGGTCAGCCAGTCGCGCGGGGTTGTCGATGGGTAGGGCGCTGGCATGCTGGACGATGAGCTGGCGCGTCTCGATGATGGCCGGTCCGTAGCTCGCGCCCGGCAGATGGTCGCGCACCGGCATGGCGGCGGCCAGGTGCAGCCTACCCTTGCGCAGTTCTTCGGCCAGCGCCGCATGATTCGCATGGGTGACGAAGCGCACTTCGACATCGAGTTCGCGTGCGAAATCCTTGACCAGATCGCGGCTGAAGCCATCCATGCCCTCGCTGTCCGGCGCGCTCTGCTGGAACACCGGGTCCGCCGGCAGCCCGACCACCAG
>CAZPIE010000224.1:0-2576 GCA_964586275.1 uncultured Methyloversatilis sp. | reverse complement strand
TTTGCCGTCGGCATGGACTGAAAAGATATGGCGAACCTGTTCCATCCCACCACCGGCCTGCCCGAACTGGATGCGGTCCTGTGCGGGGTGCAACCCGGCGACAACATCGTCTGGCAGGTCGAGTCGCTCGACAAGTACCAGGCCCTGGTCGAGCCCTATGCCGCCGCGGCGCGCCGGAAAGGCCTGCACCTGATCTATTTCCGCTTCGCCGATCATCCGCCCTTGTTGGACGCGGTGGAAACGCACCGTCCCGACCCGGCAGAGGGTTTCGACGCGTTCGTGGATCGGGTCCACTCGGTCATCGAGGCGGCGGGACGCGAGACGCTCTACGTGTTCGACTGCCTGTCGTATCTGGCCGACAGCTGGCAGTCGGACCGCATGCTGGGGAACTTCTTCCGCCTGACCTGCCCGCGCCTGCTCGACCTGGATACCGTCACCTATTTCGGCGTGTTCCGCAACCGCCATGCTCCGTCGGCCATCGGGGTGATCACCGATACCACGCAGTTTTTCATCGACGTCTTCCGCTGCCGCGAGAAGCTCTACCTGAGGCCGATCAAGGTCCAACATCGTTCGACGGCCGCGATGAACCTGATTCACGCCTGGGAAACCGGCGACCGTTTCCGCCCGGTACGCGACAGCGGCACAGTATCGGAAATCCTCGCCAATTCGCACTGGCCAGGACTGGAGGACAGTACCTTCGTCGGACATTGGGCACGGCAGTTCGCCGCCGCGAAAGCCGTGGCGGCGGCAAGACGCGCTGGTTTTCCCGACCCTGCCGAAGAGGAATGGTTCGCGCGGCTCAGCCGCCTGATGTTTCCGGGCGATCCGGCGATGACGCGCCTGATCGACGAATACCTGCGGCTCGACGACCTGCTCACGGTGCGCACGCGCATGATCGGCAGCGGCACCATCGGCGGCAAGGCGCTCGGCATGTTGCTGGCGCGCGCCGTGTTGCGCCGCGACGCGCCCCAGCTCGACGCGCGGCTCGAAGCCCATGATTCCTTCTATGTGGGCACCGAGGTGTTCGACACATTTCTCGTTCACAACGACCTGTGGTGGATCCGCCGCCGTCAGCGCGATCCGGAACATTACCTGGACGAGGTCGAGGCGGCGCGCGCACGCATGCTGGCCGGCCGTTTCTCGCCGACGATCATGCACCAGTTCGAAGGCATGCTCGAATATTTCGGCGAATGGCCCTTCATCGTGCGCTCCAGCTCACGTCTCGAGGACCGCTACGGCAACGCGTTCGCCGGGCAGTACGACAGCGTGTTCTGCGCCAATCGCGGTCCCTGGGAGCAGCGCGTCGCCAGCCTGCTCGATGCCGTGCGCCGGGTCTATGCCAGCACGATGAGCGAACAGGCGCTGCGCTATCGCGAGCGGCGCGGCCTGCTCGGCGAAAACGAGCAGATGGCCGTGCTGATCATGCGCGTGTCGGGCACGGCCGGCGGACCCTATTTCCATCCGCATGCCGCCGGCGTCGGCCTGTCGGTAAACCCGTATCGCTGGAATCCGCAGATCGACATGAAAGCCGGCGTGATCCGGCTGGTGGCAGGTCTGGGCACGCGCGCGGTGGATCGCACGGACGACGACTACACGCGATTGGTGGCCTTGAATGCGCCGGAATTGCGGCCGGAGACGAATTTTGGCGAGATCGCGCGCCATGCCCAGCGGCGCATGGACGCCCTCGATCTTGACGCCGACCGCATCGTCAGCGGGCCGTTTGCGGAAATGGTGCGCGAGCAGGCCGATTTCCCGCTCGAACTGTTCACGACACGCGAAGAAGCCGGCAAGCCTGCCTTCCTGACCTTCGACCCCCTGCTACGGGAAACGCCGCTGGTTGCCGATCTGCGCGACATGCTGGCGACCCTGCATACTGCCTATCGTCATCCGGTGGAAATCGAGTTCGCGCTGAATGTCCTGCCGGAAGGGGGTTACCGCATCAACCTGCTGCAATGCCGCCCGCTGCAGATGCGCAGCGCGGAAGCGGGCGGGAGCATTAGTCTCCGCGAGGATCTGCCGACACCGATCAAGGCTCAGGGGGCGGTGATTGGTCCGAGCCGCCAGCTGCATCCGGACCGGCTGGTCTATATCCTGCCGTCCCGCTATGGGGCGATGAACCAGAGCGAGCGGCTCGACGTGGCCCGCCTGGTTGGCCGGATCAATCAGGCCAGCGGCGACCATACACTCGTTGTGCTTGGACCCGGACGCTGGGGCACCCGCGATCCATGGCTGGGCCTGCCGGTGAGCTTCAACGAAATCAACCGGGTTGCCGCGCTATGCGAGATCGTCGCGATGAACGAGAACCTCGTTCCAGACGTTTCGCTGGGTACCCATTTCCTCAACGAGTTGATCGAGGCCGACATGCTTTATTTCGCGCTGTTTCCAGGGCGGCAGGGTAACCGGCTGGATGAGGGCTACCTGCTCAGCCAACCCAATCGCCTGGCGGACATGCTGCCCGCGGACGCGAAGCATGCGGACGCGGTACGGGTGATCGACCTGCCGGCCGACGGGGCTTTGCTGCATGCCGATGCTGAAAACCAGCGCGTCGCGCTCCAGTGCCGCATCGACTGACGCGA
>CAZPIE010000223.1:0-2577 GCA_964586275.1 uncultured Methyloversatilis sp. | reverse complement strand
TTCCTCAAGTTCTTCGAGTCCAAGGGCCACACGATCGTGCCCTCGTCGTCGCTGGTGCCCTTCGACGATCCGACGCTGCTGTTCACCAATGCCGGCATGAACCAGTTCAAGGATGTCTTCCTCGGTTTCGACAAGCGTCCCTACAGCCGCGCCACGACCTCGCAGAAATGCGTGCGCGCCGGCGGCAAGCACAACGACCTCGAGAACGTCGGCTATACGGCACGGCACCACACCTTCTTCGAGATGCTCGGCAACTTCAGCTTCGGCGACTACTTCAAGCGCGATGCCCTCAAGTACGCCTGGGAACTGCTGACCGAGGTGTACCGCCTGCCCAAAGACAAGCTGTGGGTGACCGTCTATGCCGAGGACGACGAGGCCTACGACATCTGGACGAAGGAGATCGGCGTGCCGGCCGAGCGCACCATCCGCATCGGCGACAACAAGGGCGCGCGCTACCTGTCCGACAACTTCTGGATGATGGGCGACACCGGCCCCTGCGGCCCCTGCAGCGAGATCTTCTACGACCACGGCCCGGAGATTCCCGGCGGCCCGCCCGGCTCGCCCGACGAGGACGGCGACCGCTACATCGAGATCTGGAACAACGTCTTCATGCAGTTCAACCGCGACGAGCCCGGCGTCATGCATCCGCTGCCCAAGCCCTCGGTCGACACCGGCATGGGCCTCGAGCGCATTTCGGCCGTGCTGCAGCACGTGCATAGCAACTACGAGATCGACCTGATGCAGGCCCTCGTCAATGCCGCCGCCCGCGAGACGAATCAGTCGGATCTTGACCAGCCTTCCCTGCGCGTGCTGGCCGACCACATCCGCGCCTGTTCCTTCCTGCTCGCCGACGGCGTGATCCCTGGCAACGAGGGGCGCGGCTTCGTCCTGCGCCGCATCATCCGGCGCGCGATCCGCCACGGCTGGAAGCTCGGCGTGCGCGCACCCTTTTTCCATCGCATGGCGCCCGACCTGGTCGCCGAGATGGGCGTCGCCTATCCCGAGCTGGCGCAGGCGCAGGGCAGGGTGATGGACATGCTCAAGCTCGAGGAGGAGCGCTTCTTCGCCACCATCGAGCATGGCATGGCCATCGTCGAAGCCGACCTCGCCGAAATGGCGAAGCGCGGCGTGAAAGTCTTCGACGGCGACACCGCTTTCAAGCTGCACGACACCTTCGGCTTCCCGCTCGACCTCACCGCCGACATCTGCCGCGAGCATGGCGTGACGGTCGATGCCGCCGCCTTCGACAAGGCCATGGCGCACCAGAAGGAGCAGGCGCGCGCGGCCGGCAAGTTCGGGATGGCCGCGGCCCTCGACTACGCCGGCCCGGCGACGACCTTCCACGGCTACGCGCTGCTCGAAGCGAAGGGCAACGTGCTGGCGCTCTACAAGGATGGCGCGCCGGTCAATGAACTGGCCGAGGGCGAGCTGGGCGTGGTCGTGCTCGACGACACGCCGTTCTATGCCGAGTCCGGCGGCCAGTGCGGCGACCGCGGCGTGCTGCAGTCCGTGCATGGCATCTTCGCCGTCGAGGACACGCAAAAGATCCGGGCCAGCGTCTTCGGCCACCACGGCGTGGTCAAGACCGGCACGCTGAAAGTCGGCAACGGCGTGACGGCAAAAGTCGACATCGCCGCCCGCAACCGCACCACGCGCCACCACTCGGCCACCCACCTGATGCACAAGGCGCTGCGCGAGGTGCTTGGAGCCCATGTCCAGCAAAAGGGCTCGCAGGTCGACCCGGACAAGACGCGCTTCGACTTCGCCCACAACGCGCCGCTGACGGCCGAGGAAATCCGCAAGGTCGAGGCGCTCGTCAATGCCGAGATCCTTGCCAATGCCGCGACCGAAGCCAAGGTGATGCCGCTGGCCGAGGCGCAGAAGAGCGGCGCGATGATGCTGTTCGGCGAGAAGTACGGCGACGAGGTGCGTGTGCTCTTCATCGGCTCGTCGAAGGAACTCTGCGGTGGCACGCACGTGTCCCGCACCGGCGACATCGGCCTGTTCAAGGTGACCGGCGAGGGCGGCGTCGCCGCCGGCGTGCGCCGCATCGAGGCGGTGTGCGGCGATGTGGCGATCGCTTACGTCGATGCCCAGCAGGCGACGCTCGCGAAAGTCACCGCAGTCCTCAAGGCCCAGCCGCAGGAAGTGGCGCAGAAGGTGGCCCAGACCGTCGAGCAGCTGCGCGCACTGGAAAAGGAGCTGGCGAAGCTCAAGGCGAAACTGGCTTCCTCGCAGGGCGACGATCTGGCGGCGCAGGCCGCCGATGTCGAGGGCATCAAGGTATTGGCTGCCGCGCTCGAAGGCGCCGATGTGCCGACCTTGCGCGAGACGATGGACAAGCTCAAGGACAAGCTCAAATCCGCCGCCATCGTGCTGGCAGCCGTCGCCGACGGCAAGGTCAGCCTGATCGCCGGCGTGACGGCCGACTTGACCGGCAAGCTCAAGGCCGGCGAACTGGTCAACGAGGTCGCTCGTCAGGTGGGCGGCAAGGGGGGCGGACGTCCCGACCTGGCGCAGGCCGGCGGCACGCAGCCCGAACGTCTTCCCGCGGCATTGGCAAGCGTGAAAAGCTGG
>CAZPIE010000222.1:0-2580 GCA_964586275.1 uncultured Methyloversatilis sp. | reverse complement strand
GCCTCCCGCGCCATGCTGCCGCGGAACCAGACGCCCTGGACCCGGCCGGTGATGATCAGATGGCGAACTTCCTTCATTTGAGAAAACGAAGGGCCGCCCCGAGTTTTCTTGTCCCTTGAGGGGAGAACCGAGCGGAGCGAGGTTTTCGGGGTGGGATCATTTCACTTTCATTCCCGGCGTCGCGCCGCTGTCGGGAGAGAGCAGATACAAGCCGGCGGTCTTGCCCGCGGGATCGGAAGCCGCGAGCACCATCCCCTCGCTCATGCCGAACTTCATCTTGCGCGGCGCGAGGTTGGCGACCATCACCGTCAGCCGGCCGACCAGCGTGGCCGGATCGTAGGCGGCCTTGATGCCGGCGAAGACCTGCCGCGTGCCGAGCGGGCCGAGGTCGAGCGACAGCTTGAGCAGCTTCTCCGCACCCTCGACATGGGAGGCTGCAGCGATGCGCGCGATGCGCAGGTCGATCTTGCCGAACTCGTCGATGCTAATGTGTTCGGGAACGTCCACTTTTTCTCCATTCATTTTTTCACCCGCTTGATGTTGGGCGTGGCGCTGCGGCGACTGCTGCGCGGGGGTCGGCTCCAGCGACTGCTTGTTGGCCGCGAGCAGCGCCTCGATCTGCTTGCCCTCGATGCGCGTCATCAGGTGCTCGTAGGGGTTGATCGCGTGCGCCGGCGGCAGGACGAAGGCCGCGTCGCGCCAGTGCAGCGGGGCGATGTTGAGGAACTCCTCGGCGCGCTGCACCAGCTTGGGCAGCACCGGCTTGAGGTAGAGCGCGAGCAGGCGGAAAGCATTGATCAGCATCGTGCAGACCACGTGCAGCTCGCGCTCCTGGCCGCCCTGCTTCGCCAGCTTCCAGGGCTGGTGGTGGTCGACGTACTGGTTGACCTGGTCGGCCAGCGCCATGATGCGGCGGATCGCGCGGCCGAAATCGCGCTGTTCGTAGTAGCCGGCGATTTCCTCGGAGGACAGGAGCAGCTCCGGCAGCGTGCCCATGAAGCGGTCCTGAAAGGCCTCGTCGACCAGCTTGCCGCCGAACTGTTTGGCGATGAAACCGGCGGCGCGGCTGGCGATGTTGACGAACTTGCCGACCAGGTCGCTGTTCACGCGGCTGACGAAATCGTCGAGGTTGAGGTCGATATCCTCCATCGTGCCGTTGAGCTTGGCCGCGAAGTAGTAGCGCAACCACTCGGGATTGAGGCCCTGCTGGAGGTAGCTTTCCGCCGTGATGAAGGTGCCGCGCGACTTGCTCATCTTCGCGCCGTCGACGGTCAGGAAGCCGTGCGCGAAGACGCTGGTCGGCGTGCGGTAGCCGGCATGCTTCAGCTCCGCCGGCCAGAACAGCGCGTGGAAATAGAGGATGTCCTTGCCGATGAAGTGGTAGAGCTCGGTCTTCGAGTCCGGCTTCCACCAGTCGTCGAAATTCAGGCCCTGCCTCGCGCAGAAATTCTTGAACGATCCCATGTAGCCGATCGGCGCATCGAGCCAGACATAGAAGTACTTTCCCGGCGCGCCGGGAATCTCGAAACCGAAGTAAGGCGCGTCGCGCGAGATATCCCAGTCGGTGAGCTTGTTTTCGCCTTCGGCGCCGAGCCATTCGTGCAGCTTGTTCGCCGCCTCATGCTGCAGGCTGCCCTTGCGCGTCCACTGGCGCAGGAAGGCCTGGCAGCGCGGGTCGGAGAGCTTGAAGAAGTAGTGGTCGGAGCTTTTGAGTTCGGGCTGCGCGCCGGAGACGGCGGAATACGGGTTCTTGAGTTCGGTCGGCGCGTAGGCCGCGCCGCAGGCTTCGCAGCTGTCGCCGTACTGGTCTTTGGCGCCGCACTTCGGGCATTCGCCCTTGATGAAGCGGTCGGGCAGAAATATCTGCTTGACCGGATCGTAGTACTGCTCGATGGCGCGCACCTCGATCAGGCCGGCGGCTTTCAGCTTCCGATAGATGTCCTCGCAGTAGAAACGGGTCTCGTCGGAATGGGTGCTGTAGTAGTTGTCGAAGGCGATGTGGAAGCCGGCGAAATCGCGGCTGTGCTCGCCATGCACGCGGGCGATGAGCTGCTCGGGCGTGATGCCCTCCTTCTCGGCGCGCAGCATGATCGGCGTGCCGTGCGTGTCGTCGGCGCAGACGTACCAGCATGCGTGGCCGCGCAGCTTCTGGAAGCGCACCCAGATGTCGGTCTGGATGTATTCGACGAGGTGACCGAGGTGGATGGCGCCGTTGGCATACGGCAAGGCGGAAGTGACGAGGATCTGGCGCGTGGACATGTGCATAAAACCCGATGAATCAACGGGGCGATTCTAGCGTGTCGCCCTTCTGGCCGGCGCCGTCTCGCCAGCGCCGACTTTTTGAGAGTTAACTTTCATGATGCGAAACGCCCCGCATCATGAAAAGGCCCGCCCCCCTTCGCCCCCCTCTCGGGGGGTTCTTTCGTGCTCGCTGACGCTCGATATTACGGGGAGCCATCAACAAAGCTTTCGGCGCGTACCGCGCTTCCTTGGGGCGGCCCGGCGGAAGCGCTGCGGTTTTTCACGTTAAAAGGGGACAGACCACGATTTCCCGCTCTCCAGCTTCAAGTCAATTGCTGG
>CAZPIE010000221.1:0-2595 GCA_964586275.1 uncultured Methyloversatilis sp. | reverse complement strand
GAATCCCGAAAAAAGCTCGCGATCAGGCGAAGTTCTTTTCCGCGAACGACCAGTTCACGAGGTTGGAGAGAAAGGTCTCGACGAACTTCGGGCGCTGGTTGCGGTAGTCGATGTAGTAGGCGTGCTCCCAGACGTCGATGCACAGCAGCGCCCGATCACCATTTGCGCCGGTGGTCAGCGGGGTGCCGGCGGCGCCCATGTTGACGATGTCGACCGAGCCGTCGGCCTTCTTGACCAGCCAGGTCCAGCCCGAGCCGAAGTTGCCGACGGCGGAGGCCTGGAAGGCCTTCTTGAACTCGTCGAGCGAGCCCCACTTCTTGTTGATCGCGTCGGCCAGCGCGCCGGTGGGGGCGCCGCCCCCGTTCGGCTTCATGCAGTTCCAGAAGAAGCTGTGGTTCCACACCTGGGCGGCGTTGTTGTAGATGCCGCCGGCCGGGGCCTTCTTGATGATGGTTTCGAGGTCGAGGTTCTCGTACTCGGTGCCCTTGATCAGGTTGTTCAGGTTGGTGACGTAGGCCTGGTGGTGCTTGGCGTAGTGGTAGTCGAAGGTCTCCTCGGACATGTGCGGCGCGAGGGCATTCTTGGCATAGGGCAGCGGGGGCAGGGTGTGTTCCATGTTGTTCTCCGTTCTTGAGCTTGGGGGGAATGGTGCGTCATCGACATGGGGACGAGGCTTGATATTACAAGCTTCGCTATTTCACGCGGGCGCCCACCTTGCCGCGGGCGAACTGCAGCTGCAAGTCGTCGCCCGCCGCCAGTTGCGCTGCATCGCGGACGATGGCGCCATCGGGACCGCGCACGATGCTGTAGCCGCGCTCCAGCGTGGCGAGTGGGGAGAGCGCGCCGAGCGCGCCCTGGCAGCGCGAGAGCTGCTGGTGGCGGCGCGCGCACTGGGCGACCATGGCCTGGCGCAGGCGGTGGCCGAGCCGGTCGAGGCGCGGCTGCTGGACCGTGCGCTGTTGTATCGCCGCCTGCAGCCGGTGTGCCAGCAGCTCGAGGCGCTGGCGGGTGGCGGCAAGCCGCTGGGCGGGATGGATGAGGCGCAGGGCGAGCCGGTCGAGCGCCTGCATGCGCGTTTCGAGCGCGGACTGGATGGTGCGTCGCAGGGCATCCTCCAGCGCGTCGATCCCGGCGGCGGCCTCGAACCAGCCGGCGCTGGCGAGTTCGGCCGCGGCGGTGGGCGTGGCGGCGCGCCGGTCGGCGACGTAGTCGGCGATGGTGGTGTCGGTCTCGTGGCCGATGCCCGCGATCGTCGGCGCTGGCGAGTCACGATGGGCGGCAAGCGCGCGCGCTACGGCCTCGTCGTTGAAGGCCCAGAGGTCCTCGATGCTGCCGCCGCCGCGCACGACCAGCAGCAGCTCGCACTCATTCCGTGCATGGGCGGCGTTGAGCGCCGCGACGATGGCGGCCGGCGCCTCGGCGCCCTGCACCAGCGTTGGGTAGATGATGAGTTCGACATGCGGCGCGCGGCGGCGGAAGGCGGCGATCACGTCGCGCAGCGCGGCGGCCTGCGGCGAGGTGACGATGCCGACCCGCTTCGGATAGCGCGGGATCTCCCGCTTGCGTTCCGGCGCGAACAGGCCCTCGGCGGCGAGCTTCTCGCGCAGCTTGAGGAAGAGTTCATAGAGCCGGCCAATGCCGGCCCGTCTCATTCCTTCAATGTTGAGTTGGAAGTCGCCGCGCGCCTCGTACAGGGTGACGAGCGCCTGCACCTCGACCTGCTGGCCGTTGTCCAGCTTCCACGGCAGCAACTGCGCGCGCGAGCGGAACATCACGCAACGCACCTGGGCCTGGGCGTCCTTCAGCGAGAAATACACGTGTCCGGAAGCCGCGCGCGTCAGGTTGGAGATTTCGCCGGCGACCCAGAGCAGGGGAAACTGCTGTTCCAGCAGCCGGCGGGCGGCGCGGTTCAGCTCGGCGACGGTGAGGATTTCCGGGCTCAATTCTGGGCTCAACTGCGGCGAAAATGCAGTCAAAATGTTGGGCGGCGAGGGCAAATCGATCTTACCTCATCCACAGCGGCGCCCCTTGGGCGAAAACCCGGACCGGCACGGCCGGCGGCCGGCCGGCAAGCCCAGTCTGTGCGTGCAAGTCGTTGATTTATATATATTAACTAATTGTACAGTTTTGCTACGAAGCAAGAAAAGTCCTTTCCGGCTGGCCACTTAGCTGTTTCTTACGCAAGGGATTCACAGAGTTTTCCACAGTTTTTGTGGATAAGCCTGGTCCATGGAAACACGTATTCTTCACGCTCACCAATTTGGGGCAATCCGATGCAATTGATTCCGCTGGCGGCTCCCGCCCTGCTGGGCCTGTTCGACGAGGCGCTGGAAAGCAGTCTCGTCGCGCGCGGCGTGGCGGAAGGCATGGATTTGCTCGGCCACGCCGACGCGTTCTGGCCCCAGGTGTCGCTGCCGGAATTGCAGCGCATGGCGCAGGGCGGCAATCCGCATGCGCAGGCCGAACTGGCGTGGCGCTGCGCGGTCGGCGAGGGAGTCGCGAAGTCCGCCCATGACGCGCTGCAGTGGGCGACGCAAAGCGCCGAGAAGGCCTGTCCGGCCGGCGAAGCGGTGCTGGGCTGGCTGCTCTACCAGG
>CAZPIE010000220.1:0-2607 GCA_964586275.1 uncultured Methyloversatilis sp. | reverse complement strand
TTGAATTCGAAAAACCTGTGGATAATTTTGTGAATAAAAAACCCGCTTATTGCGTTGCAGTGTTGCCATTTGTACCAAAGTCATGGTAATGCAATATTAGGGCAAGTATATTTACAATATTTTCAATGACTTACACACTTTATAACTGTAAGCATCGGATAATCCACTGGCTTATCATGGAAATCATCTTTCTGTGCATAAGTCAACTATTCCAGTCGCACCGAATGCCTCTCGGGATGCGCCTTGGCGGAGGGGGGCGGCGGGAAGGAAGGCGGGCAGCGGGTTGCCGCCGCCCTCATTTTTTTCTGTAGGCGTGGACGGTATCGACGAGCACCGTCACGTTGTCGGGCGGCGTGTGCTGGTTGATGCCGTGGCCCAGGTTGAAGACATGGCCGGTGTTGCCGCCGCCTGCTGCTGCGTAGTTGTCGAGGATGCGCGTGGCCTCCTTCGCCACCGCTTCCGGTGAAGCGAACAGCGTCAGCGGATCCATGTTGCCCTGCAGCGCCACCTTGCCATCGACGCGCCGGCGCGCCGCGCCGAGGTCGGTCGTCCAGTCGAGGCCGACCGCGTCGCAGCCGGACGCCGCGATCTTCTCGATCCACTGCCCGCCGCCCTTGGTGAACACGATGCAGGGGATGCGCTCGCCGTCGTGGGTCTTTTTCAGGCCGTCGATGACCTGCTTCATGTAGGCGAGCGAGAATTCCTCGTAGGCCGCGTGCGAGAGCGCCCCGCCCCAGGTATCGAAAATCTGCACGGCCTGCGCGCCGCATTCGATCTGGGCGTTGAGGTAGTCGGCGACGGCCCGGGCGTTGACCGCGAGGATGCGATGCAGCAGGTCGGGCCGGTCGTAGAGCATGGTCTTGACCCGGCGGAAATCGTCCGACGAACCGCCCTCGACCATGTAGCAGGCGAGCGTGAAGGGCGAGCCCGAGAAGCCGATCAGCGGCACGCTGTTGTCCAGCGCGCGGCGGATCTCGGCGACGGCATCCATCACGTAGCGCAGGCGATCCCAAGGATCGGGCGCGGCAAGGTCGCGGATCGCCCATTCCTCGCGCAGCGGGCGCTCGAACTTGGGACCCTCGCCCTCGGCGAAATACAGGCCCAGCCCCATCGCGTCGGGCACGGTGAGGATGTCGGAAAACAGGATCGCGGCGTCGAGCTCGTAGCGCGCCAAGGGCTGCAGCGTCACCTCGCAGGCCAGGCTCGGCGACTTGCAGAGATCCAGGAAACTGCCGGCCCGCCGGCGCGTTTCGCAATACTCCGGCAGGTAGCGGCCCGCCTGACGCATCAGCCACAGCGGCGTGTAGTCGGTCGGCTCGCGCAGCAGCGCGCGCAGGAAGTTGTCGTTGCGGGGACGGTGGGGACGGGCCATGAGCAGGATTCCTATCGTTTCATCGAATTATCGCATGCCGACCCTGTTCAAATGTCGGACAATGCCGGACGGTAAAACCGATGGAGATAATCGACATGGCACGACAAATCGGCATCCTCACCGCCGGCGGCGACAGCCCCGGCCTCAACGCGGCGCTCCGCGGCGTCGGCAAGGCCGCGATGGGCCATTACAAGATGCACGTGATCGGCTTCCGCGACGGCTTCCGCGGCCTGATGGAAAACCGCACGATGGCGCTCGACGGCGGCCAGCTTTCCGGCATCCTCACGGTCGGCGGCACCATCCTCGGCACCAGCCGCGACAAGCCGCACAAGATGCCGGTCGGCGGCAAGATCCTCGACATGACCGACGCGATCGTCGGCAACTACCACGACAACCATCTCGACTGCCTCGTCTGCCTGGGCGGCGGCGGCACGCTGAAAAACGCGCTGCGCCTCAAGGAAAAGGGTCTCAACGTCATCAACCTGCCGAAGACCATCGACAACGACGTCTGGGGCACCGACACCACCTTCGGCTTCGACACCGCGCTCTCCATTGCCACCGAATGCATCGACCGCCTGCACAGCACGGCGCACAGCCACCACCGCATCATCGTCGTCGAGATCATGGGCCACCGCGCCGGCTGGCTGGCGCTCGGCGCGGGCATCGCCGGCGGCGCCGACGTGATCCTCATCCCGGAAATCCCCTACGATCCGGCGAGCATCGCCGAATCGATCCGCGAACGCAGCCGCAAGGGGCGCCCCTTCTCCATCGTCGCGGTGGCGGAAGGCGCGATCTCGAAGCAGGACCTCGCCGCCCTGAACGCCGCAAAACTGAAGAAGCAGGCCGCCAAGGAAAAGGCGAAAGCCCTTCCGAAACCCGCAAAGAAAATGGACGACACGGAAGCCGATGCGGCCGCGATGATCTGGGCCGGTCGCACGCTGCGGCTCGCGCAGCAGCTCGAAAAGCTCACCGGCCTCGAGGCGCGCCTGACCATCCTCGGCCACCTGCAGCGCGGCGGCACGCCCTCGGCGGCCGACCGCATCCTCGCGACGCGGCTGGGCGCCGCCGCCGCCGACCTGATCGCCCGGAAGCAGTATGGCGTGCTGGTCGCCTCGCACGGCGAAGGCACGCGCGCCGTGAAGATCGAGGACTGCGCCGGCAAGGTCAAGACCGTGCCGCCCGATCACCCGCTGATTCTTTCGGCGCGGCGGGTCGGCACGAACTTCGGCGACTGA
>CAZPIE010000219.1:0-2623 GCA_964586275.1 uncultured Methyloversatilis sp. | reverse complement strand
CTCACCCGCCTGATCAACGCGTTCCGTTATTCGCTCGACGGCTTCGCGGCCGCCTATCGGCACGAGGACGCCTTCCGCCAGGAGGCCTGGCTGGCGCTGGTGCTGATCCCGCTGGCCCTGTTCCTGCCGGCCAGCGGCATCGGCAAGGCGCTGATGATCGCCAGCGTCCTGCTGGTGCTGATCGTCGAATTGCTGAATTCGGCCGTGGAGGCAGTGGTGGACCGCGTGTCGCTCGAACGCCACCATCTCGCCAAGCGCGCCAAGGACATCGGCAGCGCTGCGGTGCTGCTCGCGCTGATCAACGTCCTCGCGACCTGGGGGCTGGTGCTGTTCGGCTGAAAGTCGGCTTCCGCGAGACGGCACTTCCCGCGTCAGGCGTTTGCCGCCGCCGTCCGCACGGCGGCGGCGATGGCCTCGGCCTGCGCCAGCACCAGGGTTTCGTCCTCGCCTTCCACCATCACGCGCAGCAGCGGCTCGGTGCCCGACGGGCGCAGCAGCACGCGCCCCCTGCCATCGAGGATTTTCTCGGCCTGCGCCGCAGCGGTCCGAATGCCGACATCGGCGCGCCAGTCGAAGGCCTTGGCGAACTTCACGTTGATCAGCTTCTGCGGGAACATCGTCAGGTCGGCGCAAGCCTGCGCCAAGGTCTCCCCGCGCGTGCGCAGCGCAGCCAGCACCTGCAGCGCGGCGACGATGCCGTCGCCCGTGGTGTGGCGGTCGAGGCAGATGATGTGGCCGGAATTCTCGCCGCCGAGCGTCCAGCCCTGTTCCTGCATCAGTTCGAGCACGTAACGGTCGCCGACCCTGGCGCGTGTGAAACCGACACCCAGCCGGCCTAAAGCCTGTTCGAAGCCGAGGTTGCTCATCAGCGTGCCCACCAGCCCGGCGAGTCCCTGCCGGTTGCGCGCGATCACGTAGAGCAGTTCGTCGCCGTCGAACAGGCGGCCACTGCCATCCACCATCATCAGGCGGTCGGCATCGCCGTCGAGCGCGATGCCGAGGTCGGCCCGGTGCTGCAGCACCTGCTCGCGCAGGAAGTTCGGCTTGGTCGCGCCGACACCGGCGTTGATGTTGAGGCCGTCGGGCGTGGCCGCGACGGCGACCACTTCGGCGCCGAGTTCGTGGAAGACCTTGGGGGCGACGCTGTAGGCCGCGCCGTGCGCGCAGTCGACGACCAGCCTGAGGCCGCGCAGGTCGAGATCGTTAGGGAAAGTGCTCTTGCAGAACTCGATGTAGCGCCCGGCCGCGTCGTCGATGCGGCGCGCCTTGCCGAGCTGGGCAGAGTCGCGGCAGCCCATCGGCGCGTTCAGGCGGCTTTCGATCTCCTCCTCCACCGCATCGGGCAGCTTGTAGCCGCCGGCGGCGAAGAACTTGATGCCGTTGTCGTCAAAGGGATTGTGCGAGGCCGAGATCACCACGCCGGCGGCGAGCCGCAGCGCGCGCGTGAGGTAGGCGACGGCGGGCGTCGGCAGCGGCCCGCACAGCATCACATCGACGCCGGCGGCGGCGAAGCCGGACTCCAGCGCCGCTTCGAGCATGTAGCCGGAGATGCGCGTGTCCTTGCCGATCAACACGGCCGGGCGCTCGCCGTCCCTGCCGAGGCCCTGCGCCCGGGCATGCGCGACGAGCGTCTCGCCGGCCGCGAAGCCGAGCCGCAGCGCGAAGTCGGGCGTGATCGGAAACTGGCCGACGCGCCCGCGGACGCCGTCGGTGCCGAAATACTGTCTTGCCATTACTGGTTTCCCCTTTCCATGGCGGCCCAGACCGCCAGTGCATCCCTGGTCGCGGCGACGTCATGCACGCGCACGATGCGCGCGCCACGCTCGACCGCCAACACCGCCGCCGCCACGCTGGCCGGCATGCGTGCCGCGCCGTTCGGCTGGCCGGTCACCGCGCCGAGCATCGACTTGCGCGACAGCCCGGCGAGCACCGGCACGCCGAGTTCCGCGAACCGCTGCAACTCGCGCAGCAGCCTGTAGTTGTGCTCCACCGTCTTGCCGAAGCCGAAGCCCGGATCGACCAGCAGCCTTTCCTTCGCGATGCCGGCCGCCTGGCAGGCGATCAGGCGCGCCGTGAGGAAGGCATGCACCTCCTCGACCACGTCTTCGTACCGGGGGTCGGCCTGCATTGTGCGCGGCTGGCCCTGCATGTGCATCAGGCAGATCCCGGCCTCGCTGTCCGCCACGGCCTCCAGCGCGCCGGGCGCCCGCAGCGCCGCGATGTCGTTGATCAGCGCCGCGCCCGCGTCGATCGCCATGCGCATGACTTCCGGCTTGGTCGTATCGACCGATACCGGCAGGCCCCAGTCGCGCACCGCCCGCAGCACCGGCAGCAGGCGGCCGATCTCCACCTCGGCCGGCACCGGCGCCGCGCCGGGGCGCGAGGACTCGGCGCCGAGGTCGAGGATGTCCGCCCCCGCCGCGCGCTGCGCCTCGGCATGGGCGATGGCCGCGCGCGCGTCGCCGCCCACCCCGTCGCCCGAGAACGAGTCGGGGGTGAGATTGACGATGCCCATGATCAGCGGGCGATCGATGGAAAGGCGGAACGAACCGCAATGCAGGACAGTCATTGCCGCAGGATTCTACAAGCCGGCGGCGCTTGTTTCAGGTCAAGATCGCTGCCG
>CAZPIE010000218.1:0-2665 GCA_964586275.1 uncultured Methyloversatilis sp. | reverse complement strand
TACCGCGCTTCCTTGGGGCGGCCCGGCGGAAGCGCTGCGGTTTTTCACGTTAATCGGGGTCTGACCCCAATTGTCCTTGCCAATTGTCCTTGCCAGTTTGCACTGGCGCTCTCCCCGATTATTCCTCCGTGTAATGCTGGCGACAATAGGCCGCGAGTCGTTGTTGATAGCCAATCAGTGCCGGGGTTTCCTCCACAAGCAACCGGAAAAATTCGGACAAGCGCGCCGGATTGTCTTCATATTCGTGGTTGATGGCATTGCGAAGCTCCCGAATCAGCTTCCAGTGGGACGTTGAATCCAGGACGCCCAGTTTTTCCATGAAGGCGAGCACGGCTCCGAAAGGTTCGCAGTTTTCCTCCTCCTCGATGGCGACGGCCCGCATGGCCTTGCCGAGGTGCTCCTGAAATTCTCCAAAGCGGACTCGAAACGCCGCCAGCGATTCGTGCTGTTCGGCAGTCAAGACGGCCCAGTCGCGGATGGGAACGAATGCCCCGACCTGTTCGAGAGACCAGGCCAGATAGCCGGCCATCCGCTCCAGATGTTCGATTTTCTTCAGCAGGAGTCGTCGGTGTCCGGTCACAGGAGGATGCCTTCCTTTTTCGCGATGCGGGCAATCGGACGATCGTCATCCGGTTGGGCGACAATCAGATCGACATGCAGATCGAGGGCTTCTTCGATCCCGATGCGGCAACGCAACTCGCGCATCAACCCGAAATGACGGGTTTCCACATACAGATCGACATCCCCGCCGCGACGCGCGTCATCCGCACGCGAGCCGAAGAGCCAGATGCGCGCATCGGGCGCGAACTCGCGTGCCACGAGTGTCTTGATGATCCGGGTTTGTTGTTCGTCGAGACGCATGATGCGCTCATTGTAGCGAAGCTGCCGTCCCGCCCGCGCCGACTTTGCGGCTTCGGGCTACACTATGGCGGTCGTCGATTGGCCCGAAAGGAAATGCTCATGTCGCCTTTACCCGCATTGACCCGCGCTGTCACGGTCGAGGAATACCTCGCCGGCGAGTTGCAGACGGAAATCCGCCACGAATTCATCGACGGCCAGGTGTATGCGATGGGCGGGGCAAGCCGTGCGCATAACCTGATATTGAATGCCCTGGCTTTCGCTCTGACTCCCTTGGCGCGCAAACGGCGCTGCCAACTGTTTTCTTCCGACATGAAGCTGAAGCTGAGCATTTCCGGCAGGCCGGTGTTTTACTACCCCGATTTGATGCTGGCGTGCGACCCCGACGACCGCGAACCGTATTTCAGAACCAGCCCCTGCCTGATCGTCGAGGTGTTGTCGGAGTCGACCGAGCGCATCGACCGGCGCGAGAAACTGCTGGCCTACCAGACCCTGCCCAGCCTGCGCGAGTATGCGCTGGTGGCGCAGGATGCGCGCCGCGTGGAGATTTTCCGGCGCGCCAACGACTGGCTGGGCGAACAGGTCATCGAAGGCGAGGTGAGATTCGATTGCCTGGAGGCGAGCGTACCGATCGACGCGATCTACGCGGACGTCGAAGCGGGCTGAAGCCTGCCGTCCCGCCCGCGCCGACTTTGCGGCTTCGGGCTACACTATGGCGGTCGTCGATTGGCCCGAAAGGAAATGCTCATGTCGCCTTTACCCGCATTGACCCGCGCTGTCACGGTCGAGGAATACCTCGCCGGCGAGTTGCAGACGGAAATCCGCCACGAATTCATCGACGGCCAGGTGTATGCGATGGGCGGGGCAAGCCGTGCGCATAACCTGATATTGAATGCCCTGGCTTTCGCTCTGACTCCCTTGGCGCGCAAACGGCGCTGCCAACTGTTTTCTTCCGACATGAAGCTGAAGCTGAGCATTTCCGGCAGGCCGGTGTTTTACTACCCCGATTTGATGCTGGCGTGCGACCCCGACGACCGCGAACCGTATTTCAGAACCAGCCCCTGCCTGATCGTCGAGGTGTTGTCGGAGTCGACCGAGCGCATCGACCGGCGCGAGAAACTGCTGGCCTACCAGACCCTGCCCAGCCTGCGCGAGTATGCGCTGGTGGCGCAGGATGCGCGCCGCGTGGAGATTTTCCGGCGCGCCAACGACTGGCTGGGCGAACAGGTCATCGAAGGCGAGGTGAGATTCGATTGCCTGGAGGCGAGCGTACCGATCGACGCGATCTACGCGGACGTCGAAGCGGGCTGAAGCCTGCCGTCCCGCCCGCGCCGACTTTCAGATGTCGATCTGCTCCGGGTCGAGGAACTCGCTGGCGTAACTGCGCCAGACGCCTTGCCGCATGAAGACCTCGAACAGGTCGGGATCGATGTGGCCGTTGGCGGCGAACTTGCGCATGATCGCGATGGCCTGCGACAGCCTCATGCCCGACTTGCAGGGCCGGTCGCGCGATGCGTTCGTGATGGCCGCCGGCGAATTCCGGCACCTTGCGGAGATGGGCCGGCCAGGGCAGCGCCTCGAGCATGCGGATGGTGGCGACGATGTGGTGGTTGATGGTTTCGCGCTCGGCCGCCGTCAGGGTGCCGGAACGGATGGTCAGGTTCTCGATTTCGTCGGCGCTCAGGAAGTCGGCGTCGACCCCGGCCGGATTGCCGCCGGGCGCAATGCCAAGCGTGTCGTTGCAGACGATCCCGAAGCGCAGGGCGTCGCGATCCTCGGTCATCCGGTAGAGGGTGCCGCCATCGGC
>CAZPIE010000217.1:0-2710 GCA_964586275.1 uncultured Methyloversatilis sp. | reverse complement strand
CTAGTTGAGCACCAGCACGCCGCGCTTGAGGCCGGAGTCCTCCGGATGCGGCGAGAGCGTGAAGCCGAGGGTGGTGACGAACTGGATCATGCGGCGGTTCTCGGCGAGGAAGTCGCCGTTCATGTATTTCACGCCGCGCGAGCGCGCCGTCTCGATGATGACACCCATCAGCCGGCGCGCCAGGCCCTTGCCCTGCCAGTCGTCGGCGACGACGATGGCGAACTCGCAGGACTCGCCGTCCGGGTTCATCGCGTAGCGCGCCACGCCGATCTCGACTTCCCGGCCGGCGATCTCGGTGACGGCCACGAAGGCCATCTCGCGATCGTAGTCGATCTGGGTCAGGCGCACCAGCTGGGCGGGCGACAGCTCCTTGAGCGTGTTCATGAAGCGGTAGTACTTGGTTTCGGAGGAGAGGTTGCGCACGAACTCCTGCTCGAGATCGGCGTCCTCCGGCCGGATCGGCCGGATCGTGACGTTCAGGCCGTCCGGCGTCTGGTATTCCGTCGTCAGGTGCGAAGGGTACGGATGGATCGCCATGTGGTCGTAGCGGCCGGCCGTGAGCGGGATGTTCTCGATGGCGATGCGCGCATCGACGGCGACGGCGCCGTGCTCGTCCACGATCAGCGGATTGATGTCCATCTCGCGGATCCACGGCAGTTCGCAGACCATCTCCGAGACGCGCAGCAGCACCGCCTCGAGCGCCTCCATGCTGACCGGCGGCATGTTGCGGAATTCGCCGAGGCGCGCCGAGACGTGCGTGGAGGCCAGCATGTCGGCGACGAGGAAGCGGTTGAGTGGCGGCAGGGCGACGGCGCGCTCGCCGTTGCCGGCCTCGATGCCGGTGCCGCCCGGCCCGAAGATGATCGTCGGCCCGAAGATCTGGTCGCGCGTCATGCCGACGACCAGCTCGCGACCGTTGGCCTTCTGGATCATCGGCTCGATGGCGATGCCGTGAATGATCGCGTCGGGGCGGTTCTTCTTCACTTCGTCGAGAATCTCGCTGTAGGCGTCGCGCACGGCGGCCAGCGAGTTGAGGTTGAGGCGCACGCCGCCGGAATCGCTCTTGTGCGTGATGTGCGGCGAATCGATCTTCATTACCACCGGCAGGCCGATCTCCTCGGCCAGCACCATCGCCTCGGAGGGCGAGCGCGCCACCACGGTCTGGGCGATCGGGATGCGGAAGGCGGCGAGCAGCGCCTTGGACTCCATCTCGTTGAGCGACTTGCGGCCCTCGCCGAGGGCGGTTTCGATCACCAGCCTGGCCGATTCGAGGCGCGGCGCGACATGGTCGGAGATCGACGCGGGCGCCTGCATCAGCAGTTGCTGGTTGCGGTAATAGCTCGAAATGTATGAAAAGAGCTCCACCGCCGGCTCGGGCGTGTGGAAGATCGGAATGCCCGCGCCCTTGAACAGCAGGCGGCCTTCGCGGACCTGTTCTCCCCCCATCCAGCAGGTGACCAGGGGCTTGTCGGATTGCTTGGCGATCTCGATCACCGCGCGCGCGGTTTGCGTCGGATCGGTCATCGCCTGCGGCGTCAGGATCGCCAGCACGCCATCGACCTGGTCGTCCTCCAGGCAGGCGCTGATCGAGGCCGCGTAGCGCTCGGGCGTGGCATCGCCGACGATGTCGATCGGATTCGCCTTCGACCAGGTCGGCGGCAGCACGGCATCGAGCTTCTGGCGCGTCGCATCGCTCATTGCGGCGAGCGGGATGCCGATGTCGGAGGCGTGGTCGGCGGCCATCACGCCCGGGCCGCCGCCGTTGGTGACGATCATCAGACGGTTGCCGCGCGGCCGGAAATGCGAGAACAGCGCCTGCGCGGCGGCGTACATCTGGCCGACCTTGCCGAGGCGCACCACGCCGGCGCGGCGCAGGGCGGCGTCGAAGACGTCGTCGGCGCCAACCAGCGCGCCGGTATGCGAGAGCGCGGCCTGCTTGCCGGCGGGATGCTTGCCGACCTTGATCAGCAGCACCGGCTTGCAGCGCGCGGCGGCGCGCAGCGCGCTCATGAAGCGGCGCGCGTTCTTGATGCCCTCGATATAGAGGAAGATGCTTTCGGTGCGGGGGTCGGCGACCATGTAGTCGAGCACTTCGCCGAAATCGACATCGCTTTCCGCGCCGAGCGAGACGACATTGGAGAAACCGACGCCGTTGGGCAGCGCCCAGTCGAGGATCGCGGTGCACAGCGCCCCCGATTGCGAGATCAGGCCGATGGTGCCGGGGTTGGCGCTGCCGTGCGCGAAGGTCGCATTGAGCTGGCTGCTCGGGCGCATGATGCCAAGGCAGTTCGGGCCGAGCAGGCGGACGTTGTGGCGGCGCGCGGAATCGAGCGTGGCGCGCAGCAATTTGGCGCCGCGCGGCCCCATTTCGGCGAAGCCGCCGGAAATCACGATGACGTTGCGCGTGCCGGCGCGGCCGCAGGCTTCGACGATGCCCGGCGCCGTCTCCGCCTTGGTGCAGATCACTGCGAGGTCGAGACGCTGCGGAATGCTCTCGACCGTGTCGTAGGCACTCTGGCCGAACAGCTTGTCATGACGGGGATTGACGAGGAAGAGCTTGCCCTTGTAGCCACCGTCGATGATGTTGCGCACGAGTGTCGCGCCGACGGAGCCCTGGGTTTCCGAAGCGCCGATGATCGCGATCGACTTCGGTTCGAAAAGCGGAGTGAGGTAGTGCTGTTCGTAGTTCATAGGAGATAGACTTGTGGTC
>CAZPIE010000216.1:0-2725 GCA_964586275.1 uncultured Methyloversatilis sp. | reverse complement strand
GCAGCAGCCAGACGACATCCTCGGTCGCGACGTTGCCCGACGCGCCTTTGGCATACGGGCAGCCGCCCAACCCGCCGACGGCCGCATCGAAGACGTTCACGCCCAGCTGCAGCGAGGCGTAGATATTGGCGGCCGCCATGCCGTAGGTGTCGTGGTAGTGGCCGGCGAGCTGCCTGATCGGCACGCGGCGCGCCACCGCCTCGATCATCGCCTTGGCCTGTTCCGGCGTGCCGACGCCGACGGTGTCGCCGAGCGATATCTCGTAGCAGCCCATCTCGAACAGCGACCAGGCGACATCGGCGACGGCGGCCGGCGCCACCGCGCCCTGATAGGGACAGCCAAGCACGCAGGAGACGTAACCGCGCACTTTCAGTTTCGCTCCCTTGGCGCGCGCCAGCACCGGCTTGAAGCGCTCGAGCGACTCCCGAATCGTGCAGTTGATGTTCTTCTGCGAGAAAGCCTCCGAGGCGGCGCCGAAAATCGCCACCTCCGTCGCGCCGGCGGCGAGCGCGGCCTCGAGGCCCTTCTCGTTGGGCGCCAGCACCGGGTAGCCGACGCCTTCCCGGCGCGCGATGCCCGCCATCACCGCCGCGGCATCCGCCATCTGCGGCACCCACTT
The DNA here is from genome assembly GCA_964586275.1 of uncultured Methyloversatilis sp. GTDB lineage: Bacteria > Pseudomonadota > Gammaproteobacteria > Burkholderiales > Rhodocyclaceae > Sulfuricystis. The sequence continues at coordinate 2,106 of CAZPIE010000216.1, read as the reverse complement.
GGGCGAAACGAAGGCCGTCGCCTCGATCGCGGTCAGGCCGCAGTCGGCCAGGCGGTCGATCAGCTCGACCTTGACTGCGGTCGGGACCGGCTGCTTTTCGTTCTGCAGGCCGTCGCGCGGGCCGACTTCGACGATGCGGACTGTCTTGGGCAGGGGCATGGGCTCGGGTTGCGCTCAGTTGTCTGGCTGGAATTCGAGCAATTCTGCCCCATCCGTCACCTGCTCGCCCACGGCGTAGCAGAAGGCCTTCACCGTGCCGGCGGACGGCGCCACCAGCGTGTGCTCCATCTTCATCGCCTCGAGCACGATCAGCGGCGCGCCTTTCTCGACCCGCGCGCCGGGCTCGGCCAGCAGGGCGATCACCTTGCCCGGCATCGGCGCGCTCAGGCTGCCTTCGGCGCCACCACCCGCGCCCGCGTGGAACAATGGGTCGATCGCGGCGAAGATGAAGCTCATGCCGTCGAAGAAGACATGGCGCTTCTCACCGGCCGCCACCACCGTGACGGTCAGCCGGCGGCCATCGAGATCGGCGCGCAGATTGCCGTCGTTGTTGAGCTGGCCGGCGGCGAGCGCAACCTGTCCATCCAGTTCGAGCCGGAAGCCGCCATTACCCCCTGGCTGATAAGCCGCGGTGACGCGCTTCTCGCCGCCGTCGGCACGCAGCAGGATCGCGCGCCGCGCCGCGCCGTTGGCACGCCAGCCATCGCGCAGATGCCAGGGCGAATGCGGGTCGCCGCTCGCGGCGGCATGCGCCTGGCCGTAGTTGCGATCGCGCAGCAGCTCGGCCAGCGCGGCCAGCAGCCAGGCGTCGCGCAGCGGCTCGCCGCCCCCTGCGCCGGGAAACAGGAAATCGTGCTCGCGCTCGATCAAGCCGGTATCGAGGTCGGCACGCGCGAAAGACGGGCAGGCCACCAGCCGCGCCAGGAAACCGACGTTGCTGGTGACGCCGACGATGCGATAGTCGGCGAGTGCCTGCAGCATGCGCGCCAGCGCCCGTTCACGGTTCTCGTCCCAGACGATCAGCTTGGCGATCATCGGATCGTAGTGCGGCGTGATCTCGTCGCCCTGCTCGACGCCGGTGTCGACGCGCACGTTGAGCGACTCCGCCGGCGGCGCGAGGTGCGTCAGGCGTCCGGTGGCCGGCAGGAATCCCTTCGCCGCATCCTCGGCGTAGATGCGCGCCTCGAGCGCATGACCGCGGATCGACAACTGTTCCTGCGCCAGCGGCAGCGGCTCGCCGGCGGCGACCTTGAGCTGCCACTCGACGAGGTCGAGGCCGGTGATCATTTCGGTGACCGGATGCTCGACCTGCAGCCGCGTATTCATCTCCATGAAGTAGAAGGTGCCATCCTGATTCACGATGAACTCGACGGTGCCGGCGCCGACATAGCCCACCGCCCTGGCGGCATCGACGGCGGCCTGGCCCATCGCGGCGCGGCGTTCCGGGGTCATGCCCGGCGCGGGCGCTTCCTCCAGCACCTTCTGGTGGCGGCGCTGCACCGAACAATCCCTTTCGAACAGGTAGACGCAGTTGCCGTGCCTGTCGCCGAACACCTGGATTTCGATGTGGCGCGGGCGCTGCAGGTACTTCTCGATCAGCACGTGGTCGTCGCCGAACGCGGACGCCGCCTCGCGCTGGCACGAGGCGAGCGCGGCGGCGAACTCCTCGCCCTGCCACACCGCGCGCATGCCCTTGCCGCCGCCGCCCGCCGAGGCCTTGATCAGCACCGGATAGCCGATCTTGTCCGCCTGCGCGCGCAGGAATGACGGCTCCTGATTGTCGCCGTGGTAGCCCGGCGTGAGCGGCACGCCGGCTTTTTCCAGCAGCTTCTTGCTTTCGGACTTGAGGCCCATGGCGCGGATCGCGCTGACCGGCGGGCCGATGAAGACGATGCCGTTGGCCGTACAGGCTTCCGCGAATGCCTCGTTCTCGGAGAGGAAGCCGTAGCCCGGATGCACCGCCTGCGCACCCGTGGCTTTGCAGGCGGCGATGATCTTCGCGCCGGCGAGATAGGACTCGCGCGCGGCGGCGGGTCCGATGCAGACCGCCTCGTCGGCGAGGCGCACGTGGCGCGCGCCGGCATCGGCCTCGGAATACACGGCCAC
>CAZPIE010000215.1:0-2730 GCA_964586275.1 uncultured Methyloversatilis sp. | reverse complement strand
AAGTCGGCGCCGGCGGGACGGCGCCGAGTTACTGATCCCGCCTGCCTCTTGCCGTTTCCAGCTGCGCGCACAGCCGCGCCGCGCCCTCGACGAGGCGCGGCGTGTGGCGCTGGATCAGGTCGGGCGGGAGAAAGAACAGGTTGTCGCGCTTCACCGCCGCCAGGGATGTCCACTGCCGCCAGTCGTCGAGCCACTCGGGGCGCGCCTCGCCCATGCCGCTGGCGACGATCGCCTCGGGGTCGGCGGCGAGCACCGCCTCGACGCTGACCTTGGGCGCGAGCGGCTTGAGGTCGGCGAAGACGTTCTCGCCGCCGCAAACGCGGATCACGTCGCTGATCACCTGCCCGCCGCCGACGGTCATCAGCGGCTGTTTCCAGATCTGGTAGAAGACGCGCACCTTCGGCCGCGTTGCGTACTTCGCCCGCAATTCGGCGAGGGTCTGGCGGAACCGGGCGGCGGCGGCGCGCGCGGCGGCTGGCGTGCCGGCGAGTTCGCCGTAGCGTTCGAGGCTTTTCGCCACGTCGTCGATGCGCTCGGGCTGCGCGAGATAGACGGGGATGCCGAGCGCGCGCAGCTTGTCGATGTGCGCGGGACTGTTGCCGCTGGCCCAGCCGACGGCGAGATCGGGCCTCAGCGCGGCGACGGCTTCCAGGTCGAGCCTGCTGTAGCCGCCGACGCGCGGCACTTTCTTCGCCGCCTCCGGATAGTCGCTGTAATCCACCGCGCCGACGATCTTTTCGCCCGCGCCGGCGGCGAACAGCGTCTCGGTGACGTGCGGCGCGAGGCTGACGATGCGTTGTGCCGGCGCCTTGAGGCGCAGCGTGACGCCGGTGTCGTCGGTGACGACGATGTCGGCGATGTCGGCGTGTGCATGACAGGCGAGGATGGCGAGCAGGCAGGCAAGACGTTTCATGCGATTTCCTTGAGAGCGGTGGTCAGGCGCTGCCAGTCGCGTTCCGTGGCTGGCAGGCCGAAGCGGAGCATGGTCGGGGCGTCGAAGCGGCGCACGAGGATGCCGCGCCGGGCGAGCGCCTCGTGCAGCGCGGCGGCGCGCGGCGTGACGACGGTCTGGAACAGCGCGCAGCCGGCGGGTTGGCCCAGACAGGCCAGCAGATCGGCGAGTCGCGTGGCGGCGGCGTGAAGCCGCGCGCGCTGCGCCGCTTGCCAGTCGCGGTCGGCGAGCGCCCGCCGCGCCGCCCAGCGCGCCGGATGGCTCACCGCCCAGGGGCCGAGCGCTTCGGCCAGTCCCTCCAGCAACGCGGAGCTGCCGAAAGCGAAGCCGATGCGCGCCCCGGCGAGGCCGAAGAACTTGCCCAGCGAGCGCAACACGATGACATTGCCTGCACCGCAGCCGAGGAGCGATTCGCGCGAATCGGCGTCGATGAAGGCCTCGTCGACGACCAGCAGCTTCACGCGCGCGGCGCGCGCGAGCAGGGCGTCGCAGGCGTAACGCGTGCCGGTCGGGTTGTTCGGGTTGCACAGCAGCGCGTAGTCGGCGGCGTCATCCCAGCCGACGAGCGTGTGCCCGGCGGCCTGCCAGGCGGCGGGATGCTCGGCATAGAGCGGCGCCGGCATGGCGACCCGGCCCGACGGCAGCAGGCGCGGCAGCCACTGGATCGCGGCCTGCGAACCGGGCAGCGCGAGCAGAGCGTCGGCGCCGTAATAAGCGCGGGCGGCGGCCTCCAGCCCATCGTCGTCTTCCGGCAGGCGCTGCCAGACTTGGGCGGGCACGGCTGGCAAGGGATACGGCCAGGGCGCGATGCCGGTCGACAGGTCGAGCCACGCGGCGCGCGGAATGCCCCAGCGCCGCGCGGCGGCGTTCAAGCGGCCGCCGTGTTCAAGCAAGGGCCAGGCTCCCGAGGAAAAACGCGCCCAGCCACAGCCACTGGCCGCGTTCGACCAGCGCGACGGCGCGCGGAATGTCGGCGGCGCTCGCCGTTGCGCCGACGCCGAGCGGCGGCCGGAATTCGTCCCGGCCGTGGTAGCGTGCCGTCCCGCCAAGGCCGACTTTCAACGCGCCCGCGCCCGCCGCCATCGCCGGCCCGGCATTGGGGCTGCTCCACGTCGCGCCCTGCGCGCGCCAGCAGGCCAGCGCCGCGCGCGTGTTGCCCAGCAGCGCATAGGTCAGCGCGGTCAGCCGCGCCGGCACGAAGTTGAGCAGGTCGTCGATCCGCGCCGCCGCCCAGCCGAAATAGAGCCGGCGTTCGTCCTTGTAGCCCCACATGGCATCGAGCGTATTCGCCAGCCGGAACAGCAGCGCCCCCGCGCCGCCGGCGACGAAAAACCAGAACAGCGCGCCAAACACGGCATCGTTGCCGTTTTCCAGCACCGACTCGACGGCGGCCTTCGCCACGCCCGCTTCGTCGAGCTGCGTCGTGTCGCGCGAGACGATCCTGCCGACCGCCGCGCGCGCTTCATCCAGATTCCCCGCCGCGAGCGGCCAAGGGCTCGCCCCCAGGGGCGCGGCGATCGCCCGCGCATGCTCGGCGAGGCTGCGACCGCCCAGCGCCAGCCAGAGCAGCAGCGCGTCGACAAGCGGGTGAGAGAAGCACATGGCGAGCGCGACGAACGGCACGACGAGCAGCAGCCATGCGACCAAGCCGCGCAGCCGGTTGCCGACGGCATGCCCCGGCGCGCCGCGGCGCAAGAGGCGCTCCGCGGCGTCGGCCAGCCGGCCGAAACCGACCAGCGGATGAAAGCGTTTCGGTTCGCCCAGCAGGCGGTCGAGCA
>CAZPIE010000214.1:0-2745 GCA_964586275.1 uncultured Methyloversatilis sp. | reverse complement strand
CGTCCCTCCTATCGTCATGAGCTTCGCGGCCTCCGATCCCACCTGCGGGGCCGGCCTGCAGGCCGATCTGCTGACGTTGGCCGCGCATGGCTGCCATCCGCTGACGGTGGTCACGGCGCTGACCGTGCAGGACACGGTGGGCGTCGAGGACCTGCTGCCGCTCGACGGTGGCTGGGTCGCCGACCAGGCGCGCGCGCTGCTCGAGGACATGCCGGTGGCCGCCTTCAAGCTCGGCCTGCTCGGCAGCGTCGAGGCGATCGGCGCGGTCGCCGAGGTGCTTTCCGACTATCCCGCCACGCCGGTGGTGTTCGACCCGGTGCTCGCGTCCGGGCGCGGGGACGCCTTCGCCGACGAGGATGCCGTCGACGCGATGATCGAACTGCTGCTGCCGCTGACCGACATCCTGACGCCCAACAGCCTCGAGGCGCGTCGCCTCGCCCAGGAACTCGGCCCCGGCGGCGCGGCGCCCAGCCTGTCCGAATGCGCGCGCCGCCTGATCGGCGCGGGCTGCGCCCACGTGCTGGTGACCGGCACCCACGAACGCGGAGCGCGCGTGACCAACACGCTCTACGGCTCGCACGGCCCGGTCCGCAGCGATGAATGGCAACGTCTGCCGGGCAGCTATCACGGTTCCGGCTGCACGCTGGCCTCGGCCATCGCCGCCAACCTCGCGTGGGGCCTGTCGATGTCCGACGCGGTGCGCGCCGCGCAGGAATACGCCTGGCACAGCCTGGCGCAGGGTTTCCGGCCCGGCATGGGACAGCATGTGCCCCACCGCTTGTGGCGAACCGCTCCGCAAACGAATCACCCGAACCTCTTGAACGATAGCGCCCCGGAGCTTGCCCATGCCAACCGCAGCTGTGTCGCGTGAGCGCAAGTTGCCGCTGAGCGGCGTCTATGCCCTGACGCCGGACGACAACCTGCTGCCGCGCCTGTCGGCGCTGGTCGAGAGCGCGCTGCAGGGCGGCGTGAAGTGGGTGCAATACCGCAACAAGATCGCGCCGGTGGCCTTGCGCAAGGCCCAGGCGAGCGAGCTGCTGCGACTGTGCAACGCGTACGGCGCGAAACTGATCGTCAACGACGACGTCTGGCTGGCGGTCGAGATCGGCGCGCACGGCGCGCATCTCGGACGCGACGACCTGCCCGGCGGCAGCCTGCAGACGGCGCGCAATGCACTCGGTCCGCAACGCATCCTCGGCGTGTCCTGCTACGACGACCTTGCGCGCGCCGAGGTGGCCGTCGACGCGGGCGCCGACTACATCGCCATCGGCAGCGTGTTCGCCTCGGCCACCAAGCCGCAGGCGACGCGCGCCTCGCTCGACCTGATCGCCGAGGCGAAGCGCCGCTTCAAGGTGCCGGTGGTCGGCATCGGCGGCATCACGACCAGGAACGCGCCGCAGGTGATCGATGCGGGTGCGGACATGGTCGCCGTGCTGACCGACCTCTTCGATGCGATGGACATCAAGAAGCAGGCCGAAAAATTCCAGAAGCTTTTCAAGGACAAGCCGTGATGACTCGCAACGAAGAACTTTTCGCCCGTGCCCAGAAAACCATCCCCGGCGGCGTCAACTCGCCCGTGCGCGCCTTCCGCTCGGTGGGCGGCTCGCCGCGCTTCTTCACGCGCGGCGAGGGCGCCTGCGTCTTCGATGCCGACGGCAAGCGCTACCTCGACTACGTCGGTTCCTGGGGCCCGCTGATCCTCGGCCACGCCGAGCCCGACACGGTGCAGGCCGTGCAGGAGGCCGCCGCGAAAGGCCTGTCCTTCGGCGCGCCGACCGAGGCCGAGATCGAACTGGCCGAACTGCTGGTCCGGCGCGTGCCGAGCATGGAGATGGTGCGACTGGTGTCCTCGGGCACCGAGGCGACGATGAGCGCGATCCGCCTCGCGCGCGGCTTCACGGGGCGGGACACGCTGGTGAAGTTCGAGGGCTGCTACCACGGCCATGCCGACAGCCTGCTGGTCAAGGCCGGCTCGGGCATGCTCACCTTCGGGAATCCCTCGTCGTCGGGCGTGCCGGCCGATCTCGCGCAGCACACGCTGGTGCTCGACTACAACGATGCGCAACAGCTGCGCGACGCCTTCGCCAAACACGGTAACGGCATCGCCTGCGCGATCGTCGAACCGGTCGCCGGCAACATGAACCTGATCGCGCCCAGGCCCGAGTTCCTCGAGACGCTGCGCGAACTGTGCACGCAATACGGCGCGGTGCTGATCTTCGACGAGGTGATGACCGGTTTCCGCGTCGGTCCCGGCTCGGCGCAGGGTCTGTTCGGCATCACGCCCGACCTGTCGACTTTCGGCAAGGTGGTCGGCGGCGGCATGCCGCTCGGCGCCTTCGGCGGCCGGCGCGACATCATGGAGAAGATCGCGCCGCTCGGTCCGGTCTACCAGGCCGGCACACTCTCCGGCAACCCGCTCTCGGTCGCCGCCGGACTCGTCACGCTGAAGAAAATCGCGGCGCCGGGGTTCTACGAGCAACTGACCGCCAGGACGAAATTGCTCGTCGATGGCCTGTCCGCAGCGGCACAGCAACAGGGCGTGACCTTCAGCGCGCAATCGGTGGGCGGCATGTTCGGCCTCTATTTCGCCGCGGCCTGCCCGACTTCATATGCCGAAGTGATGAAGTGCGACAAGGAGGCCTTCAATCGCTTCTTCCACGCCATGCTCGAAAAGGGCGTCTATCTCGCGCCCTCGGCCTTCGAGGCCGGCTTCGTCTCGGCGGCCCACGGCGACGCCGACATCGC
>CAZPIE010000213.1:0-2754 GCA_964586275.1 uncultured Methyloversatilis sp. | reverse complement strand
AGGCGCCGGTGCTCCTTTACCGCATAGCGGTCGGTCATGCCCGCGATGTAATCGGCGATGGCGCGCGGCCCGCCTTCGCGTTCCGCTCTTTCGCGGTATTCCGTCGGCAAGAGCCGCACGTCGGCGTGGAATGCGCCAAACAGGTCGCGCACGATGCGGCGCGCCTTGGCGGTCATGCGCTGCACGCGATAGTGGCGGTACAGATTGTCGCGCAGGAAGGATTTGAGCTCGCGGTTTTCGGCCTGCATCTGCGCCGAGAATCCGGCCAGCGGCGGCGCCATTTCAACGTCGGCGGGACTCGCCACCCCGGAGTCGGCCAGCCGGCGGGCGGTTTCGGCGAGCAGGTCGGTGACCAGCGCGTCGATCATGCGCCGCACGGTTTCGTGAATCAGCCGGCGTCCCCTCAGCCCCGGAAAGTCGGCGCTGGCGCTACGGCAATGACGCGCGTACAGGCTGACCGCTTCCAGTTGTTCCACTTCGATGAGGCCCGAGCGCAGGCCGTCGTCGACATCGTGATTGTTGTAGGCGATCTCGTCCGCCAGATTGCAGATCTGCGCCTCCAGCGACGGACGCCGGTCTTCCAGGAAGCGTCGGCCCACCTCGCCAAGCTCCCTCGCCCGAGCCGGGGAGCAATGCTTGAGGATGCCCGCGCGCGTTTCGAACATCAGATTCAATCCGTCGAAGGCGCCGTAGCGCTCCTCGAGCTTGTCGACGATGCGCAAGCTTTGCAGGTTGTGTTCGAAGCCGCCGAAGTCGGCCATGCATTCGTTGAGCGCATCCTGTCCCGCGTGCCCGAAGGGCGTGTGGCCCAGGTCGTGCGCCAGCGCGATCGCTTCCGTCAGATCCTCATTGAGCCTGAGCGCCCGGGCGACCGAACGCGCGATCTGGGCCACCTCGATCGAATGCGTCAGGCGCGTCCGGAACAGGTCGCCTTCATGATTGACGAAGACCTGGGTCTTGTACTCGAGCCGCCGGAAGGCCGTCGAATGGATGATGCGATCCCGGTCGCGCTGGAATTCGCCGCGTGCCTTGGGGCGCGGCTCCTGGACGACGCGTCCGGCAGAAGAGCGCTCGCTGACGGCGTAGCCGGCCAGCTCAGGCACAGCAGGTATCGATGGCGGCACGAATCTCGCCCTGCGAAGCATCGGCACAAGTCACGGCTGCGCCGAGACGCTTGAGCAGCACCAGCCGCAGGCGGCCCGCGATGACCTTCTTGTCATGCCCCATCAGATCCAAATAAGTATCCGCGCCGAGCCGCGGTCCGGCGACCGGCAACCGGGCGCGCTGAAACAGTTTGCGCACACGCTCGACATCCGCATCTGCCAGCCAGCCGAGCCGGCGCGAAAGCTCGACGGCCATCATCGTCCCGGCCGCGACGGCTTCGCCGTGCAGCCAGGTGCCGTAGCCCATGCCGGTTTCGATGGCGTGGCCGAAGGTGTGGCCGAGGTTCAGCAGGGCGCGCCCGCCCTCCTTTGCGGTTTCCAGTTCATCCGCGGCAACCACTTCCGCCTTGTTGGCGCAGGAACGCTCGATGGCGCAGGACAGCGCGGCCGCGTCCCGCTCAATGAGCTTGTCCATGTTCGCTTCCAGCCATTCCAGGAACGGCAGGTCGCGGATCAGCCCGTACTTGATGACTTCCGCCAGGCCGGCCGACAGTTCGCGGTCGGGCAGCGTATTCAGCGTGTCGGTATCGGCAATCACCAATCTGGGTTGCCAGAACGCGCCGATCATGTTCTTGCCGCGCGGATGATTGATGCCCGTCTTTCCGCCCACCGACGAATCGACCTGTGCCAGCAAGGTGGTCGGCACCTGGATGAAAGGCACGCCGCGCTGGTAGGTCGCCGCGGCATAGCCGGCCAGATCGCCGATGACGCCGCCGCCCAGGGCAACGATCGTCGTGGTCCGGTCGCAGCGCTCGGCCAGCAGGTGGTCGTAAATCCTGTCGAGCGTCCCGCCATTCTTGAAACTTTCACCATCGGGCAACACCAGTGCCGTGGCGCCGGCACCGACTTTCGCGAGCGCGGCCTGCACGCGTTCGAGATAGAGAGGCGCGACGGTTTCATTGGAGACGATGCACGCCCGCTTGCCCAGCAGGTGCGCGTAAGCCTGCCAGGCCGAATCGAGCAGCCCGGATCCGATCAAAATCGGATAGCTGCGTTCCTTCAGATTGATGGTCAGTGTTTTCATGGGATTGGCATTATGGTCGGGTCGCTATCCATGCCTTGATCTCTTCCACGACGGCGCCGGGATCGCGCCCGGCCTCGATCACGATGTCGGCAACTTCGCGGTAGAGCGGATCCCGCTGCTCGACCAGCTGCCGGATCCGGGCCAGCGGATCGGCCACCTGCAATAGAGGGCGGCTGCGGTCGTTGCGGGTTCGCGCATACAGCAGAGTTGCCGTGGCATGCAAATATACAACGCCCCGACAGGCCAGCAGCCGCGCCCGGTTGAACGGGCTCAGGACGATGCCGCCGCCGGTGGCGACGATCAAACCGTCCGATTGCGCTATCTCGGCAAGCAACTGGGATTCCCGCTGCCGGAAGCCCGCCTCGCCCTCGATCTCGAAGATGGTCGCGACGCTTACGCCGTTGCGGCGTTCGATCTCGCGATCCAGATCGACGAATTCCTGCTTGCACTCCTTGGCCAGACGCCTGCCCAGGGTCGTCTTGCCCGACCCCATCATGCCGACAAGAAAAATCACTTCATCGCCAGGGCATTGTCGATGATCTTGGGCGTGATCATGACCAGCAGCTC
>CAZPIE010000212.1:0-2791 GCA_964586275.1 uncultured Methyloversatilis sp. | reverse complement strand
CGACACGGCAGCGTCTGGCCGCAAGCTTCGAGTTTGCCGCGCCCCAGCGGATCAAGCTCAAGGGCAAGGGCGAGGTGAGCGTCCACCGCCTGCTGGGACGCAAGTCCGGCGCCTGATCCCGGCCGACTTCACGCCTTGCGCGCCAGACGGAAAAGCACGCAGCCGTCGACATTCCGCGCAAGCTCGAAACGGTAGCCGGCCTGCGCGGCCTGTCGCGCGCACTGGTAGAGTCCGATTCCGAACCCGTCCTCCGATGGCACGCGCTCGTTCAGCAGTCGCCCCGCCAAGTCCGGGGGTATGGCCGTGCCGTTGTCGGCGATTTCCAGCTGCGCCTCGCCAGCAACGCAGCCCAGGCGCACGGTCGCCTGTAGGCCGGGCTGGCGGCGGCGCTTGGCCGCGATGTTCTGCAGCAGGTTTTCCGCAACGCTGGAAAACAGCGCCGGATCGTCCACCCGGCAGGCAGTCGGTTCGCCCTCGGCCATGAAGGTCGTATGCTCGTCCGTGCAGCGGCTTTCCAGCGCCGCCAGCCATGCGGCGGCAGGCGCCGGTTCGGCCGGCTCGGTCTTGCCGGGTTTTACCAGCTTGTCGAGGGTCTGCCGCAAGCGCGAGGAGATCTCCGGCAGCTGGCGACGCAACAATTCGCCGAAGCGCGGCGCAGCCGTGGCGCCCGCCTCGTTGGACGCCGCACACAGAGTATCGAGGGATTGCAGCAGGTTTTTCACATCGTGCGTGAGGCGCGCGCCGGTTTCGTGGATGGCCTGGATGTAGGACAGGCGCTTGAGTTCCTGGGCGCGCCATTTCCCGAGGTAGAACTCGGCAAGCAGTCGCACCACCAGGTCGTGATGCCAGCGCAGCGCCGGGCTCGGTTCGACGCGCGTCACCAGCTCCAGCTTCAGGTCGCCATGCGCGAACCGGGTGCGACACCCCTGCTGCAGGCCGAAGTCGCCCCGGGCGCCGATCGCTTCCCAGTGGCCGCCCAGCACGCCCGGCAGGCGCAGCGGCAATTCGGCACAGGCCAGGGCGAGAAACCGGTCGGGGTCCTCCTCGTGCTTGCCGAGTTCCGCGAGCGACTGCAGCCATTCTTCCACCGGCAGGCCCAGCGACATCACATGCTGCGCCACGGCCGTCCCCAGGCCGGCAAACCCGGCACGCGGGTTCCAGATGAAGCCGAGCAGCAACAGCACGCCCGCGACCACGCCGAGCGTGACCAGCTGCGCTTCGAAGTAGCTGGCCTTGAACAGCAGCGCATAACTCAGGCTGCCGAGCACGATCACCGCCAGCAGCAACATCACAAAAACGCCGTAGATGAAATCGACGATTTCGGCGCGTTCCTCGGCAAATCCCCGCCTTGCCGGCAGGACGGCCATGAGGACGAGAATCAGGGGGGCCATGTAGAGCACCAGCTTCGCCAGCACGGGTTCCGTCAGGTCGAGTGGCTTCACCGCAGCCGGAAGGATCAGCATCAGCACCGCCATCACCAGATAGCCGAGCGCGGCGAGATGGAAAATGCGTTCCCAGCGGTCGGGGAACATGAAGACCTTGCCGCCGACCACCCCCGCCAGCAGGATGGTCCAGACCAGCAACATCGCCCAGTTCAGAAAATAGGCCAGCAAGGCCGTCACCAACACGACGACCATTGTCCCGCCCGGCCCGAGGCGTCGCCGCGGCTGAACGAAAGGCTGCCAGAGCAGGCCCAGGCCGATATGGGACAGGAACAGCCAGCGTCCGATCACATTCTCCGGACCGACCGTGAAAACCAGATGCAGGGCCGCCAGGAAGAGAAGGAAAATCCAGCGGCGGCGTGCGGTGGACTGAAGTGAGGACATGCGAACTCTTGGGCATCCGGAATGTTTTTGATTCTAGCTTGATGCCTTTACAAGCCATCATGAGCTGACATTCTTTCGACAATCTGTCGATTATTCGACAGCCTGTTATTGCCAGCCTTGCCTGCAGGGAGTCAAAAAACCCGGAAATTGGCCGGTATTGTTCATTTCCTCGCCATTTTGGCGCGTATTCAGACGGGTACGATGCCTTCCAAGAAATGGCACAAATAATGCTTTAATACGCATTGCTATTACTTTGGTGGAGTATAAAAAATGAAAAAACAATCCGGTTTCACACTCGTCGAGATCGCCATCGTGCTGGTCATCATCGGTCTGCTGCTCGGCGGCGTCCTGAAGGGGCAGGAGCTGATCACGCAGGCCAAGATAAAAAATGTGGCCAATGATTTCAATGGAATGACTGCAGCGATCTATTCCTATCAAGACCGCTACAAAAGACTCCCCGGTGACGACCCCGGTGCTAACCGATGGGCCGTTATTACCGCGCCTGGAGATGGGAATAACGTCATCGCAGGTGGGTATGCTTCTACCACCAACACGGATGAATCGCGCCTGTTTTGGGCCGAACTGCGATTAGCCGGGTTCGTTGCAGGCGCCGTGGATACCTTGGCTAATGCAGCGGCACAGCCCATTAATGCCGCTGGCGGGATCGTAGGTGTGCAAAGCGGTGGCTTGGGGCTCGTTGGCACGATCATCTGCTCCGGCAGTCTGCCAGCCAAGATAGCGCAATCCATCGACAGTCAATTCGACGATGGTAATGCCCGGACCGGGAATGTGCGTGCGCTTCTCGAAACAACCCCACCCACAGCAGTCACGGCAACTGTTCCATCAGATAACTATGCCGATACCGGGACCAACCTCTACGTTGTTTGTAAAAACATCTGAGTCTGTCTTACCCGAACAAAGCCCGCCGCGGCGGGCTTTTTTCATCCCCGCAATAACCGCTCCTC
>CAZPIE010000211.1:0-2791 GCA_964586275.1 uncultured Methyloversatilis sp. | reverse complement strand
AGGTTTACGCTTGGGAATATCGAGCACCGCCTGCGGCAGGATCAGGCCGTAGGCCGCGACGACCAGCAGGTCGGGGGCCGCATCGATCAGCGGGGCGTGGGTCGCGGGATCCTTGAGGCGCTCGGGCTGATGGACGGGGATGCCGTGCGCCAGCGCGACCTGCTTGACCGGGCTGGCGACGAGCTTCTGCCCGCGGCCCGCCGGCCGGTCGGGCTGGGTGAGGACCAGCGGGATGTCGAAGCCGGCCTCGAGCAGCGCGCGCAGCGCGACCGCGGCGAACTCGGGGGTTCCTGCGAATGCGATTTTCAAGCAGCGATTCTCGCCTGTTTGGCGAGTTTGGCCTTGATGCGGGAGAGCTTGAGGCGGGACAGGTACTCGACGAACACCTTGCCGTCGAGGTGGTCGATCTCGTGCTGCAGGCAGACCGCCAGCAGGCCGCCGGCATCGAGCTCGAAGGGCTCGCCCGCCAGGTTCAGCGCGCGCACCCTGACGCGCTCGCTGCGCTTCACCGTCTCGTAGATGCCCGGCACGGACAGGCAGCCTTCCTCGCCGACGCACTCGCCCTCGCGCCAGAGAATTTCGGGATTGACGCAGACCATCGGCTGCGACTTGTCCTCGGAAACGTCGAGCACCAGCACGCGCTTGTGAACATTCACCTGCGTGGCGGCGAGGCCGATGCCCGGCGCCTCGTACATGGTTTCCAGCATGTCGGCCGCCAGTTTGCGGATGCCGGCATCGACCGCCTCCACCGGCTTGGCGACGGTGTGGAGGCGCGGATCGGGGTAGCGCAATATGGGCAATAAGGCCATGAAATTAGTGTTTAACCGGTTGATGCCTGCGGGATTTGCGGGCAGAATCTCCGCAAAGCCCGGAGGTTCCATCCATGCGACGCATTATATTCGCGCTGTTTTTGAGTTTTTCAACCGCCGCCGCCTTCGCGCAGGGCGCGCCCGCCACCCCCAGGCCCCTCGAGCTGGCGGCTGACGCCCCGGAGCGCCACATCGTCGTGCCGGGCGACACGCTGTGGGGCATTTCCTCGAAATTCCTCAAGGACCCCTTCCGCTGGCCGGAGCTCTGGAAGATGAACGCGGAGCAGGTGAAGAATCCGCACCGCATCTATCCCGGCCAGGTGCTGGTCCTCGACCGCAGCGGCGCCCACCCCACCCTGAAGATCGGCAACCTCGTCAAGCTCGGCCCCGAAGTGCGCGTCGAAGTGCCGCCGCAGGAAATCCCCGCGATTCCGGCCAGCGCGATCGAGCCCTTCCTCTCGCAGCCGCTGGTCATCAACGCCGGCGACTTCGACGGCGCCCCGCGCATCGTCGCCACCCAGGAAAGCCGCGTCTTCACCGGCACGGGCGATTTGATCTACGCCACCAACAACGCCGACCCGCGGATCAAGCGCTGGCATGTCTTCCGCCCCGGCCGGCCGCTCAAGGATCCGGAGAACAACGAGGTGCTCGGCATCGAGGCGGTCTATCTCGGCAGCGCGCGGCCGGCCGGCGAGCGCGCGGACGTGCTGCCGCTCGAAATCACCAGCGTCAAGCAGGAAATCGGCCGCGGCGACTATCTCGTGCCGGCCGAGCGCCCCGAGGTCATGAGTTACGTCCCCCGCCCCCCGACCCATGACATCAATGGCCGCGTCATGCTGATTTACGGCGGCGTCGGCGAAGCGGCGGCGAACTCGGTCGTCTCGCTGTCGCGCGGCAAGGCCGACGGCCTCGAAGTGGGGCATGTGCTGGCGATCTTCCGCACCGGCACGACCGTGAGGAACCGTTTCGAGGACGACAAGACCCAGACGCATGTCCTGCCCGACGAGCGCATCGGCCTCGCCTTCGTCTTCCGCGTCTTCGACCGCGTTTCCTATGCGCTGATCACCTCGGCAACCCGCCCGGTGATGGAAGGCGACCGCGTCAGCAAGCCGTAATCCCGTTTCCGGAGCAGGCATGACCACGCCGGAGGACCTGGCGCACTGGCTGCGCCTGACCCTGATCCCCGGCATCGGCGGCGAAGGACAGCGCCGGCTGCTCAAGGCCTTCGGCGCTCCCGAGGCGGTTTTTTCCGCCTCCGGCGCCGCCCTGCGCGGCGTGCTGGGCAGCGCCCTCGCCGAACGTCTTGTTTGTCATGACAACCGCGGCGATGTCGACGCCGCGCTGGCCTGGGCCGCGCAAGCGGGCAACCACATCCTGACGCTGGCCGATGCGGCCTATCCGCAAGCTTTGCTGACGGCCGCCGACCCGCCGGTGCTGGTGTATGCGAAAGGCAATCCCGAACGACTGGCCCTGCTGAACCGGCCGGCTTTCGCAATCGTCGGCAGCCGCAATGCCACCAAGCAGGGCGAAGCCAATGCCGAGTCGTTCGCGCAAGCGCTCGCCAGAGCAGGATTGACAATCATCAGCGGCCTGGCCGCGGGCATCGATGCCGCCGCGCATCGCGGGGCGCTGTCGGAAGCTGCCGCCACGATCGCCGTCGTCGGCACCGGCTGCGACCGCATCTACCCGGCGCGCAACGAGGCGCTGGCGCGCGAAATTGCCGCCAAAGGCGTCATCGTCAGCGAATTTCCGGTCGGCACGCCGCCGCTGGCGGCGAACTTTCCGCGCCGCAACCGCATCATCGCCGGACTGGCGCGCGGCTGCCTGGTCGTCGAGGCCGCCCGGCAGAGCGGCTCGCTGATCACCGCGCGCTTGTCCGCCGAGGCCGGCCGCGAGGTCTTCGCGATTCCCGGTTCGATCCATTCGCCGCAGTCGAAGGGTTGCCATGCCCTGATCAAGCAGGGCGCCAAGCTGGTCGAGTC
>CAZPIE010000210.1:0-2804 GCA_964586275.1 uncultured Methyloversatilis sp. | reverse complement strand
GCCAGCCGTGCCAGCCAGTCGGCGGCGCGCTCGACCGCGACCGGTCCGCGCTGTTCGGGCTGGCGCAGATGCCGCACCAGCAATGTGGCGCCTGCGGCGGGAAAGCGTGCCGCGATAGCCGCCAGGTAGGGCGGCACATGCGGATCGGCGAGCTTGCATTCGGCGAAACCGACGGGAGTGTCGCCCTCGCACAGGGCGAAATCGATTTCGCGGCCTTCCTTGTCGCGCACGTAATGCAGGCGCATATCGCGCCCCGCGCTGTCCTGCAGGAAATGGGCGTGGCGCAGCAGCATCGTCGCGCAGGCATTCTCGAAGCGGGCGCCTTCGTCGCCCTCGACCAGCCCGGTGTCGAAGAAATAAACCTTGGGCTCCTTGAGCAGCGCCCGCGCGATGTTGCGATGGAAGGGCCGCACGGTAAAGATTATGTGCAGGGCTTCGAGGATCTCCAGATACTTGCCCAGAGTGGTTGGCGACACTTGCAGGTCGCGCGCCAGCGAGGCGAGCGAGAGGGGCGTGCCGACCCGTTGCCGCAGCATGTCGATGAACACGCGCATGGCGTTCAGTTCGCCGATGCGCGAGAACTCCAGGATGTCTTCGCGGATCAGGCCTTCCAGATACAGGCGCCGCCAGCGATCCGCGTGCGTCGCCGTTGCGGCCAGAAAAGGCTCGGGAAATCCGCCGCGTTCGAGGATGCGGTCGAGCGCCGCCGCCGGCGCGGCGCCGGAAACCGCGACCCATTCGGCCACCGTGACGGGATGCAGGCGCCAGGCGAAATAGCGACCGGCCAGCGATTCGCCGGACTGGCGGAAGGTTTCCAGCCGCGCGCTGCCGGTGACCAGGAGGCTCTGCTCGTCGGCGCGGCCGTCGTAGACGCCTTTCAGCCAGACCTTCCAGCCCTTCATCTTGTGCAGTTCGTCGAACACGACGAGGCGCGCGGCGGGCGACCAGCTCTGCGCGAGAATCACGCGGCGGTCGGCGGCGACGTCCCAGTTGAGCACCTGGGCGCCCGGCCACGCCGTCGCCAGATCCCGCGCCAGCGTGCTCTTGCCCGCCTGGCGCGGGCCGGAGAGGAACACCATCTTGCGGGCCAGGTCGGCCTGGATGAAGGAGGCAAGGGCGCGTTTCATGTCCGACCATTCTCCTCGCGAATGAAAAATAGTCAAGACTTTCTTGCAATGATGTACAAAACCGTCGGGAAATCGACTCTCATTGCCGCATGCCGCCGCGTGCGGCCGGCGCTGCCGGACCGAGCTTGTTTTGGCTACGCCGGAATGGATGGCGCGGCGAGCATGATGTCGACCTATACTCGACGCAAGCGTTTTTTCACTTTCGGAAGGAGATCGCCATGAGACTTGCCCGACTTGCCGCCGGCCTGCTGTGGAGCGCCGCCTTCGGTCTCTACGCATGGTACATGGCGGCGCTGCTGGTCGGCGCGCGCGCCGATGGCCGCAGCGGCTGCAAGGGCACGGCGATTCCATGAACGTGCCGTCCCGCCGGCGCCGACTTTTGCGAGCGTTTCCCATTCCCATTCCGGCGCATTTGCAGCATTCATGAACGGATGCTAGAGTTGCTCGGACGTACCGCGCATTCGCGCATTCCGTTAGCCAGCCAGCCGCAGCTCTCTTGCGACAAGCCAGCCAGGGAACCACTCCATGGCATAGGCAATGGCTGCAACCAGACTTTCCCGCTCGTTCAACCCGGAGGCGCTGCCCGACATCGATCCGTGGCGGGTCGTCGCCGATTTTTCGCCCTACCTGCGCATCGCCCACCAGATCGGCGGGCGGGTGCGCCTCAAGGTCGATCTTTCCGCGCTCGACGATCCCGCGCTGCACGGCCTGGGGTCCGCCGACCTGCGCGCGGCGCTCGGCGCGGTGCGCGGCGTGCAGGCCATCTCGGTCAACCTGCTGGCCCGCTCCTGTGTTGTCGAATACGACAACGCCGTGATTCCGGACGCGGCCTGGCCCGACCTGCTGGCCGGCCGGAAGACGGACGCCGCGACCGTGCTCGTGGGCATCCTGCAGGAAAAATACGAGGAGGTTCGCAATGGCCAACTATGACGAAGCGATCCTGCGCAGCGGGACCCTCCAGCCGGCGGCGCCGTTCCCGGTGCTGCATCAGGCGCTGCGCATCGCGCTCTACGACGAATATGCGGCGCGGGCCTACTATGCCGCCGTGCTGCAGGCCTTCGGCCCGCAACCCCCGTTCGTCGATACCGTGCGATCAGCGGCGCGGCACATCGAGGCGCTGAACCGATTGTGCGAGCGCCATGGCGTGCCGCGGCCGATCGATCCTTTCCCCGCCGAGACGACGGTCGCGCCGACCTGGCGCGCCAACCTCGAACGCGGCGTGGTCGGCGAGATCGCCAACATCCGGCGCTACGACTATCTGCTTGGCTGCGTGGCCGAGCCGGACGTGCGCCAGGTGTTCGCCCACCTGCGGGCGGCCTCGTTCAACAATCGTCTGCCTGCCTTCCGGCGTGCCCTCGAAGCCGCCGTCGCGCGCGAGAACTGGCACATGCGGCAGGGCATACCGCCCAGCCAGGCCTATGTCCGCCATGGCCCGCTGACCGACGCGCTCGAACGCGGCTTCGCCCTGCTGGCACGCCAGCATGGCGCGTTCGGGCTGGTGGGCACGCTGGTGCGCGCCACGCACCCGGCCATGCTGGCCGGCATGGTGGCCGGCGGCGCCGCGGTCCATTTCCTGCGCCAGCCGAAATCCTCGGCTGCCGCTTCCTTCCCATCCACCCAGGAGAATTGACATGCTGCCTCTGCTGCCTTTCGTCGCCGGCATCGCGACCGGCGCGC
>CAZPIE010000209.1:0-2815 GCA_964586275.1 uncultured Methyloversatilis sp. | reverse complement strand
TTAACCGGGCAGGACGATCCGCGCGGCCAATCCGCCGCCGTCGCGCGGCAGCAGTTCCAGTCGGCCGCCATGCGCGCGGGCGATGCGCTCGACGATGGCGAGCCCGAGACCGGCGCCGCCGGCGCCGGTGCGCGCCGCTTCGCCGCGCGTGAAGGGCTGCCTGAGCCGCACTGCTTCGGCGGGCGCGATGCCGGGGCCGCGGTCGAGCACGGCGATGACGACCTTGTTCCCTGCGCGCGTCAGTTCCAGTTCGACGGGCAGGGCCAGACCCGCGTGGCGCAGGGCGTTCTCGATCAGGTTGACGATCGCGCGGCGCAGCGGCTCGGGCAGGACCGGAATCCGAAAGTCAGCCTCTGCGTGACGGCACTTCACGCGCTCGCCATAGCGCGCGGCGGTCTCCTCGATCAGCGCGGCCAGGTCGGTCGGCACTTTGTTCTTGCCGGCCAGCGCCTGCGGACGCGCGAAGTCGAGGAACTGGCCGATGGTGCGGTCCATCTCGGCAATGTCGGCCTCCATGCCGGCGCGCGCCTCGGCGTCGGCGACCGAGAGTTCGGTCTCCATGCGCAGGCGCGTGAGCGGCGTGCGCAGGTCGTGCGAGATGCCGGCGAGCAGCAGCGCGCGTTCCTCCTCGATGGGCCGCACGATGCGATAGACGATCAGCCAGGCGCCGGCGAGCGCGAGCAGCAGCACCGCCGCGCCCCAGCCGAGCCAGTACAGGGGCAGGCGCCGCTCGAGCCGCTCGCGCGGCAAGGCGAGCCAGTAGTCGCCTTCTTCGCCGCTGAAGATGCCGAAGCTGACGAACAGGCCGGGCTCGTCGTTGAGCACGAAGGCCAGCCGCGTTTCGGGGCCGAGCCGCGCGCGCACTTCGCGTTCGAGATGGCGGGTGAAGGCCGTCGGCGGTGGCGGCTCGACCCTGTCGCCGACATCGGCGGGATAGACGTGCACACCTTCGGTGTCGGACAGTTCGGCCAGCAGATCGACGCGGCTTTCCGGACGCGCGGCGAGCAGCGCGGCGCGCGTCAGGTTGGCGACGCTCGCGACCATCTGCGCGACCTGGCGCGCGCGCGGTTCCATCTCGGCCTCGCGGAAGATCGCCAGCCAGGCGGCCACCGCCACCAGCATCAGCGTGGCGATCAGCAGGAAGGACCGCCAGAGCAGGCTGTCCGGCAGCAGGGAGAAGCGCTTAGCCGGCATCCTTCCCATCGGGAACAAACACGTAGCCGAAGCCCCAGACCGTCTGGATGTGGCGCGGCTTGGCCGGGTCGACCTCGACCAGCTTGCGCAGGCGCGAGATCTGCACGTCGATGGCGCGGTCGAAGACGCCGTGCTCGCGGCCGCGCGCGAGTTCCATCAGCTTGTCGCGCGACAGCGGCTGGCGCGGATGCTTGAGCAGCACCTGCAGCAGGCCGAACTCGCCGGTGGTGAGCATCGTGGTCTCGCCTTCCCGCACGAGTTCGCGTGTCGCGAGGTTCACCTCGACGCGGCCGAAGCGCACGACCTCCTGCGCGGCGGCGGGCGCGCCGGCGGGCGGCGGCGCGGCGCGGCGGCGCAGCACGGCATGGATGCGCGCGACCAGCTCGCGCGGATTGAAGGGCTTGGGCAGATAGTCGTCGGCGCCGATCTCGAGGCCGACGATGCGGTCGATGTCGTCGCCCTTGGCGGTGAGCATCAGGATCGCGATGTCGTTCTTCGTGCCGCCGTTGGCACGCAGGCGCCGGCAGATCGACAGGCCGTCCTCGCCGGGCAGCATCAGGTCGAGCACGATCAGGTCGTAGAGCTCGCGTTCGAGCGCGCGATCCATCGCCGGGGCGTCGGGCACGGCCTTGACGGCGAAATCCTGTTCGCCGAGGTAGCGCTCGAGCTGGCTGCGCAGCCGCAGGTCGTCATCGACGACGAGGATTTTCGGTTTGCGGGTCTCGGGGTTCATGGCGCGCAGGATACTGCCGATTCCGCTGGCAAGTCGTTGCCGGATGTTTCCCGCCGCAGGGCGCGCAACGGATTGTTACAAAGCGCCGCCGCATGGCCGCAAGCGCGGTCCTACAATGCAGCCATGAAAAACATTGTCCGCCTGCTCGCTCTGCTCTGCCTCGCCGCGACTGCATTCGCCGCCGCCGCGCAGGGCGAGCCGCCGCCCCCGCCGCCGGGCTATGGCTACGGGCAGATGCAGCGCCCCATGCGGCCACAGCACGACTGGCGCGACGCCTCGCCCGAGCAGCGCGAGCAGTGGCGCGAGGAGCGTCGCCAGCAGCGCCGCGAGCAGTGGCGCGACATGAGTCCCGAAGAGCGCCATCAGCTGCGCCGCGACATCCGCGACGCCGGCCGCATGTACCGGCGCGGACAGCGCGACTGAGACATCCGGATTTCCGGTTGACTTTCCGTTCTCACGGGTCTTTACTGATTCCGTAGTAAAAAAGTCGGGTAAATGGACATTGTTTCACCCCAGCGAGGAGACTGCCATGTACGACATCAACAAATACATTACCGATCAGCGGCTCGCAGGCCGCGATCCCGAAGGATATTTGGCGGAAGTGGCGCACTGGTCGCCGCTCGTCGCGAACAAGCTGGCCGCGGAAGAAGGCCTGACACTCGGGGACGATCACTGGGAAGTGATCTACTGCCTGCGCGAGCGCTTCCGCAAACTCGGCCCTGACTGGACGGCACGCCAGATGACGCGCGAACTGGAGAAGGGTTTCGCCGCCGCCGGCGGGCGCCGCTTCCTCTACACGCTGTTCCCGGGCGGGCCGCTGGCCCAGGGCTGCAAGCTGGCCGGGCTGCCGCTGCCGCAGGGCACGCTCAGCGACTCGTTCGGCAGCGT
>CAZPIE010000208.1:0-2819 GCA_964586275.1 uncultured Methyloversatilis sp. | reverse complement strand
AATGGGACAAATGGGACAAATGGGACCCAAGGGCATGCGTGCCGGCATGCGCATGGATCCGGCCCAGCGCGCCGAACGCCGGCTGGAATTTTTGAAGGGCGAACTTAAGCTGACGCCGGATCAGGAGCCGCTGTGGCAGGCTTTCGCCGAGAAGGCGAAGAGCGAGGCCGGCAAGGGCGTGCAGGCGATGCGCGCCCAGGCCGCCGATGCGACCCTCACCGCGCCCGAGCGCATGGCGCAGATGCACAAGCTGATGCAGGAACGCGTCGATGCCATGGCCGGCGTGCATGAGAGCTTCAATCGCCTCTACGACGCGCTGACACCCGAGCAGAAGAAGATTGCCGACCAATATCCTGCCGGCATGGGACAAAGGATGGGACCGCGTTCGGCACGTGCAGCGCCGCAGGGCTGATTGACTTAAAATCGCGGGCATGAGCTATCAGGTTCTTGCCCGCAAATGGCGTCCCAGGTCCTTCGACACGCTGGTCGGACAGGAGCACGTCGTGCGCGCCCTGACGCACGCGCTCGAGCAGCAGCGCCTGCATCACGCCTATCTGTTCACCGGCACGCGCGGCGTCGGCAAGACGACCATCGCGCGCATCCTCGCGAAAGCCCTGAACTGCGCGCAAGGCATTACCGCCACGCCTTGCGGCGTATGCGGGCCCTGTCAGGAGATCGACGCGGGCCGTTTCATCGACTACGTGGAAATGGATGCCGCCTCCAACCGCGGCGTCGAGGACATGGCGGCGCTGCTCGAGAAGGCGGCCTACGCGCCGAACAGCGGCCGCTACAAGGTGTACATGATCGACGAAGTGCATCAGCTCTCGGGCCACGCCTTCAACGCGATGCTGAAGACGCTGGAAGAGCCGCCGGAGCATGTGAAGTTCATCCTCGCCACGACCGACCCGCAGAAGATCCCCGTGACGGTGCTGTCGCGCTGCCTGCAGTTCAACCTCAAGCAGATGCCGCCGGGCCACATCGTCGAGCACCTGGCGCGCGTGCTGGACGCCGAAGGCGTCGCCTTCGAGGCCGGCGCGCTGCGACAGATCGCCAAGGCCGCCGCCGGCTCGATGCGCGACGCGCTGTCGCTGCTCGACCAGGCCATCGCCCATGGCGCCGGCCGCATCGAGGAAGAGGGCGCGGGGGGTGTGCGGGCCATGCTCGGCACGGTCGGCGACGACCACCTGTTCGCCGTGCTCGACGGCTTGGCCGCCAACGACATCCAGGCGATGCTGGCTGTTGCCGCCACGATGGAAGAGCGCAGCCTTTCGTTCGACTCCGCGCTGCAGGAACTGGCGACGCTGTTCCACCGCATCGCGCTCGTGCAGTTCGCGCCCGGCGCGGTGCTCGACGATGCCGAGCGCACCAAACTCGCGACTTACGCCGAGCGCCTCGATGCGGAATTCCTGCAGCTTTGCTACCAGATCGTCACCCATGCGCGCGACGAGCTGTCGCTCGCGCCCGACGAGGCGGCCGGTTTCGGCATGGCGCTGCTGCGCATGCATGCCTTCCGGCCCGTCAGTGGTAACGAATCAGTAAAAGTCGGCGCTGGCCGGACGGCAGCTTCCGCGCCCACCCCCTCCGGCCCAATTGCTGCGTCAGCTCCCGCCCCTCAGCCAGCACCGGCGCCCCTCCAACTTGCGCCGACGGACGACTGGCACGCGCTGGTCGACAGCGGCCAGCTGACCGGCATGGCACGCCAGCTCGCCCAGCATTGCGAGCAGGTCGAACGAACCGGGAACAAGCTCGTGCTGCGCCTGGCGCCGGCGCACAAGCATCTGCAAATCCATCGGGACAAGCTGCGCACCGAACTGGCGAAGCATTTCGGCAAGCCGCTGACGCTCGACATCCGGCTCGGCGAACCGGACGGCGAGACGCCGAAGTCGCGCGCCGACGCCGTCAAGCGCGAGCGGCAGGAGCGCGCCATCGCCTCGATCGAGAGCGATCCCTTCGTGCGCGAAGCCTGCGACCTGTTCGACGCGAGCATCGACGAATCCACCATCAAACCTCTTTAAGGACAAACCCATGCTGAACAAGGGCGGCATCGCCAACCTGATGAAACAGGCGCAGAAGATGCAGGAGAACATGCAGAAGGCGCAGGACGAGCTGGCGAACCTGGAAGTCGAAGGCCAGTCCGGCGCCGGCGCCGTGAAGATCGTCATGACCTGCAAGCACGACGTCAAGCGCGTCACGATCGATCCGTCGGTGATGGACGACAAGGAAATGCTCGAAGACCTGATCGCCGCCGCGCTCAACGACGCCAACCGCCGCGCCGAAGCGACCTCGCAGGAGCGCATGGGCGCGCTGACCGCCGGACTGCCGCTGCCGCCCGGCATGAAGCTGCCGTTCTGAGCCCGCTGCGATGCTCAGACAGCGCATCCTGTTCGTCTGCATGGGCAACATCTGCCGCTCGCCGACGGCCGAAGCCGTGACGCGCGCCATTGCGCAAAAGAAGGGCGTGTTCGACCAGTTCGAATTCGATTCGGCCGGCACGCACGGCTACCACGTCGGCAATCCGCCGGACCAGCGCGCGCGGCAGGCCGCCGCCAGGCGCGGCTACGATCTTTCCCCGTTGCGGGCGCGCCAGGTCAATGAGTTCGATTTCGCGCGCTTCGATCATGTCCTGGCGATGGATCGCGACAATCTCGCATTGCTGCGGCAGGCCTGTCCCGTTGAGCATCATGCCAAGCTGCGGCTGTTTCTCGAGTTCGCCGCGAACGCCCCGGGCGACGAGGTGCCCGATCCTTACTATGGCGGGCCCGAAGGCTTCGAGCGCGTGCTCGACATGGTCGAGGACGCGGCCAACGGCCTGCTCGACC
>CAZPIE010000207.1:0-2834 GCA_964586275.1 uncultured Methyloversatilis sp. | reverse complement strand
GCTGGTGCGTGTTGGGCGAAAACCGCATCGTCGATTTGGGCGTGCGCTGCTTCGACAAGGCGGAAACCGCGAAGGAAGGCGAGCCGCTCAACCTCGCGCGGCGTACTGCAAGGCTGATGCGCCGCCGCCTGCGCCGTCGCGCCTGGCGACTCGTCAAGCTGGCGCGGCTGATGAAACGCTCGGGAATGAATGGCGATCCGCGTCAGCCAGCGCCGATCTCGCCCTGGCAACTGCGCGTCGAAGGCCTCGACCGCCGCCTGTCGGACGGCGAGTGGGCACGCGTCCTCTACCACCTCTGCAAGCATCGCGGCTTCCACTGGATCAGCCGCGCCGAAGAGAAGAAGGCCGAGGGCGACAAGAAAGAAGGCGGCAAGGTCAAGCAAGGCCTGTCCGACACCCAGCGCCGCATGACCGAAAAGGGCTACCGCAGCGCCGCCGAAATGGTGCTGGCCGAGTTCCCCGATGCCCAGCGGAACAAGGCCGGCGACTACGGCAAGGCGCTCTCGCGCGTCCTGCTGGCCGACGAACTGGCCTTGCTGTTCCGGCGCCAACGCGAACTCGGCAACCCGCATGCCGGCGCCGATCTGGAACTGAAGATTCTCGGCAACGGCGACAGGAAAAGCGGCCTGTTCTGGGAACAGAAGCCGCCGCTGGCCGGCGCCGACCTGCTCAAGATGCTCGGCAAGTGCAGCTTCGAGCGCGACGAATACCGCGCCCCCAAGGCCAGCTTCACCGCCGAGCGCCATGTCTGGCTCACCCGCCTCAACAACCTGCGCATCGTCGTCGACGGCATCACGCGCCCGCTGAACGAAGCCGAGCGGCAGGTCGCCCTGCCCCTGCCCTACAAGCAGGCCGGCGATTTCAGCTACAAGCAGTTGCGCGCCGCGCTGACCAAAGCAGGCTTGGGCGCCTTCAACTTCGCCGGTCTGGCCGAAGACAAGGAGAAGGACACCCTCGTCAAGCTGCCGGCCTGGCAAACCCTGCGCAAGGCGCTCAAGGACGCCGGACTCGAAACCGAGTGGGAAGGCATGGCCGGCGCCGCGACCGGCGGCGACCCGACGCGGCTCGACGAGATCGCCCGCGTGCTGTCCGTCTTCAAGGACGGGGCCGAGGTCGAGGCCGAATTGCGCAAGCTGAACCTGCCCGGCGGCGAGAAGATGATCGAAACCTTGTCGGAGATCAGCTTCGACAAGTTCCACGCGCTCTCGCTCAAGGCCCTGCGCAAGATCGTGCCGCACATGGAAGCCGGCCTGCGCTACGACGAAGCCTGCCAGGCCGCCGGCTATCACCACAGTCGGTTGCACGAGGCCGGCGCGGGCGGACACAAATATCTGCCCCCGTTCTACGCTGGCCGCGACAAGGACGGACGCATGGTGTTCGCCGAAGACATGGACGTGCCGAGGAATCCCGTCGTCCTGCGCGCGCTCAACCAGGCGCGCAAAGTGCTGAACGCCCTGGTGCGCAAATACGGATCGCCATCCGCCGTACATATCGAGATGGCGCGCGATCTTTCCCGTCCGCTCGACGAGCGCAACAAGGTCAAGAAGGCGCAGGACGAATACCGCGAGAAGAACGAAAAGGACAAGGCCGCCTTTGCCGCCGAATACGGCATCGCCGCCAGGAGCCGCGAATTCGAGAAGTTCCAGCTTTACCGCGAGCAGCAGGGCAAGTGCGCCTACTCGCTGAAACCCCTCGACCTGCATCGCGTGTTGCACGACATCGGTTATGCCGAGGTCGACCACGTCCTGCCCTACTCGCGCAGCTACGACGACGGCAAGAACAACAAGGTGCTGGTACTGGCAGAGGAAAACCGCAACAAGGGCAACCGCACACCCTACGAATATCTCACCGCCCTCGGCGGCGAGCAAGGCGAACGCTGGCGTCAGTTCGTCGCTTTCGTCGAGTCGAACAAGAGCTACCGCCTCGCCAAGCGCCAGCGCCTGTTGCGCAAGGATTTCTCGGGCAAGGCCGCCGAGGAATTCAAGGAGCGCAACCTCAACGACACCCGCTACATCTGCAAGTTCTTCAAGAACTACGTCGAGCGCCATCTGCAACTGAAAGTCGGCGCCGACGGGACGGCAGCCAAGCGCTGCGTCGTCCTCAACGGCCAGACCACGGCCTTCCTGCGCGCCCGTTGGGGCCTGCTCAAGCTGCGCGGCGACAGCGACCGCCATCACGCGCTCGACGCCGCCGTGGTCGCTGCATGCAGCCACGGCATGGTCAAGCGGCTGGCGGACTATTCGCGCTCCAAGGAACTGGCGAAGTTGCGCGACGGCTTCCCCGATCCCGAAACCGGGGAAATCCTCGATCCGGCCATGTTCCAGCAACTGCATGCGCACTTTCCCGACCCTTGGCCGCATTTCCGGCAGGAACTCGAAGCGCGGCTCAAGCTCGATGACGCGGACGAACTGCGCGCACAACTGGAAATGTTTGGCAGCTATTCACCCGAAGCCTTGGCAGCCGTGCAGCCGTTATTCGTCTCGCGCGCACCGCAGCGACGGAACAGCGGGGCGGCGCACAAGGACACCATCTACGCCCAGCCCGAACGCCTCAAGGCGCAAGGCGGCGTCACGCAGAAAGTGCCGCTCGCCAGCCTGAAACTGGCCGACCTCGACAAACTGATCGACCCGCACCGCAACGAGAAACTCTACGCCGCCATCCGCGCGCGGCTGGAAGCGCATGGCGGCAAGGGCGACAAGGCCTTCCCGCCCGACAACCCGCTGCGCAAGCCCGACCGCGACGGCAACCCGACCGGCCCCATCGTGCGTACCGTCACGATGGTCATCGACAAGCTGTCGGGCATTCCGGTGCGCGGCGGCATCGCCAAGAACGAC
>CAZPIE010000206.1:0-2838 GCA_964586275.1 uncultured Methyloversatilis sp. | reverse complement strand
AGCGGGCTGGAAATCAAGGTCGGTGAACCCATCGAGACGAGTTTGGCCGGGTTTGGCGCGGCGCTCGCCGCTGCCCGGGCGGAGGGGACGGTAAGCCCGTATTTCGGCATCGGATTCGAGAACATGGCGCAGTTCGGCACGGTGTTCACGCCCAAGCGCTGGGAACTCGTGGAAGCGCTGAAGGCGGCTGGACCGCTGACGATCTATGCGCTCGCCAAACGGCTCGGCAGGCACTATCGTAATGTGCACAAGGATGTGAAGGCGCTCTCCGAGTGGCTGGTGATCGAAAAGGACGCGCATGGCCGGGTTTGCGTGCCCTGGGATGAAATCGACATCCGCTGGCCGCTCGTCAAGCAGGCGGCCTGAGTGCCCCAATCGGTCATGACCGACCGCCATGCCGTCATCGGCCATCCCATCGCCCATTCCAAGTCCCCCGCCATCCATGCGGCCTATGCGCGGTTCTTGGGGCGGCAGGTGATTGAAATGGGAGCAGGGGTATACTTCAGGTCCGAATGATTCGAGAGGCTGTGCCATGAACAATCAACGCATTACCATTGACCCAGAGCAGTGTGGTGGCCGCCCGTGTATTCGCGGTATGCGCATCCGGGTGACGGATGTGCTTGATTTGCTGGCCAATGGGCTGACGCCTGATCAAGTGCTTGAGGAACTTCCCGACCTTGAAGCCGAGGATATTCGCGCCTGCCTGAGTTACGCCAGTCGGCGCTTCGACCATCCCGTACTCAAGGCGGCATGACCGACCGCTACGCCGTCATCGGCCATCCCATCGCCCATTCCAAGTCCCCCGCCATCCACGCGGCTTTCGCCCGCCAGTGCGGGCACTTGATATTGATTTTTCGATAATTGTTAGACATTATTTGCTCATATGAGACCCTCGATTGCTCTTGACGGGAAGCGGGATAGTGTTCGTGCGGCGGTTTTCCGTTATCGCACGGCAAATCCCCGTGTGTTCGGCTCCGTGCTGAATGGTTCGGATGCAGAGGGCAGCGACTTGGATTTGCTTGTCGATGCCCTGCCCGGAGCAACGCTATTCGATCTTGGCGGTTTGCAAGTCGAGCTCGAAGACCTGCTCGGTGTTGCCGTCGACGTCTTGACGCCCGAAGATTTGCCGAAAAAGTTTCGTGCCAAGGTGTTGGCAGAAGCTCGGCCGATATGACCGAGAGCCGCTTGCAGGACTATCTAGAGCACATTCGTGAGGCCGCTGCGACTGCTTGTGCCTATGCGGAGGGAATGAGCAAGGCCGATTTTCTTGCCGACACCCGGACTCAGCAAGCCGTTGTCATGAACCTGATCATCATCGGCGAAGCCGCAACCAAACTGTTGCAGGATCATGCCGACTTCACCGGACGCCATGTGGAGATTCCCTGGCGGAGCATGAAGGGCATGCGTAACCGTATCGCGCACGGCTATTTCGAGATCAATCTCGATGTGGTATGGGATACGGTGCAAACCGCCCTGCCGGCATTGCTCAAGGATTTGCCGGGGCTAAACGGTCAGTCGCATTGACACGGTCTGATTCGCATCCATGACCGACCGCTACGCCGTCATCGGCCATCCCATCGCCCATTCGAAATCCCCCGCCATCCACGCGGCTTTCGCCCGCCAGTGCGGGCAGGATTTGACTTACGAGGCGATCCTCGCCCCGCCGGATGGCTTTGCCGCGGCGGTGGGAGCGTTCCGGCAGGCCGGCGGGCGCGGCATGAACGTCACCGTGCCCTTCAAGCTGGAAGCGCTGGAACTTGCGGACCGGCCGACCGAGCGGGCGCGGCAGGCGGGCGCGGCGAACACCCTGCGTTTCGACGCGGACTGCATCTTCGCCGACAACACCGACGGCATCGGGCTGGTGCGCGACATCCGCAACCGGCTGGGCTTTGCGCTGCGCGGCAGGCGCATTCTGATAGTCGGCGCCGGCGGGGCGGCACGGGGCGTGGTGCTGCCCTTGCTGGAGGAGGGGCCGGCCGAACTGGCCATCGCCAACCGCAGTGTCGACAAGGCGGCGGCGCTGCAGGCGCGGTTTGCCTCCTTCGGAAAACTGAGGGCCGGCGGCTTCGGCGCTTTCGCCGGCGGCGGTTTCGACCTGGTCATCAACGCGACGTCCGCCAGCCTCGGCACGCAAAGCCTGCACTTGCCGGAAGGGCTGTTCGCCACCGGCGCGCTGGCCTACGACATGGTCTATGGCAAGGGCGCGACGCCCTTCCTGCGCGATGCCCTGCGGCTTGGCGCAGGGCGCGTGGCCGATGGGCTGGGAATGCTGGTGGCGCAGGCGGCCGAATCCTTCTTCCTCTGGCGCGGGGTGCGGCCCGACACGGCGCCCGTGCTGGCGATGCTGCGGGACGGCTGACGGTAGAATCCCTCCCCAAATTCTTCGGGAGGACGACATGCAGATCAAGGACAGCGTATTCATCGTCACCGGCGGGGCCTCGGGCCTCGGCGCGGGCGCGGTGCGCCTGCTGGCGGCAGAGGGTGGCAAGGTGGTGATCGCCGATCTCAACCGGACGGCGGGGGAGGCGCTGGCGAGCGAACTGGGTGCCCAGGGTGCGGCGGCACGCTTCGTCGCGACCGACGTGGCCGAGGAGGCGAGCGCGCAGGCCTGCGTGGCGGCGACGCTGGCGGCCTTCGGCGCCGTGCATGGCCTGATCGGCTGCGCCGGCATCGTCATGGGCGAGAAGACGGTGGGCAAGGAGGGCGCGCATGCGCTCGCGAGCTTCAGGCGCGTGATCGACATCAATCTGGTCGGCGCCTTCAACATGATCCGCCTGGCGGCCGAGGCGATGGGGCGCAACGCGCCCAATGCCGAGGGCGAGCGCGGCGTGATCGTCA
>CAZPIE010000205.1:0-2840 GCA_964586275.1 uncultured Methyloversatilis sp. | reverse complement strand
GGCATCAGCACGACCAGCAGGGTGAAGATTTCCAGCCGGCCAAGCAACATCGCGAAGGTGCAGATCCAGGTCTGGAAATCGTTGAGCACCGCGAAGGTGGAGGCTGGGCCCACAAGGTTGAGGCCGGGGCCGGTGTTGTTGAGCGTTGCGGCCACCGCCGAAAAGGCGGTGACGATGTCGAGCCCGCTGGCGGCCATCAGCAGCGAGAGCGACACGATGCTGACGGTATACACGAAGCCGAAGGCCATCACGCCGGTCAGCACGTTCTGCGAAATGATGGCGCCGCGGATGCGCACCGGCCAGATCGCGCTGGGGTGCATGGCGCGCAGCAGTTCGCGATAGACCTGCTTGTAGAGGATCATCGCGCGGATCATCTTGATGCCGCCGCCGGTGGAGCCCGAACAGGCGATGAAGCTGCCGAGGAAGAGCATCCAGAGCTGGGCGAAAAACGGCCACTGGCCGTAATCGGTCGTGGCCAGCCCGAGCGAGGTGGCGAGCGAGATCGAATGGAAGGCCACGTAGCGCAGCGCGGTCCCGAACTCGTCGAAGGCGCCCAGCGCCAGCAGATAGAACGTCAGCGCCAGGATGCTCGCCGCCAGCACGCCGAGGAAATACGGAGCTTCCGGGTCGTTACGGTAAGGGGCGAGGGTACGGTTGTGCAGCACGAGAAAGTGCGTCGCGTAATTGATGCCCGACATGAGGGCGAAGAACATCACCGTGAGCTCGATTTCGAGACTGGCGAAATGGCCGAGACTGGCATCCTTGGTCGAGAAGCCGCCCAGCCCGAGGGTGGTGAAGGCATGCATGACCGCATCCCAGGGCTCCATGCCGAAGGCCCAGAGCGAAAAACCGCAGGCCACGGTGAGAATCAGGTAGACGGTCCACAGGCCCTTGGCGGTTTCGGCGATGCGCGGCGTCAGGCTGGCCTCTTTCATCGGGCCGGGCACTTCGGCCTTGAACATCTGCCGACCGCCGATGCCCAGGAGCGGCAGGATCGCGACCGCCAGCACCACCACGCCCATGCCGCCGATCCAGTGCATGAAGGTACGCCAGAAATTGATCGACAACGGCAAGCGGTCGAGTCCGGAAAGCACCGTCGAGCCGGTCGCCGTCAGGCCCGAGGTCGCCTCGAAGTAGGCATCGGTGAAGGAAATGTCCAGATGCAGCCAGAGCGGCAGGCAGGCGAACAGGGGCAGCACCGTCCAGAGCAGCACGACGAGCAGGAAGCCGTCGCGGACCTTCATTTCGCGCCGCTCGCGATACAGGCTGAGGAACAGGACCAGCCCGCAAATCAGCGTCGCCGCGAAAGCCTCGTCGAACGCCCGATGGGCGCCATCGTCGACGTACCAGGAAACCCCCATCGGTACGGCCAGGCAGGCGGAAAACCCGATCAGCAGCGCGCCGAAGACCCGAAGCAGCGGATAGAAGCGGTGCATGTCGGTCCGTCAGAGGAACTGGAAGCCGACCTGGAAGAGCTTCTCGACCTGCGCGACTTCGCGCTTGCGCACGCAGAAGACGATGACGTGGTCGTCGGATTCGATCACCGTGTCATGATGGGGAATGATGACGCGGTCGATATGTTCCCTGGAAGGCAGTCCATCCCTGTAGTCGACATCGGGAAAATGGCTGCTCCTGACAATGGCGCCGATGTGCGCACCCCTGATCTTCGGCAGTTCCTCGATGCGCCTGCCGACGACTTTCGAGCTGTTCTTGTCGCCGTGGGCGATCAGCTCGAGCGCCTCGGCCGCGCCGCGGCGCAGGCTGTGCACCTTGACGACGTCGCCGCGCCGCACATGCGTCAGCAGCGCGCCGATCGACACCTGCGCCGGGCTCAGGCCGATGTCGATCGGCCCGCCCTGCACCATGTCGGCATAGGCGCGGCGGTTGATCAGCGCCAGCACCCGCTTGCAGCCGAGGCGCTTGGCCAGCGAGGCAGCCATGATGTTGTCCTCGTCGTCGTTGGTCAGGGCGAGGAACATGTCGATCTCGTCGATATTTTCCTGCGCCAGCAGGTTCTCGTCGGTCGCTTCGCCGTGCAGCACGAGGGTATTGGCCAGCTTGCCGGCGATCGCCTCGGCGCGCCGCCGGTCGACCTCGATGAGCTTGACCTCGTATCTGTCTTCCAGCGTCTGGGCGACGCGCTGGCCGATGTTGCCGCCGCCGGCGATCATCACGCGGCGCACCGGCTCGCGATTGCGGCGCAGTTCCTTCAGCACCGGCCGGATATGGCGGCTGTCGGCGAGCAAAAACACCTCGTCGCCCGGCTCGATGACGGTATCGCCGTCCGGGTCGAGCGGCTGGTGCTCGCGGAAGATCGCCGCGATGCGCGCATCGACGCCCGCGGGCAGATGCTCGCGCATGACGCGGATCGGCTTGCCCACCAGCAGGCCGTCGGGCTTGGCGCGCACGCCGACCAGCGTGACCTTGCCGCCGGCGAACTCGAGCACCTGCAGGGCCTCGGGAAACTCGACCAGTTTGGCGATGTAGTCGGTGATGTCCTGCTCGGGGCAGATCGCGTAGTCGACGGCGAAGTTCTCGTTGGAGAGCAGCGCGGGGTCGAGCAGGTCGGGCGAGCGCAGCCGGGCGATGCGCGTGCTGACGTTGAACAGGCTGCGGGCGATCTTGCAGGCCACCAGGTTGGTCTGGTCGGATTGCGTCACCGCGACCAGCATGTCGGTGTCCTCGATGCCGGCATCGCGCAGCACGTTCGGATAGGCGGCGTTGCCCGCCACCGTGCGCACGTCGAGCCGGTCGGCCAGCGCCGCCAGCGCATCGCGATCCTGGTCGATGACGGTGATGTCGTTGGCTTCGGACGAGAGCGCCTCGGCCACGCTGGCGCC
>CAZPIE010000204.1:0-2846 GCA_964586275.1 uncultured Methyloversatilis sp. | reverse complement strand
CCGGCCATTCTAGCGCCTAAACACCCTGCTTAGAACCTATACTGCCGGGCGATGCCCAAGCCCGAAAAACCGGATCACTACGAGAATTTCCCCGTTGCTTCACTGTTGCTGCCCGTGCCCCTGCGGCTGGCCGTGGCGGCGATCTACGGCTTCGCCCGCAGCGCCGACGACTTCGCCGACGAAGGCGACCTGGCTCCCGCAGAACGCCTGCGCCTCCTGGCGGCTTATCAGGCCGAACTCGACCGCATCGAGCGCGGCGAACCGACCGGGCATCCCGTCTTCCTGCGCCTGCGTCCGCACATCGCGGCGCACGCCCTGCCGCTGCAACCGTTCCGCGACCTGCTCGACGCCTTCGCGCAGGATGTCGTCAAGGACCGCTACGCCAGCTTCGCCGAACTGCTGGACTACTGCCGGCGCTCCGCCGACCCGGTCGGGCGCCTGCTGCTGCAGTTGTTCGGCGCCGCGACACCGGAAAACCTGCGCCGCTCGGACGCGATCTGCTCGGCCCTGCAGCTGATCAACCACTGGCAGGATGTCGGCATCGACCTCGGAAAAGGGCACAATGGCCGCATTTATCTGCCGCAGGACGACATGAAACGCTTCAACGTCACCGAAGACCAGCTCAAGTGCCGTCTCATCAACGCCGACTTTCGCGCGCTGATGCGCGTACAGGTCATGCGCGCCCGCGCGCTGATGCTCGAAGGCGCCCCGCTCGGCCGCGCACTGCCCGGCCGCATCGGGATGGAAATCCGCGCCATCGTCGCCGGCGGCCTGCGCATCCTCGCGAAGATCGAGGCCGTGGATTACGACGTCTTCAACCGCCGCCCGGTGCTGGGCGCCCTCGACTGGCCGTACATCCTCTGGAAAGCCTTATGACCCCGGACGACTACTGCGCCGCCAAGGTCAAGGCCAGCGGCTCCAGCTTCGCGGCCAGCTTCCGCTTCCTCGACGCACCGCGCCGGCAGGCGATCAACGCGCTTTACGCCTTTTGCCGCGAGGTCGACGACGTCGTCGACGAATGCCGCGAGCCGGCCATCGCCCAAGCCAAGCTGGCCTGGTGGCGCGACGAACTGGGCAAGCTCGAGGACCCGCGGCGCAAACCCGAACATCCGGTCACGCAGGCACTGGCCGCCGCACGCGCGCGCTTCGACCTGCCGGTCGAACATCTCGGGGAGATCATCGACGGCATGCAGATGGACCTGGAACTCGCGCGCTATGCCAACTTCGCGCAACTGCAGCTCTACTGCCACCGCGCCGCCGGCGTCGTCGGCCTGCTGTCCGCCGAGATCTTCGGCTACGGCGACCGCCGCACGCTCAAGTACGCGCATGCGCTGGGGCTGGCCCTGCAGCTCACCAACATCATCCGCGACGTCGGCGAGGATGCGCGCCGTGGCCGCATCTACCTGCCGCAGGACGAGCTCGCGCGCTTCGGCGTCGCCGAGCGCGACATCCTGAACCGTCGCCATAGCCCGGAATTCGCCGCGCTGATGGCCTTCCAGGCGCAGCGCGCGCGCGAACACTACGACCGCGCCTTCGCCCAACTGCCCAGTGCCGACCGCAAGGCGCAGCGCGCCGGCCTCGTCATGGCGGCGATCTACCGCAGCCTGCTCGACGAGATCGAGAAGGACGGCTTCCTCGTGCTCGACCGCCGCACCTCGCTGCCGCCCGCGCGCAAGGCCTGGCTCGCCGTCAAGGCATGGCTGACCGCGTAGCCGCCAAGGTTGCCGTGGTCGGGGCGGGCTACGCCGGACTCGCCTGCGCGGTCGAACTGGCCGACGCCGGAGTCACGGTCGAGGTCTTCGAGGCCTCGCGCACGCTCGGCGGCCGCGCGCGCGCGGTCGGGCTGGACGGCATGACCGTCGACAACGGCGCCCACATCCTCGTCGGCGCCTATCGCGAAACCCTGCGGTTGATGGACAAAGTCGGGGTTGGCGCGACGGCACTACGCCGCGAGTTGCTGCATCTGGAGTTCCCCGGCCATGTCAAGGTCGCGGCCCCGAACCTGCCCGCCCCGCTGCATCTGGGCTGGGCGCTGCTGGCGGCGCAAGGCCTGTCCTTCAGCGAAAAGCTGGCGGCCATCCGCTTCATGCGCGCGCAGCAGCAGCGCGGCTTCCGCCTGCCGGCCGACATGAGCGCCGCCGACCTGCTCGCCGCGCACCGCCAGCCCGAGCGCGTGCGCCGCTTCCTCTGGGAACCGCTCTGCCTCGCCGCGCTCAACACGCCGGTCGCCAGCGCCTCGGCGCAGGTCTTCCTCAATGTGCTGCGCGACAGCCTCGCCGCCGACCGCGCCGCCTCCGACCTGCTGCTGCCCGCGACCGATTTTTCCAGCCTGTTCCCCGAACCGGCGGCCGGCTTCATCGAGGCGCGCGGCGGCAAGGTCCATCGCTCGACGCGCATCGCCTCGCTCGACCAACTCGACGCACTGGCACGCTTCGACCACAAGGTCGTCGCCGTGGCGCCCTACCACCTGGCCGCGCTGCTGCCCGACATCGCGGAACGCCATCCCTTCGACTGGCAGCCGATCGCCACCTGCTACCTCGCCTATCCCGCCAATTCCGGTATGGCCCTGCTGCCCTTCCCGATGATCGGGCTCGACAATGGACACGCCCAGTGGGTCTTCGACCGCGGCGCGCTCTGCGGCCAACCCGGCCTGCTCGCGGCCGTGATCAGCGGCGCCGGCCCCTGGCAGGCACTCGGCCACGACGAACTCGCCACGTCCATCCACGCGCAGCTCGCCGCGCTGCTGCCCGGCCTGCGCCCGCCACGCAAGACCTGGGTCATCGAAGAAAAGCGCGCCACCTTCGCCTGCACCCCCGGCCTCGCCCGCCCGCCGACCGCGACGGCCC
>CAZPIE010000203.1:0-2849 GCA_964586275.1 uncultured Methyloversatilis sp. | reverse complement strand
CATGCTTTCAACGCGCAATTGAGTATCCAGGTTCTGATCGACATCGCCTGCCTGACCCTGCTCTTTTATGCCAGCGGGGGTGCCAAGAGCGGGATGTCGATGCTGCTGCTGCTGCTGCTGCTGCTGGTGGTGGTGCTGGTCGGCGCGGCGATCGGGGCGCGGCTACTGGGTCTGTATATCGCCCGCGAACTCTGCGAAGCCAACGGCGCGCGCCTGTTTCTGCTCGAAAATGCTCCGGGGGCGCATTTCTGCATATCATTTGCGCCGCCCAATCCCGAACAACCCAAGGTCAACGGAGAAACATGAGCGGCAACCCCCGGGTTCTGATCGTCGATGACGAAACGGACATTCGCGAACTGCTCGACATGACGCTGGCGCGTATGGGCCTGGAATGCGATTGCGCCGCCAGCGTCGCCGCCGCCAAGCAACTGCTGCAGGGGAAGCCGTATCAACTTTGCCTGACCGACATGCGCATGCCGGACGGCGACGGCCTGGAACTGGTACGGTATATCGAGTCCAATCATCCCACCTTGCCGGTTGCGGTGATCACCGCCCACGGCAGTACCGAGAATGCCGTTGCGGCATTGAAGTCCGGGGCATTCGACTACCTGTCCAAGCCGGTTTCGCTGGCTCAGTTGCGGACGCTGGTGAAGTCGGCCCTGACCGTGCCCGAGAACAGAAATGCACCCGGACAGCGCACGCACGAACTGCTCGGACAGTCCGCGCCGATTGTCCAGGTCCGCGAGCTGATTGCCAAGGTGGCACGCAGCGAAGCGCCCGTTTACATCTCTGGCGAGTCGGGCAGCGGCAAGGAGCTTGCCGCCCGGCTGATCCATCGCGAAAGTCTGCGTTGCGACAAGCCCTTCGTCGCAGTGAACTGTGGCGCCATTCCGGAAAACCTGATGGAGAGCGAATTCTTTGGCTATCGCAAGGGTGCCTTCACCGGGGCGGAAAGCGAGCGCGAGGGGTTTTTCCAGGCGGCGGACGGCGGCACGCTCTTTCTGGACGAGGTGGCGGACCTGCCCCTGCCGATGCAGGTGAAACTGCTGCGTGCGATCCAGGAAAAGCATGTGCGCCGCGTCGGTGCGACGGCCGAGGAACCGGTCAATGCCCGCATCATTTGTGCGACGCACCAGAACCTGCGCCAGTTGATGGACGAGGGACGCTTCCGCCAGGACCTGTTCTTCCGCATCAACGTCATCGAAATCCGCATGCCCGCCTTGCGTGAGTGCAGCGACGACGTGCCCGAGTTTGCACAGCGCATCCTCGATCGTCTGGCCGCGGCAAGTGGCGTGCCGGCTCCGGCGATCACGCCGTCGGCCATGAATGCGCTGCGGGCCTACGCCTTCCCCGGCAACGTGCGCGAACTGGAAAACATCCTCGAGCGTGCGCTGGCACTTCATGGCGGGGGCATCGTCGATGTCGATGATCTGCAGTTGCAACCATCGAAAGTCGGCGCTGGCGAGACGGCATGCAGCGGTGCGAAGCCCTTGCAGGACTACCTCGACGACCTGGAGCGCCAGGTCATCCTCGATGCCTTGCAGAAGACCCGGTTCAACCGGACCGCCGCCGCGCGCATTCTCGGCGTGACCTTCCGGTCGTTGCGTTACCGGATGGAACGTCTGGGGCTCAATGAATCCGAAGCCTGAGGCCCTCGGGCCGATCGATCAGGCGGGCTGGCTGCGCGGCGCGGAGCGGATTCCCAGCCCGAATCACGATGCGCGCCCGCCAGGGACGGCCGTGAGCCTCCTCGTCATCCACGCCATCAGTCTGCCGCCGGGCGAGTTCGGCGGCGATGCCGTGAACGAATTCTTCACCAACCGCCTCGACCCGGCGGCGCATCCCTACTTCGCCACCATTGCCGACCGGCGCGTGTCCGCGCACTTCTTCATCCGGCGCGATGGCCGACTCATCCAGTTCGTCTCCTGCGCAGCGCGCGCCTGGCATGCCGGGGTGTCGTGCTGGCGCGGACGCGAACGCTGCAATGATTTCTCGCTCGGCGTCGAACTCGAAGGAGACGACTGCAGCGCCTACACGACAGCACAGTACACGACGCTGAACGCGCTGATTGCCGTGCTGCGAGACCGTTACCCGCTCGCAGCCTGCGCCGGCCACGGCGACATCGCGCCCGGGCGGAAGACCGATCCCGGTCCGCATTTCGACTGGACACGCCTAGTTCCCCTCGCCGTCGATTGAAGCGGTGCGCGTGGCTTGATCGCAACGTTTGCAGCCATCCGCAAACGCACGGCATACAATTTATCTTGCATTGATTTTTTCGGGCTACTACCATTAGTGCACAATGGTCATTGACCTACTACATATAGTAGGTTGAAGCTGGCAGTCCAGATCCGCGGTTTTTTTCCGCGCTAGCCAACGAAAGGCAGGGCATGCAGGAAGACGCAAGGCGCATGGTGATCGATCGAACCGAATCCGCGGCCGGATTGGATATCGCCTCTTCCGCAGTCCTGATCAGCGTCTTCACCGCAAACCAGCGGGCGCTCCCAAGCTCGCCACTCCTGGCGAATCCCCCTTTGACGCGTTTCCCCATCATGCCCCAAATCAGGGGATGGCCGGTGAAAGCGCTTGAATTCATCAATTCCGGTCCGCCGGCATTGTTGAATAATCCGTGCTGTAGTAAGCGGGTTGTTTGTTTTCCCTTTCTCAAACATGC
This sequence comes from uncultured Methyloversatilis sp., assembly GCA_964586275.1. Classification (GTDB taxonomy): domain Bacteria; phylum Pseudomonadota; class Gammaproteobacteria; order Burkholderiales; family Rhodocyclaceae; genus Sulfuricystis. The sequence goes on along the minus strand of CAZPIE010000203.1, from coordinate 178 downwards.
AATGGAGGTTCACTATGGCTGAAGAGAAGAAAGCCAAGAAGCCGGCGGCTGCGAAGAAGACGACTGCTGCGAAACCGGCGGCGAAGAAAGCTGCACCGAAGAAAGCTGCTGCGAAACCGGCGGCGAAGAAAGCTGCACCGAAGAAAGCTGCTGCGAAGCCGGCCGCCAAGAAAGCTGC
>CAZPIE010000202.1:0-2858 GCA_964586275.1 uncultured Methyloversatilis sp. | reverse complement strand
CGCATGCTGCTGCTGGCCGCGCTGGCGGAAGGCGCCACGGAAATCCGCGACCTGCTCGATTCGGCCGATACCAAAGTGATGCTCACCGCGCTCGCTTCGCTGGGCATCGGTTTGGAATCCAAGGGGCCAAATTGCTGGCGTGTGCGCGGCGCGGGTGGCGTATTTCCGGTGAAGCAGGGCGACCTGTTCATGGGCAACGCCGGCACGGCGATCCGGCCGCTCACCGCGGCGCTGGCGCTTGCCGGTGGCCATTACCGGATCGGCGGCGTGCCGCGCATGCATGAGCGGCCGATCGGCGATCTCGTCGATGGCTTGCGCCAGATCGGCTGCGATGTGCGCTACACGGGTAACGACGGTTTCCCGCCGCTGGAACTGTTCCCGGCGCAAGCGAAGCTTGCCGCGCCGATCAAGGTGCGCGGCGATGTGTCCTCGCAGTTTCTTACAGCCTTGCTGATGGCGCTGCCGCTCACTGGAGAAGCGGCGGTCATCGAGCTGACGACCGAACTGATCTCCAAGCCCTATATCGAGATCACCCTCAACCTGATGGCGCGCTTCGGCGTGAAGGTGGAACGCGAAGGCTGGTCGCGCTTCACGATTCCGGCGGGTTCCGGCTACCGCGCTCCCGGCGTCGTGTATGTCGAGGGCGATGCCTCGTCGGCCTCGTATTTCCTCGCGGCGGGTGCCATCGGCGGCGGCCCGGTGCGCGTCGAGGGCGTTGGCAGGCTAAGCATCCAGGGCGACGTCAAGTTCGCCGATGCGCTGGCGACGATGGGCGCGCGCATCGCCTGGGGCGACAACTGGATCGAAGCCTCCGCACCGGCCGACGGCAAACTCAAAGCCTTCGATCTCGATCTCAACCACATTCCCGATGCGGCGATGACGCTCGCCGTCGCGGCGCTGTTCGCCGACGGGAAATGCACGCTGCGCAACATCGCGTCGTGGCGGGTCAAGGAAACCGACCGCATCGTCGCGATGGCGACCGAATTGCGCAAGCTGGGCGCGACGGTGGAAGAGGGCGAGGACTGGATTGCCGTCTCGCCAACACCGACCATTAAGGCGAACGTCGGCATCGATACCTATGACGACCACCGCGTCGCGATGTGTTTCTCGCTGGCCGCGCTGGCGGGCATCCCCGTGCGCATCAACGATCCGGGCTGCGTGTCCAAGACCTTTCCGGACTATTTCGATGCCTTCGCGCGCGTCGCTGCCCCGGTGATCGCCATCGACGGGCCGTCGGCTTCCGGCAAGGGCACGGTGGCGCAGCGCGTTGCCGCCGCGCTCGGCTACCACTTCCTCGACAGCGGCGCGCTCTACCGCCTGACCGCGCTGGCGGCGCTGAAGGCGGGCGTGGCGCTGGACGACGAGCCGGCCGTGGCCGCTGTCGCCGCGAACCTGCCGGCCGAGTTTGTCGGCGAGAAGATTCTGCTTGCCGGAGAAGAGGTTACGGAAGTCATTCGCGCGGAAGAAGTCGGCAATGGCGCCTCGAAGATCGCCGCCCTGCCCGCGGTGCGCGCGGCATTGCTGGACCGCCAGCGCGCCTACCGGCGCTTCCCGGGACTGGTCGCCGACGGCCGCGACATGGGCTCGGTAGTGTTTCCCGATGCGCCCGTGAAAGTATTTTTGACCGCCTCGGCAGCGGCGCGCGCCGAAAGGCGCTATAAGCAGTTGATCGACAAGGGAATGCCTGATAACATGCGTCCCCCTGTGAAGCTCGAAGGGCCGCCCCGAGCGCTTCATCGCCCCATGGGGGGAGAACCGAGCGTAGCGAGGTTTTCGGGGGGGGTGTTATTGCAGGACATCGTGAAGGATCTCGAGGAACGGGATGCCCGCGATGCCGCAAGACCCGTGGCGCCCCTGAAGCACTACCCCGATGCCGACCTGGTGGATACCACCCAGTTGACCATCGAAGAAGCCGTGGCAGCGGTGATGGAGTCCATCCATCGCAAGCTGCCTTTTGTTAACTAACCCGTTGTCAAGACGGAAATATCTTGGAACTTTAACCTCTATGTCTGCTACCGCTGCTGCCTCCGCTACCGTTGGCGCCAATCCCATGGAATCCTTTGCCGCCCTGTTTGAAGAAAGCCTCCAGCGCCAGGAAATGCGCGCCGGCGAAGTCATCACGGCCGAAGTCGTCCGCGTCGACCAGAACTTCGTGGTCGTCAACGCGGGCCTGAAATCCGAATCTTTCATTCCGGCCGAAGAGTTCAAGAACGACCGCGGCGAAGTCGAGGCCACCCCGGGCGAGTTCGTCCAGGTCGCCATCGAGATGCTCGAGGACGGCTACGGCGAAACCCGCCTCTCCCGCGACAAGGCCAAGCGCATCGCCGCCTGGAACGACCTCGACAAGGCGCTCAACGACAACATCCTCGTCAAGGGCGTGATCACCGGCAAGGTGAAGGGCGGTCTGACGGTCATGACCAACGGCATCCGCGCCTTCCTGCCCGGTTCGCTGGTCGACACCCGTCCGGTCAAGGACACCACGCCGTTCGAAGGCAAGGAATACGAATTCAAGGTCATCAAGCTCGATCGCAAGCGCAACAACGTCGTGCTGTCGCGCCGCGCCGTGCTCGAGGCCAGCATGGGCGAAGAGCGCCAGAAGCTGCTCGAGAACCTGACCGAAGGCACCATCGTCAAGGGCATCGTCAAGAACATCACCGAGTACGGCGCCTTCGTCGATCTCGGCGGCATCGACGGCCTGCTGCACATCACCGACCTGGCCTGGCGCCGCGTGCGTCACCCGAGCGAAGTGCTCAACGTCGGCGACGAAGTCACCGCGAAGGTGCTCAAGTTCGACCAGGAGAAGAACCGCGTCAGCCTCGGCATGAAGCAGCTCGGCGAAGATCCGTGGGTGGGCATCG
>CAZPIE010000201.1:0-2905 GCA_964586275.1 uncultured Methyloversatilis sp. | reverse complement strand
TGCTGTTCGGCCGACATCGCTATGGCTGGCGCGGACGCAAGGCCCTGCGCTGGACACTGGCCGGCTTCGGCGTGCTGCTGCTGGCCTATGTCGGCAGCCGCTTCGTGCTCGAAGTACTGCTCGGTCGTCCGGCCTGATGGAGGAGTACCCGCTTTCGGCGCTGTCCGCGGCGCTGGTGGTTCTGCTGGTGCTGTCGGGTTTCTTCTCGATGACCGAGACCAGCATGATGGCGACCAATCGCTACAAGCTGCGCCATCTCGCCAGCCAGGGACATCGGGGCGCCCGGCTGGCCCTCGAGCTTCTCGGCGCCACCGACAAGCTGCTCGGCGTGATCCTGCTCGGCAACAACCTCGTCAATGCGGCGGCGGCCACGCTGGTCTCGGTGATTGCCATCGAGTTGTTTGGCGAGCAGGAGTGGGCACTCGCCGCCGGCACCTTGCTGGTCACTTTTCTCATTCTGGTGTTTTCGGAGATCACGCCGAAAATCATCGGCGCGGCAAATGCCGACCGGCTCGCCGTGATTCTGGCCTATCTGCTCTGGCCCCTCCTGCGGGCGACCTACCCGCTGGTCTGGTTCGTCAACCTATTCGCCAGCAGTCTCCTGCGCCTGCTGCGCCTCAAGCCGGCCGGCAACGAGCCCGCCGCGCTGACCACTGAGGAACTGCGTTCCGTGGTGCTGGAATCGAGCCACTTCCTGCCCGGCGCGCACCGGGAAATCCTCGTGAATCTCCTCGATCTCGAACACATCAGCGTCGAGGACATCATGACGCCGCGCGGCGATTTCGAGAGCATCAACATTGCTGCCCCGCTAGAGGAAATCACCGACAAGCTGGCAACGAGCTTCCATACTCGGCTGCCAGTGTATGAGGGCGATCCCGGCAACATCATCGGCATCCTGCACATGCGCCGCATGGTGGGACTGGCGCTCGGCGGGATCCTCGACCATGACGTCCTCCGCCAGGACCTAGCGGCACCCTACTTCATTCCGGCCGACACACCCGCCTACGACCAGTTGCGCTTCTTCCGGGAAAACCGGCAGCGCCTCGCGCTCGTCGTCGACGAGTATGGCGAACTGCTCGGACTGGTGACGATCGAGGACATCGTCGAGGAGATCGTCGGTAAATTCACCACCAGCATGCCCGGCAGCAAGGCGGCGGTAGGCTGGGACGAGGAAGGTTCGGCCATCGTCGATGGCAGCCACAGCCTCCGCGAAATCAACCGCCTGCTTGGCATCGGCTTGCCGGTGGACGGCCCCAAGACGCTGAACGGCCTGATTCTCGAACATCTGCGCGACATCCCGGAGATCGGTGTCGGACTGCGCATCGACGGCATCGCCATGGAGATCATCCAGACCGAAAACCGGCGCGTCAAGACCGTCAAAATCCACCGGTCCTAGCCATCCGGGCGGCCCAGCGCTGGAAATCCCGAGTTATTCCGCGAGTTATTTCACCTTTACAAGCTGGCGTAGGCAGGGCATTATCACCCTGCATAAAAGGAGCCCACCCCGCAATCGCCGCCATGCGGCGATCTCCCCTCAAGGGGCGAAAAACACTCGGGGCAGCCCTTCGTGTTTTAGCGAGGAATAGGCATGGCAACGCCCAAACGGGACGACTCCCTGGCAACCTACGCTTGGGAAGGCAAGGACAAGAACGGCAAGATCGTGCGCGGCGAAATGCGCGCCGCCTCTCCGGCTATTGTCCGCACCGCGCTGCGCCGGCAAGGCATCCTCGTCACGAAGACCAGCAAGCAGACGCTCCGCGGCAAGGGCAAGGTGACCGACAAGGACATCACGCTATTCACCCGCCAGATGGCGACGATGATGAAATCCGGCGTGCCGCTCCTGCAATCTTTCGACATCGTCGGCAAGGGGGCCAGCAATCCCGCCATGGGCAGGCTGATCGGCGAGATCAAGATGGACGTGGAGACCGGGTCTGCACTCAACCAGGCGTTCCGCAAGCATCCGCTCCATTTCGACCAACTGTACTGCAACCTCGTCGAAGCCGGCGAGCAGGCCGGCATTCTGGATCAGTTGCTCGATCGGCTGGCCACCTACAAGGAAAAAACCCAGGCGATCATCGCCAAGATCAAGAGCGCGCTGTTCTACCCGATCTCCGTGCTCGTCGTCGCCTTCATCGTCACGGCGGTGATCATGATCTTCGTCGTGCCGCAGTTCAAGAAGGTGTTCACCAGTTTCGGCGCCGACCTGCCGGGACCGACACTGGTCGTCATGGCGATTTCGGATTACTTCGTCGAATACTGGTACATCATTTTCGGCGCGGTCGGCGGCGGCCTGTACGCTTTCTTCTATTTCTGGAAGCGTTCCGAAAAGATGCAGATTTTCATGGATCGCCTGGCCCTGCGCCTGCCGATTTTCGGCGAGGTGATCCGCAAGGCGGCCCTGGCGCGCTGGACGCGCACGCTATCGACCATGTTCGCCGCCGGCGTGCCGCTCGTGGAGGCGCTGGATTCGGTCGGCGGCGCCTCGGGCAACTACATCTACAAGGAAGCCACCAAGCAGATCAAGGCGGAGGTCAGCACCGGTTCGAGCCTGACCGTTTCGATGCAGAACACCAACGTCTTTCCGAACATGGCGATCCAGATGATGTCGATCGGCGAGGAATCCGGCCAGATCGACGCAATGAGCGGCAAGATCGCCGACTTTTACGAGGCCGAGGTCGATGACGCCGTCGCACGTTTGTCGAGCCTGATGGAGCCGCTGATCATGGTCGTGCTGGGCGTGCTGATCGGCGGCATCATCATCGCCATGTACCTGCCGATCTTCAAGCTCGGCGCCGTCGTCTAGGCCGTGCCCATGGCCAGTCTAGACCCGGTGACGCTCGCCGCCGTCTGCGCGCTGTTCGGCCTGCTGATCGGCAGTTTCCTGAACGTCGTCATTCACCGCCTG
>CAZPIE010000200.1:0-2937 GCA_964586275.1 uncultured Methyloversatilis sp. | reverse complement strand
AACTGGCCGACCATCCCGGTCCTTTACATTCGCGGCGAATTCATTGGCGGCTGCGACATCATGACCGAGATGTACCAGGCCGGCGAGTTGCAGGAAAAGCTCGGCGACCTGATGAAGGCGGCTGCCTGATCAACTTCGCGGTCATCCTCTGAGTTCGGCGGCGAGCCGTTCGATCATGCGCCGCGCCTGATTGAGGTAGCCGGCGCCGAACATGTTGTAGTGGTTGAGGATGTGGTAGAGGTTGTAGAGCGTCTTGCGCGTCTCGAACCCCCCATCCAGCGGCCAGGTCGCGCGGTAGGCGGCGTAAAAGGATGCGGGGAAGCCGCCGAACAGCTCGGCCATCGCCAGATCCGCCTCGCGGTCGCCGCGATACACGGCGGGATCGAAAATCACCGGCGTGCCGTCCGGCAGTTGTCCGACATTGCCCGACCACAGATCGCCGTGGAGCAGGCTTGGCAGCGGACGGTAATCGAGGAAGAAGGCGCCGAGGCTTTCGGCAACGCGCTCGCCCTGCTCGCGCAGCGGCCGTGACATCCCGTTGCGAAAAGCCAGGGTGAGCTGCGGTCGCAGCCGCTCGGCAGCAAAAAAGCCGGCCCAGGTGCGATGCGACTGGTTCGATTGGGGCGTGGCGCCGATGAAGTTGTCGCGCGGCCAGCCGTAAACGGCATCCGGCTGTTCTCCGGTAAGTCGGTGGAGTGTGGCGAGCTGTTCGCCGAGTTGTGCGCCGGCCCGATCATCGAGCCCGCGCAGGTCGAGCAACTCGAGCTCGATCCAGGCCTGCCCGCTATCCGTCAGTCCGGCGCCAAAGGCTGCGGGCACCCGAACCGCTTTTGTGTCGCGCAATGCGGCGAGCCCGTCGATCTCCGCCTCGAACATCGCCAGCCGCTCGGCCGGGCCGGATTTCCTGAATGCGCGTTGCGCCGCCATCAGGCGTGAGCGAGCAGGACGTTGGTCCGCGCCAGCCGTTCCGACAGTACGAGCAGAAAGCCCTGGTAGAAGTGCATGCGGCAGGCATCCGATGCCTGCCGCAGCGACTGGCCGTTGATCACGACGAAGCGTATGTCATTCAGGGCGACGACGTCGGCGACGCGACGCGGATGGCGGCGGTCGATTACGGCGATTTCGCCGATGACCTCGCCGATACCCAACTGGCCGAGAGGGTGGCCTTCCTTGCTGATCTGCACCATGCCTTCGATGATGAAGAGCAGATGGTCGCCAGGATCGCCGTCGCGCATCAGGCGCGTGCCGGCCGCCGCGATTTCCCAGCGCGCGAAACGCACGATCTCCCAGATCTCGGTGTCGGAAAACTCGTCGAAGAAACGCAGCCCCCGCAGCGTTTCGAACTTTTCGCTGTCGGGGATTTCCTGCTGCTGGGCCATCAGGCCCTGATTGCGAAAGGCCTGGGCGAGGTCGTGGGCGAATTCCTGCCAGGTCGCATAGCGCTGATCAAGCTCCTTTTGCATCGCGCGCCGGACGATCGCGTCGAGTGCGGGCGGCAGGTCGGCGCGGAAGGCGGAGGGCAGCGGCGCTTCGATGTTGCAGATCTGGTAGATCATGCTGTAATTGCTGCCCGCTTGAAATGGCAGCCGGCCGGTCAGCAGCTGGAACATCACCACGCCGAGCGAGTAAATATCGGTCTGGTGGTTGAGCGTTTCCTCGCGCAACTGCTGCGGCGACATGTAAGCCGGCGAGCCGACGCCCGTGACCTGGGTCTGGGTCTGCTCAGCGCCGGCCTGGATGCAGGCCCCGAAGTCGGAGATCTTGATTTCGCCGTCCGCTTGGCCGTTTGGCCCCACGGGCTGCACGAGAAGGATGTTGGCCGGCTTGATGTCGCGGTGGGTGATGCCGAGACGATTGGCGTATTCGAGCGCGTGGGCGCATTTGAAGATGATTTCGACGACCCGTTCGATGGGCAGCAGCGACTCGGGAACGCAATAGGGCTCGAGCGTGCCACCCCGCACATATTCCATGACGATGAAGCTTTCATCTTCGCCGATCACCGCGTCGAAGATCTGGACGATGTGGGGATGCACCAGCCTGCCGGCGAGCGACGCCTCGTTCATCAGCAGGTGCCGGAACTGCTTGCCGCGTTTGTCTTCCTTCAGGACTTCGGGATAGATGCGCTTGACCGCGACTTCCCGTTCGGTAAATGGATCGAAGCAGAGATAGACCGTCGAAGTCGTGCCCGCGCCGAGCTTGCGAAAGATCTCGTATTTGCCGCCGATCGTATCCATGCGCGGCTCAGCGCATGGCGCGCAGTCGCGCGATCGCGGCCTTGACCTGAGCGGGCGCGGTTCCGCCGATGTGATTGCGGGCGGCGAGGGATCCGGCGACGGTGAGCACGCCGTATACATCCGCGTCGATCAGCGCAGAGAATGCTTGCAGCTCGGCGAGCGTCAGGTCGGGCAGGTCGCAGCCCTTCGCCTCGGCAGCGCGGACCGCGCGCGCCACCACCTCGTGGGCATCGCGGAAGGGCAGGCCCTTCTTGACGAGATAGTCGGCGAGATCGGTCGCCGTGGCGTAGCCCTGTTGCAGGGCGGCGGCCATCGCGGCGGGTTTGACGCGGATACCGGGCACCATGTCGGCAAAGATGCGCAGCGTGTCGATCAGTGTGTCGGCCGTGTCGAACAGCGGCTCTTTGTCTTCCTGGTTGTCCTTGTTGTAGGCGAGCGGCTGACCTTTCATCAGCGTGAGCAGACCCATCAGGTGGCCGAAGACGCGGCCGCTCTTGCCCCGAGCCAGTTCCGGCACGTCCGGGTTCTTCTTTTGCGGCATGATCGACGAACCGGTGCAGAAGCGGTCGGCGAGGTCGATGAAACCGATGCGCGGGCTCATCCAGAGAATCAGCTCCTCGGAGAAGCGCGAAACATGCACCATCGTCAGCGACGCGGCGGCGCAGAATTCGATGGCGAAGTCGCGGTCGGAGACGGCGTCGAG
>CAZPIE010000199.1:0-2962 GCA_964586275.1 uncultured Methyloversatilis sp. | reverse complement strand
GGCGACGCCGAATCCGTCCTCGCCACCAACCGGGTGATCCGCAACACCTACATGCTGCTGTCGCTGACGCTCGCCTTTTCCGCGCTGACCGCCGGCGTCTCGGTGGCGCTGAAACTGCCGCACCCGGGCATCATCCTGACCCTGGCCGGCTTCTTCGGCCTGCTGTTCGCCGTGCACAAGCTCAAGAACAGCGGCTGGGGCATCCTCGCCGTCTTCGCCCTGACCGGCTTCATGGGCTACACGCTGGGGCCGATCGTCACCCGCTATCTCGGCCTGCCCAACGGCGGCGAGATCGTCATGCAGGCGATGGGCGGCACTGCCGCGATCTTCGTCGGCCTCTCGGCCTATGCGCTGACCACGAAGAAGAACTTCAGCTTCATGGGCGGCTTCCTGATGGTCGGCATCCTGCTCGCCTTCCTCGCCGGACTGGCCGCGATCTTCTTCGAGATCCCCGCCCTGTCGCTGACCGTCTCGGCCGCCTTCGTGCTGCTGATGTCGGGCCTCATCCTCTACGAGACCAGCAACATCATCCACGGCGGCGAAACCAACTACGTGCTGGCGACGGTGACGCTGTTCGTCTCGATCTTCAACCTCTTCACCAGCCTGCTGCATTTGCTGGGGTTCATGAACAGCAGCGACTGATTTGATAAAGCTGTTTTCCCCGCTCTACCGCCGCGCCATGACCTGGTCGCGGCATCCTCATGCCCCCTGGTACCTGGGGGGCATGAGTTTCGCCGAATCCTCGTTCTTTCCCGTGCCACCCGACGTGATGCTGGCGCCGATGTGCCTGGCCAATCCGTCGCACGCCTGGCGGCTGGCCTGGCTGACCACGCTGACTTCCGTGGCCGGCGGTTTGTTCGGCTATGCCATCGGCTACTTCGCGATCGATGCGATCCTGCCATGGCTGCAGGAAAGCCGCTACTGGCCGGCCTACCAGACGGCGGTGGCCTGGTTCGGCGCATGGGGCTTCTGGGCGGTCTTCATCGCCGGCTTCTCGCCCATCCCCTACAAGGTCTTCACCGTGGCCGCCGGCGCCCTGTCGATGGCGCTATTGCCTTTCGCGCTCGCCTCCCTGATCGGTCGCGGCGCGCGCTTCTTCCTCGTCGCCGGGCTGATGGCCTGGGGCGGACAGCGCATGGAAGCGCTGCTGCATCGCTACGTGGATCGCCTCGGCTGGGCCACCGTCGCATTGGCGATCCTCGGAGTGCTGGTGTATCGCTGACACGGCAGATCGCATGCCTCACTACGCCTGCGCTGCCTGAAGGAGACCTGGTCAATGCCCCCACCCCTCCCTTTATCCGCACCAGAGACCGCGTGGCACGCACTTGCCTCCGCGGAAGCCATCCGTCGACTGGCCAGCGATCCCGTGACAGGTTTGGCGACTGAAGCGGCGGAGCAGCGATACGCCGCTCACGGCCCCAACCGCCTCGCCGAAAAGCCGCCGCGCCCGGCCTGGCTGAAATTCCTCGACCAGTTCCGCAACGTGCTGGTGCTGATCCTGATCGGCGCGGCCGTGCTGGCGGGCGCCATCGGCGACCTCAAAGACGCCATCGTCATAGGCGTGGTGGTGCTCCTCAATGCCTCGCTTGGTTTCTTCCAGGAGCACCGCGCGGAAGCGGCGCTGGCGGCGCTGAAAAACATGCTGGCGCCGACCGCGCGGGTGCGGCGCGACGGCGAGGTCCATCTGATCGAAGCAGCAAAGCTCGTGCCGGGCGACATCCTGCTGCTCGAAGCCGGCGACCGCATTCCCGCCGACGCGCGCGTCCTGTCGGCGCACGGCGCCGAGGTCGCCGAGGCGGCGCTGACCGGCGAATCCCACGCCGTCGCCAAGCTTCCGGAAGCCGTGGCGGAAAAGTCGGCGCTGGCGGAACGGCACGGCATGCTCTACATGAACACCGTGGTGACGCGCGGCCGCCTCGAGGCGGTCGTCACCGCCACCGGCATGGCCACCGAAATGGGCCGGCTGGCCGGCCTGCTCGCCGAAACCGCCGAAGGCCAGACGCCTTTGCAGATCCAGCTCGACGGCCTCGGCAAGCGGCTGGCGCTGATCGCCAGCGGCGTCGTTGCGCTGATGTTCGTCTTCGGCCTGATGCGTGGCGATCCTCTGGTACAGACGGCGATGACCGCCATCGCGCTAGCGGTGGCGGCGATTCCCGAGGGTCTGCCGGCGGTGGTCACCGTCACGCTCGCGCTCGGCATGCACCGCATGGCCAAGCGCCACGCCATCGTCAAGAAGCTCGCCGCCGTCGAGACGCTGGGCTGCACCACGGTGATCTGCTCCGACAAGACGGGCACCCTGACGCTCAACCAGATGACGGCGCGCGCGCTCTACTGCAACGGCCAGCGCCATGCGGTCAGCGGCGAGGGCTATGGCCGGGAAGGCCGGATCGAGGGCGCGGGCGATTTTCGTCGCGTCCTGTTGCCGGCCGCGCTGTGCATCGATGCACGCATCCGGGACGGCCAACTGATCGGCGATCCGACGGAGGGCGCACTGCTGGCGCTCGCCGCCAAGGCCGGGATCGACGCCGAGGAGGCGGTGGAACACCAGCCGCGCATCGCCGAGATTCCCTTCGATTCGGCCACCAAGTTCATGGCCACCTTCCACCATGCGGGCAAGCATGTAAATTTGTGCGTCAAGGGCGCGCCGGATGTCGTGCTGGCGCTGGCCAGCCATCATCTGATGAACGACGCGGCGCTGCCGCTCGACGCGGCAACGCAGGCCCGCTTCGTCGCCGAGAACGAGGCGCTGGCCGAGCAGGCGCTGCGCGTGCTGGCACTGGCGAGCCGCTCGATTCCGGCCGAGGATTTCGATCCGGCCGGCGATCTCCTGCCTTGGGTGCGGGATCTGACCCTGCACGCGCTGGTCGGCATCATCGACCCGCCGCGCGCCGAGGCGCGCGAGGCCATCGCCACCTGCCACGCCGCCGGCATCCAGGTGAAGATGATCACCGGCGACCATCGC
>CAZPIE010000198.1:0-2965 GCA_964586275.1 uncultured Methyloversatilis sp. | reverse complement strand
CGTTTTTGGATACAAGGATAACAGCATGCGACTCCTCAAGAAGGCCCTGACCTTCGACGACGTTCTCCTGGTTCCCGCCCACTCGGCGATCCTTCCCCGCGACGTTTCCCTGGCCACGCGCCTGACCCGCAAGATCCGGCTCAATCTGCCGCTGGTTTCCGCGGCAATGGATACCGTGACCGAAGCGCGCCTGGCGATCGCCCTGGCCCAGGAGGGCGGCATCGGCATCATCCACAAGAACCTCGAGCCCGCGGCGCAGGCCGCCGAGGTGGCCAAGGTCAAGCGCTACGAATCCGGAGTCTTGAAGGACCCGATCACCATCCCGCCGACGATGACGGTGCGCGACGTGCTGGCGCTGACGCGCACCCACAAGATTTCCGGCCTGCCGGTCGTCGAGAACGGCAAGGTCGTCGGCATCGTCACCAACCGCGACCTGCGCTTCGAAACGCGCCTCGACGAGGTCGTCCGCAACATCATGACGCCGCGCGAGCGCCTCGTGACGGTGAAGGAGGGCGCCAGCATCGAGGAAGGCAAGGCGCTGATGCACAAGCATCGTCTCGAGCGCGTGCTGGTCATCAACGACGCGTGGGAACTGCGCGGCCTGATGACCGTCAAGGACATCCAGAAATCGACCGACCATCCGCTCGCCGCCAAGGACGAATTCGGTCGCCTGCTGGTCGGCGCCGCGGTCGGCGTCGGCGAGGGCACCGAGGAGCGCGTCGCCGCGCTGGTGGAAGCCGGTGTCGACGTGATCGTCGTCGATACCGCGCATGGCCATTCGCAGGGTGTACTCAAGCGTGTCGAATGGGTGAAGAAGAACTATTCGAAAATCGAAGTGATCGGCGGCAACATTGCCACGGGCGCTGCCGCACGCGCGCTCGCCGATCATGGCGCCGATGCCGTCAAGGTCGGCATCGGTCCCGGCTCGATCTGCACCACGCGCATCGTCGCCGGCGTCGGTGTGCCGCAGATCACGGCGGTCGAGAGCGTCGCCAATGCGCTGGCGAATACCGGCATTCCGCTGATCGCCGATGGCGGCATCCGCTACTCGGGTGACATCGCCAAGGCCATCGCGGCGGGCGCGCATGCGGTGATGATGGGCGGCCTGTTCGCCGGCACCGAGGAGGCCCCGGGCGAGACCGTGCTGTTCCAGGGGCGCTCCTACAAGTCCTATCGCGGCATGGGTTCGCTGGGCGCGATGCAGAAGGGTTCCTCGGACCGCTACTTCCAGGAAAACGAATCCAACGTCGAGAAGCTCGTGCCGGAAGGCATCGAAGGCCGCGTGCCCTACAAGGGCCCGGTCATCGCGGTCATCCATCAGTTGATGGGCGGCTTGCGTTCCTCGATGGGTTACCTCGGCTGTCCGACGATCGCCGAGATGCACGACAAAGCCGAGTTCGTCGAGATCACCTCGGCCGGCATCCGTGAATCGCATGTCCATGACGTGCAGATCACCAAGGAAGCGCCAAACTACCACGTCGAATAAGGCAACGACCGTACCAGCGGGCGGCTCACCGGGCCGCCCGTTTCACATTTGAGGCTCGTCCATGTCCCACCAGAAAATTCTCATCCTCGATTTCGGTTCCCAGGTCACGCAGCTCATCGCGCGCCGCGTGCGCGAGCAGCAGGTTTATTGCGAGCTGCATCCGTTCGACGTTTCCGAGCAGTTCGTCCGCGACTTTGCGCCGACCGGCATCATCCTATCGGGCGGGCCCAACTCGGTCTATGAGACCGAGGAGTGGCGGGCTCCGCAGGTCGTGTTCGAACTCGGCGTGCCGGTGCTCGGCATCTGCTACGGCATGCAGACCATGGCGGCCCAACTGGGCGGCAAGGTCGAGAGCGCGGCGAAGCGCGAATTCGGCTTCGCCGAGATGCGCGCCCGCGGCCATTCGCAGCTGTTCGACGGCATCCAGGACCGCACGAATGCGGAAGGACACGGCCTGCTCGAGGTCTGGATGTCGCACGGCGACAAGGTGACCGAACTGCCGGCCGGTTTCAGGGTCATCGGCAGCAACGAAGCGACGCCGATCGCGGCGATGGCAGACGAGGCGCGCCGGTTTTACGCCGTGCAGTTCCACCCCGAGGTGACGCATACGCTGAAAGGGCGCGAGATCATCCGTCGTTTCGTGCGCGACATCTGCGGTTGCCGCGGCGACTGGAACATGCCGAACTACGTTGAGGAAGCCATTGCCAAGGTGCGCGAACAGGTCGGCAAGGAGGAGGTGATCCTCGGCCTGTCGGGCGGCGTCGATTCCTCCGTGGTCGCGGCGCTGCTGCACAAGGCGATTGGCGACCAGCTGACCTGCGTGTTCGTCGACAACGGGCTGCTGCGCCTCAACGAGGGCAAGCAGGTGATGGACACCTTCGCGCGCAACCTCGGCGTCAAGGTCATCCATGTCGATGCCAGCGCGCAGTTCATGGGTCGTCTGCAGGGTGTGGCCGATCCCGAGCAGAAGCGTAAGATCATCGGCCGCGAGTTCGTCGAGGTCTTCCAGATCGAGGCGAAGAAATTGCCCAAAGCGAAGTGGCTGGCGCAGGGCACCATCTATCCTGACGTCATCGAGTCGGCCGGCGGCAAGACCAAGAAGGCGCACACCATCAAGAGCCACCACAACGTCGGTGGCCTGCCCGAGACGCTGCACCTCAAGCTGCTCGAACCGCTGCGCGAACTGTTCAAGGACGAGGTGCGCGAGCTGGGCATCGCGCTGGGTCTGCCGCACGAGATGGTCTACCGCCATCCCTTCCCCGGCCCGGGCCTCGGCGTGCGCATCCTCGGCGAGGTGAAGAAGGAATTCGCCGACCTGCTGCGCCAGGCCGACGCGATCTTCATCGACGAGCTACGCGCCGCCGACTGGTACGACAAGACCTCGCAGGCCTTCGCCGTCTTCCTGCCGGTGAAGAGCGTCGGCGTGATGGGCGACGGCCGCGTCTACGACTACGTGGTCGCGCTGCGCGCCGTGCAGAC
>CAZPIE010000197.1:0-2974 GCA_964586275.1 uncultured Methyloversatilis sp. | reverse complement strand
CACACGCCGATGATGCAGCAGTACCTGCGGCTCAAGGCGGCGCATCCGGACGTGCTGCTGTTCTACCGGATGGGCGACTTCTACGAACTGTTTTATGCCGACGCCGAGCGCGCGGCGCGGCTGCTCGACATCACGCTGACCAAGCGCGGCCAGTCGGCCGGCCAGCCGATCCCGATGGCGGGCGTGCCTTACCACGCCTGCGAGCAGTATCTGGCGCGGCTGGTCAGGCTCGGCGAGTCGGTGGCGATCTGCGAACAGATTGGCGACCCGGCCACCAGCAAGGGACCGGTCGAGCGGCAGGTGGTGCGCATCGTCACGCCCGGCACGCTCACCGACGCCGCGCTGCTCGACGACAGGAGCGACAGCCTGCTGATGGCAGTCGCAATGGAGCGCCACCGCGTGGGCCTGGCCTGGCTCAACCTCGCCAGCGGTGAGTTGCGCTTGCTGGAAACGACCGCCAGCGCCCTGCCCGCGCAACTCACCCGCCTCAGGCCGGCCGAGATCCTGCTCGGAGAAAACGCGAATCCCCTGCTGCCCGAGCAGAAGCTGGTGTTAGTGAGAAGGCCGGACTGGCATTTCGACGCCGCCGGCGCGACCCAGCTGTTGACCGCGCAGTTCGGCACCCGCGACCTCGTCGCCTTCATTCCGGAGGATGCCGAGGCCGCGCTCGCGCTGGGCGCCGCCGGCGCACTGCTGCGCTACGCGCAGGCGACGCAATTGCAGGCGCTCGCGCACGTCACCGGCCTGACGCTGGAACGCGAATCGCAATGGCTGCGGCTCGACGCCGCGACGCGCCGCAACCTCGAACTCACCGAGACGCTGCGTGGCGAACCCTCGCCGACGCTGCTCTCGCTGCTCGACACTTGCGCGACCGCCGCCGGCACGCGCTGGCTGCGCCACTGCCTGCACCATCCGCTGACCGACCGCGCCGGCGCCGCCGCGCGGCACGGGGCGATTGCCGGGCTGCTGGGCGACGCGGGCGACGGCCCGCTCGACCGGCTCGCGCATGCGCTCAAGGGCAGCGCCGATGTCGAGCGCATCGGCAGCCGCATCGCGCTCAAGAGCGCGCGGCCGCGCGAACTGGCCGCGCTGCGCGACACGCTCAAGCGGCTGCCCGAAATCGCCGGCCTGCTGGCGCACCGCGATGGGCTGTTGCAAACGCTGCGCGACGACCTGGCCATTCCCGTCGACTGCCTCGACTTGCTGGAACGCACGCTGGCGGTCGAGCCGCCCGCGCTGCTGCGCGACGGCGGCGCGATCGCCTCCGGCTTCGACGCCGGGCTCGACGAGCTGCGTGGCATCCAGAGCAACTGCGGCGCCTTCCTGATCGAACTCGAGGCGCGCGAGAAGGAACGCACGCAGATTCCCAGCCTCAAGGTCGAGTACAACAAGCTGCATGGCTTCTACATCGAGGTGACGCATGCCCACGCGGACAAGGTGCCGGACGACTACCGGCGCCGCCAGACGCTGAAGAACGCCGAGCGCTACATCACGCCCGAGCTGAAGGCCTTCGAGGACAAGGCGCTGTCGGCCAACGAACGCGCGCTGGCGCTGGAGAAGCGGCTCTACGACGCACTGCTCGATGCACTGACCGCGCACATCGTCGCGCTGCAGCGCATCGCCCGCGCGCTGGCGCAGCTCGACGGCCTGTGCGCCTTCGCCACGGCGGCGCGGCGTTACGACTATTGCCGGCCGGAATTCGTCGAATACCCCTGCCTCGAGATTCGCGGCGGACGGCACCCGGTCGTGGAGCGGCAAGTCGAGACATTCATCGCCAACGACCTCGACCTGCATCCGAACCGCCGCATGCTGATCGTCACCGGCCCGAACATGGGCGGCAAGTCGACCTACATGCGCCAGACCGCGCTGATCGTGCTGCTCGCCCACTGCGGCAGCTACGTGCCGGCGGCGGCCTGCCGGCTCGGCCCGATCGATGCAATCCATACCCGCATCGGCGCGTCGGACGACCTCGCCTCCGGCCGCTCGACTTTCATGGTCGAGATGACCGAGGCCGCCGCGATCCTCAACGGCGCGACGGACCAGTCCCTCGTGCTGATGGACGAGATCGGGCGCGGCACCTCGACCTTCGACGGCCTCGCGCTGGCCTACGCGATCGCCCGTCACCTCGTCGGGAAGACGCGCGCCTGGACGCTGTTCGCCACGCACTACTTCGAGCTGACCCAGCTCGCCGCGGACCACGCCGAATGCGCGAACGTGCATCTGGGCGCGGTCGAGCACGGCAAAACGGTGGTCTTCCTGCACGCGGTCGAGCCCGGCCCGGCCGCGCAGTCCTACGGCCTGCACGTCGCCGCGCTGGCGGGCATCCCGCGCTCCGTGCTGCGCGAGGCGCAGCGCCGGCTGGTCGAACTGGAACAGCGCGCCGTGGCCGCCGCGCCGCAGCCCGACCTGTTCAGTGCCGTCCCCATGTTGGCCCGAGCCGGCGATGCCGTCTCGCCGGCGCCGACTATCGAGGCCCCGGTTCATCCCGCGGTCGAAGCCCTGCAGGCGCTCGACCCGGATGAACTCTCGCCGCGCGAGGCGCTCGACCGGCTCTACGCGCTCAAGCGGATGCTGGGCGGCTGAAGCATGGACTTCCTGCCGAGCTGGCCGCCCGAATACAACGTCCAGATCGCTTTCGGCGTGCTGCTGATGGCCGGCGTGCTGGGCGGCTTCCTCGCCCACCGGATTTCCTGGCTGCCGTCGATCACCGGCTTCATGGCCGTCGGCTTCCTGATCGGCCCCTCCGGCATCGACCTGCTCACCCAGGACGCCCTCGATCTCGCCAGCCCGTTGATCGGCGTCGCCCTCGCGCTGATCCTCTACCGCCTCGGCCTCTCGCTCGACCTGCGGGCGATGCTGCACGAGCGCCGCCTGCTGCTCGTCGCGCTGGCGGAAAGCGGCGCGACCTTCGTCGCCTGCTTCTGGCTGCTCGTCCAGCTGGGCCTGACGCCTTTCCTCGCCGGACTGACCGCCG
>CAZPIE010000196.1:0-2990 GCA_964586275.1 uncultured Methyloversatilis sp. | reverse complement strand
ATCTTGCGCGCGGTTTCCGAGTTGTCGACGCCGCCCTCGCGGGTCAGCACGCGCACGGTGCTGTCCGGGCCATCGCCCTGCACATGGATGCGGTACTGCTGCTTGGAATCGACAGCCGGCTTGCCCTTGAAGATGTTCATCGGGTTGAGCCTGGAGAGCCAGCCTTCCGCTTCATCCTTCTTCTTGACGCTGGCTTCGGGATCGATGTAGCGCACGTAGTACATGCCTTGCGAGCGGTCGCGGTCCTCGACGGTGAAGCCGACGCGGTCGAGCGCCAGCCCGATGCGCCGCCAGGCGCGGTCGAAGGTCTCCTGGATCGTCAGCGTGCCGGCGCCGTCCGCGGCGCGCGTCAGCCTGACGCGGTCCGGCTGCTGGTCGGCGGCCAGCAGCGTCTTGGCGCGCTGCTCCTCGACACCCAGGCGCACCATCAGGCGACGCAGCATCTCGGCCTCGAGCTCGGGATCGGCGGGCCGGGGCTGCCAGCGCGTCTGGTCCTTGCCCTCGGTCACATACACCTCGTACATGCCGCGATGGCTGATATAGATCTCGGTGGTTCCCGGCTCGGCGCCTTTCTCCAACCGCGTGCGGAACTTGTCGCGCTCGGCAGTCGAGTAAAGGCTGTCGAACACCTTGCCGATGGTCGAGCGGATGATGTCCTGCGGCAGTTTGGCGCGGTTCTCCGCCCAGTCGGTTTCCATCACGCCGGCCTCTGGCACTTCGAGATCGACGATGAAACCGGTTTCCTGCCAGAATTCCTTGATCTGCGGCCAGAGCTGTTCCGGGGTGCCGCCGGCGACCAGCCAGCGCTGCGTGCCGGCGCGCTCGATGCGCATCTTGTCGACACTCGGCAGCACGGCCGGCGCGGTGGACGCCGTCGTGCCGGCCTTGCGCTCGCCGGCGTATTCGGAATAGGTCGCGCTGCCTCTTTGGCCGCCTCTTGGGCCGATGTCAGGCACCGCATAGCGGTCGTCGCGGGTCGGCTGGGTCAGGTCGGGCGGCACCTCCAGCGAAGGCAGTTTGCCCGCCGACTTGTAGTCGATCTTCTTCGACTCGGGCAGGATGTTGCCCGCGCAGGCGGACAGCAGGGCGGCACAGGCCAGGGCAGTGGCGATGCGGAACAGGTTTGCTCTCATGCTCATGGATTCAAAGGTTGATGCCGGCTGCACGCAGCGCGACGCGCACGCGCTCGTGGCAATCGGGCGAAAGGGTCGTCAGCGGCAGGCGCAGGGTGTCCTTGATCAGGCCCATGCGCGCGCAGGCCCACTTGACGGGGATCGGATTGGCCTCGCAGAACAGCTGCTTGTGCAGGCCGAGCAGGCGCGCGTTGATCGCGCGCGCGGTCTGCACGTCGCCCGCGAGGCCGGCGGCGACCATCTCGTGCATCAGCTTCGGCGCGACGTTGCCGGTCACGGTGATCACGCCGTGGCCGCCCATCAGCACCAGCAACAGGCCGGTCGCGTCGTCGCCGCTGTAGATGGCGAAGCCGGGCGGCGCGCGCTTGATCAGCTCGATGCCGCGCTCGAGGTTGCCGGTGGCGTCCTTGATGCCGACGATGCCCGGCACCTGCGCGAGCCGCAGCGTCGTGTCGTTGCTCAGGTCGGCGACCGTGCGGCCGGGCACGTTGTAGAGGATCAGCGGCAGATCGACGTCCTCGGCGATCGCCTTGAAATGCTGGTACAGGCCTTCCTGCGTCGGCTTGTTGTAGTAGGGCACGACCGACAGGTGGGCGCTCGCGCCGGCGGCCTTGGCGCACTGCGCGAGTTCGACCGCCTCGCTGGTCGAATTGGCGCCGGTGCCGGCGATGACCGGAATGCGGCCGGCGACATGCGCCACGGTTTCGCGGATCAGCAGGCAGTGCTCGTCCATGTCGACGGTCGGCGATTCGCCGGTGGTGCCGACGACGACGACGGCGTCGGAGCCCTCGGCGATATGCCAGTCGAGCAGGCGCCGCAGCGCCGGCAGGTCGAGCGAACCGTCCTCCTGCATGGGAGTGACGATGGCGGGAATGGAACCTCGAATCATGGTGGTTATCCGGAAATAAGGGATCAGATTTCAGCCAGGGCCTTGATGTGCGCCGATACGCTGCGCGCCAGCGCGGAAAGCGCATAGCCGCCTTCGAGCATCGAGACGATGCGCCCCTCGGCACTTTCCCTGGCGACCTGCCGCAGCTGTTCGGTCACCCAGGCATAGTCGGCCTCGACCAGGCCCATCGAGGCCATGTCGTCCTCGTAGTGGGCGTCGAAACCGGCGGAGATGAAGATCATCTCGGGCGCGAACGCGCGCAGGCGCGGCAGCCATTGCTCCGCGACCATCTCGCGGAAGCCGTCGCCGCGCAGCCCGGCCTTCATCGGCACGTTGCACATGTTCGGCGCCGGATCGTCGGTGCCGCAGTAGGGATAGAACGGATGCTGGAACATGCTGACCATCAGCGCGCGCATGTCGTTGGCGAGAATGTCCTCGGTGCCGTTGCCGTGGTGCACGTCGAAGTCGATCACCGCGACGCGCTGCAATCCCCAGGCATCGAGTGCATGGCGAGCAGCAATGGCGATATTGTTGAAGAAACAAAAGCCCATCGACTTCGCGCGTTCGGCATGATGGCCGGGCGGCCGCACCGCGCAGAACGCCGCCGGCACTTCCCGCTTCATCACCAGGTCGGTCGCCAGCACGCCGGCGCCCGCCGCGCGCAAGGCCGCCTTGAGCGTCCCCGGACTCATCGCCGTGTCCGGGTCGAGGTGGTGGATGCCATGCTCCGGCACGCTGGCGAAAATCATGTCGATGTAGCTCTGCGGATGCGCGCGCAGCAGGTGCTCGTTCTCGGCGAGGGGCGCATCGTGGTAATCGAGATAGATGTCGAGGCCCGCGGCGATCAGCCGGTCCTGGATCGCGCCGATGCGGTCGGGACACTCGGGGTGGTGCGCGCCCATGTCGTGCAGCAGGCAGTCGCGGTGGGAGATGAAGGCAATCGTCATGGTGTCGCGGATTTTCCGGCC
>CAZPIE010000195.1:0-2990 GCA_964586275.1 uncultured Methyloversatilis sp. | reverse complement strand
ACGGCTTCCAGTTCGACGCGCCGGATCGCCCGCTCGGCTTCCTGGCGCGCCTTCCTGGCATCGTCCAGGCAGCTGGCGACGAGGAGTTTCTCCCGGCAATACTTCTCGGCATCGGCATGCGTCTGGTCGGCCTGGGTGCGCATCAGTTTCGCCCGGCTGCGCAACTCGGCGGCTTGAGCGCGCAGCCGCTCCCCGTCCGCGGTCGGAGGAGTGGCGCCGTCTTGCGCCATGGAGGACATTGCCGGCAGCGCCAGCATGCCCAGAATTGCCAGGAAGTGTTTCATGCCTGCCTCTAGAATGCCCTGACCGAAGATTGAACCACACTCATGATCCAGCTGCGCAAACTCACCTTCGCCCGGGCCGGGCGCCCGCTCGTCTCGGACGCCTCGCTGCAGCTGCATCCGGGCTGGAAGATCGGCTTGACGGGCGCCAACGGCTGCGGCAAGTCTTCCTTCTTCGCCTTGCTGCGCGGCGAGCTGCATGCCGAGGCCGGCGATCTCGACATCCCGTCGGGCTGGCGCATCGGCCATGTGGCGCAGGACACGCCGGCCCTGCCGACGCCCGCGCTCGAGTTCGTGCTCGACGGCGATGCCGAGCTGCGCGATGTCGAAGCGCAGCTGCTCGATGCCGAAGACGCGCACGACGGCCACCTGATCGCCGAGCTGCATACCCGCCTGCAGGACATCGGCGGTTATGCGGCCCCGGCGCGCGCCGCCGAAATTCTCGACGGCCTGGGCTTCGCGCAGGCGGACCATGCCCGCCCCGTCGCCGACTTCTCCGGCGGCTGGCGCGTGCGCCTCAATCTGGCCAGGGCCCTGGTCGCGCGCGCCGACCTGCTGCTGCTCGACGAGCCGACCAACCACCTCGACCTCGACGCCGTGCTGTGGCTCGAAGGCTGGCTCAAATCCTTTCCCGGCACGCTGCTGATGATCTCGCACGACCGCGACTTCCTCGATGCGGTGTTGGGTGCGGAGGGGCAGATCCTGCACATCGAGGCTGGCGGCATGAAGCTCTACGGCGGCAATTACTCGACCTTCGAGCGCACGCGCGCCGAGCGCCTCGCCCTGCAGCAGGCCATGCACGACAAGCAGCAGCGCGAGATCGCCCACCTGCATGCCTATGTCGAACGCTTCCGCGCCAAGGCCAGCAAGGCGCGCCAGGCGCAGAGCCGGCTGAAGGCGCTGGGGCGCATGGAACTGATCAGCGCCGCCCACGTCGATGCGCCTTTCGCGTTTTCCTTTCGCGCGCCGGAAGGCTTTTCCGATCCGCTGCTGACGATCGAGGAGGCGAAAGTCGGCTATGGCGGGACGGCACTCCTGTCCGGGATCGGGCTCACGCTGCGTCCTGGCAGCCGCATCGGCCTGCTCGGCCGCAACGGCGCCGGCAAGTCGACCCTGGTCAAGCTGCTGGCGGGCGAAATCGCGCCCATCGCGGGCAGGCGGCTGGCCGGCCGGCACCTGAAGATCGGTTACTTCGCCCAGCATCAGATGGAATTGCTGCGGCCCGACGAATCGCCGCTTCAGCACCTCGCGCGACAGGAGCCCGAGACCCGCGAGCAGGAACTGCGCGATTACCTGGGCGGCTTCGATTTTCGCGGCCAGATGGCCGACGCGGTCTGCGGCAACTTTTCCGGCGGCGAGAAGGCGCGGCTGGCCCTCGCGCTGATGATCCGCACGCGTCCCAACCTGCTGCTGCTCGACGAGCCGACCAACCACCTCGACCTCGAAATGCGCGAGGCGCTGACGCTGGCGCTGCAGGAGACCGAGGCGGCGGTGGTGCTCGTCTCCCACGACCGCCACCTGCTGCGCACCACGGTGGATGAGCTCTGGTTGGTGGCGGATGGGCGGGTCGCGGCCTTCGACGGCGACCTCGACGACTATGCCGACTGGCTGGCCCGGCGGCGGACGGCGGCAAAACCCGCGGCGGCCGAGAAGACCGCGCCGCGCCAGGACGATCGCGTGCTGAAGAAGCAGCAGCAGGCCGAGCGCCGCAAGCTGGAAAAGGAAGCGGAGCAGCTCGACCGGCAACTCGCCCAATTGCAGGCCGAAAAGTCGGCGCTGGCGGGACGGCTCGCCGATCCGGAGCTGTATGCCGACCACGCCGCCGCCGCCGCACTGGCCCGCCAGGATGCCGCGCTGGCGGCCGGCATCGAGGCCGCCGAATCCCGCTGGCTCGAAATCCACGAATGGCTCGAACGCCCCGAGTAGAATCCGCGCTTTTATTCAGGGAGCCCGCCGTGCAACTCGTCTGTCTCGACCTCGAAGGGGTGCTCGTCCCCGAGATCTGGATCGAATTCGCCGAGCGCACGAAGATTCCCGAGCTGCGCCGCACCACGCGCGACGAGCCGGACTACGATGCATTGATGAAGTACCGGCTGGCGCTGCTGAAGCAACATAAACTGGGCCTGCCCGACATCCAGCAGGTCATCGCCGGCATGGGGCCGATGGCCGGCGCGCGGGATTTCCTCGACGCGCTGCGCCGCGACTACCAGGTCATCATCCTCTCCGACACCTTCTACGAGTTCGCCATGCCGCTGATGGCGCAGCTTGGCTTCCCGACACTGTTCTGCCACAAGATGGAAGCGGATGCAGACGGCTGGGTGGTCAACTACCACCTGCGCATGCCGAACCAGAAGATGGAATCCGTGCGGCGCTTCAAGGAAATCAACTTCAAGGTGATCGCCGCCGGCGATTCCTACAACGACACGGCGATGCTGGCCGAGGCGCATGCGGGCATCCTGTTCCATCCGCCGCAAAACGTCATCGACGAATTCCCGCAGTTTCCGGTGACGCTGAACTACGCCGAACTGCGTGCCGAGATCGACAAGGCCGCTGCCCGCATCTGACATGCACCGGGACCGCTTCTACACGCTCGCCGCCTCCTGCCCCGACCGCAGCGGCATCATCGCGCGCGTCACCGGCTTCATCGCCGAGCATCGCGGCTGGATCCTCGAGTCGAGCTTCCATTCGGACGAGGAGGCGGGCCGCTAT
>CAZPIE010000194.1:0-2998 GCA_964586275.1 uncultured Methyloversatilis sp. | reverse complement strand
CACGATCCGGGCGATGCTGGGCGGCGAGATCTGCGTGCCCGAGTAAGTCAGCACCCGCGCCGCGCCGGCGCGACGCACCCTCCGCCGGCTTTTTGCGGCGATAATCCCCGCGGGAGGTGGTATGAGGTCTTTCCTCACGCGGTTCTTGCTGATCGGCTGGTGGGCGACCGCCGTCTGCGCGGCGGATGTCGGCATCGGCGTGCTGGCCTTGCGCGGCCCCGACAAGGCCCACGAAAGCTGGGCCGCCACCGCCGCCTACCTGGAACGCCGGCTGCCCGGCCACCGCTTCCGCATCGAGGCGCTCGGTTTCGATGAGGTGCGCCTCGCCGTGCGGCAGGGCAAGATCGATTTCGTCCTGACCAATCCGTCCTACTACGTCGAGCTCGAGTCGCTCTACGGCGTCAGCGCCATCGCCACCCTGAAAACCCGCTTCATCAGCGGCAGCGGGCACAGCACCCTCGGCGGCGCGATCTTCGCCCGCGCCGACCGCAAGGACATCCGCACGCTCGCCGACCTGAAACGCAAATCCTTCGTGGCGGCCGATGTCAGCTCCTTCGGCGGCTGGCACATCGGCTGGCGCGAGCTGCAACGCCAGGGCATCCGTCCGGAACGCGACTTCACGCGGCTCGATTTCGCCGGCACCCACGATGCGGTCGTATATGCGGTAAGGGATGGCAAGGCGGATGCCGGCACGGTGCGCACGGAGACCCTCGAACTGATGGCCGCCGAGGGCAAGATCCGGCTCGAGGACTTTTTCGTCCTCAACAGGCAGCATGTCGAGGGTTTCCCGCTGCTGCTGAGCACGCCGCTCTATCCGGAATGGCCGATCGCGCGCCTCCGCCATGTGCCGGAAGCGCTGGCGGTCCAGGTGGCGATCGCGCTGATGGAAATGCCGGCCGACGCTCCTGCCGCGCTGGCCGGCAACATCGCCGGCTGGACCCTGCCGCTCAACTACCAGCCGGTGCATGAGGCCCTGCGCGAACTGCGCATCGGCCCCTACGAGTCGCATGGCAAGCCAACGCTGCGCGAAGTGCTCGCGCAATACGGCCACTGGGTCGCACTGGCGCTCGGTTTCACGCTGCTGGCCAGCGGGGCAACCCTCGTCGTCGTGCGCGCGAATCGCCGCCTGCGCGCCAGCCGGCGCGCCCTCGAGGCGCTCAACGCCACCCTGGAGGAGCGGGTGAACGGTCGCACCGCCGAAGTCGAACAGCTGCTCGAGCGCGAACGCTTCCAGCGCAACGTCGTCGAGACGGTGGCCGATGTCAATCAGATCCTGATCACGTCGAACTCGCTGGACGAAATGCTCAAGGCCTGTTGTGACCGCCTGATTGCCGGCACCGATTACAAGTTCGCCTGGATCGGGCTCCTGCGCGACGGCCAGATGGAAGTGGCGGCGAAGTCCTACGGGCCGGCCGAAATCATGCGCAACTTTGCGAGCTGCCGCGACAAGGGGCCGAGCCGCGCGGCGCTCGCCGCCAACCGCACCGTGATCGAGCGAAACCCCGCGCGCATCGTGCCCGAGCTCGCCGAGGCCGGCATCCGTGCCGTCGTCGCCCTGCCGCTGCGGCACGACGCCTACGCGCCACCGATCGGTCATCTGTGCGTGCTGAGCGGGCGCGGCGAGGGTTTCGACCCGGAAGAAGTCGCCATGCTCGAACAGCTCGCCGGCGACATCGGCTTCGCCATCCATGCCTACACGCGCCATGCCGAGGCCGCGCGGCTCGAACGGGAACGCGTCGCCAACTACGAGGAAACCATCCTCTCGCTCGTCGACATGATTGAGAAGCGCGATACCTACACGGCCGGCCACACGCGCCGCGTCGCGCAGTATTGCGAACTGATCGCCCGCCAGCTCGGCCTCGACGCGGCCGAGATCGAGAAGCTCAAGCGCGCCGCCACCCTCCACGACATTGGCAAGATCGCGATTCCCGACGCGGTGCTGCTCAAGCCCGGCATCCTCACGCCGCTCGAGTACGAGCTCATCAAGCAGCATGCCGAGGAAGGTTACGAGACGCTCAACCGCATCGACATGTACAAGGACCTGGCCGAGATCATGCGTGCGCACCACGAGCGCGAGGACGGCTCGGGTTATCCGCGCGGTCTGACGCGCGGCCAGATTCCGCGCCTGGCGCAGATCATGGCGGTGGCCGACAGCTTCGACGCGATGGTCAGCAACCGCATCTACAAGGCGCGCAAGGAAGTGCCGGCGGCGCTGGCGGAGCTGCGCCAGCAGGCCGGCACGCGCTTCGCCGCCGACGTCGTCGCCGCGGCCTGCACGGCCCTGCGCGACGTGCAGCCACCCGCGACCGTCGACCAGATGCCGAAGACGGCCATCGAGCACCAGCGTTTCGCCTATTTCTTCGACGACCAGCTCACCGGCACGCACAACGCCAACTACCTGCAGATCATGCTGCGCAACGGCCTGCCCGGGCACCTGACCCACGCCTACCTGGTCATGCTGCGCAATTTTTCGCGCCTCAACGAGGAGCTCGGCTGGGCGGCGGGCAACGAAGCACTGGCCAGCTTTTCGCGCGCCCTGATCGAAATGTTTCCGGAAGCCCTGGTGTTCCGCGTCATGGGCGACGACTTCGTGCTGCTGTCGGCCCATCCGCTGGCAATCGACGGCGCCGCCCTGAAGGCCGCCACCGCCTTCGCGGAAAGCGACGTCGGGGTCGAGGTGCGGCAGCTCGATCCGCGCGGGCCGGACCGGGAGACCCTGCTCAAGCTGCTGTAGCCAGCGGCGCCGTCCCGCCAGCGCCGACTGTATTGGCCCCCCACGCTCGCAACCCCGGCTCGCTGCCCCCCACCGGGGGGCGAACGTCGGCTCGGGACGGCCCAGCGCCGACTGTATTGGCCCCCCACGCTCGCAACCCCGGCTCGCTGCCCCCCACCGGGGGGCGAACGTCGGCTCGGGACGGCCCAGCGCCGACTTTATTGCAGCAGGCGCACCTCGCGCTGCGGGAAGGGGATCTCGATGCCGGCCGCCTTGAAGTCGCGC
>CAZPIE010000193.1:0-3014 GCA_964586275.1 uncultured Methyloversatilis sp. | reverse complement strand
TACCTGAGCGTCAGCGGCAGCCCCGCCGCCACCAGCGTGACCCGGTCGGCCAGCGCGGCGACGCGCTGGTTGAGCCGCCCCTGTTCGTCGCGGAAGCGGCGCGCCAGCGCGTTCTCGGGCACGATGCCCCAGCCGACTTCGTTGCTGACGAGGATGAGCTGTCCGGGCAAGGTCGGCAGGGCGGCGAGCAGGCGTTCGATTTCATCGTCGCGTCCGGCGAGCAGCACGTTGGTCAGCCACAGCGTCAGGCAATCGACCAGCACGCAGGCGTCGGACACGGCTACGCGCGTCAGCGCGTCGGCGAGCGCGACCGGTTCCTCGACGCTGCGCCAATCGGCCGGACGCCGCGCGCGGTGATGGGCGATGCGCTCCGCCATTTCGGCGTCGAGCGCCTGGGCCGTGGCGAGATAGACGACCGGCCGGCCGCCCGCGTGCGATGCGCGCGCCTGCCGTTCCGCGTAGGCGCTCTTGCCCGAGCGCGCGCCGCCGATGACGAGTTCGATCATGGCGCAAGGTTATCATGCGCATTTTTTCGCCCGTGCCGCCATGGAGTTTTGTCTCGCCTCTCCCGACCCCAGCCTCGACGCGGCCCTGCGCCGCAAGATCGACGGCAAGACCAAGCCCCTCGGCGCACTCGGACGGCTCGAAGCGCTGGCCTTCCAGATCGGCCGCGTGCGCGGCTCGCTCGCGCCGACCCTGAACCGGCCCCACCTGGTCGTCTGCGCCGCCGACCACGGCGCGGCGAAGCACGGCATCTCGGCCTATCCGCAGGAGGTGACCTGGCAGATGGTCGAAAACTTCCTCGCCGGCGGCGCGGCGATCAACGTCTTCGCCCGCGCCAACGGGCTGGGACTCAGCATCGTCGATGCCGGCGTCGCGCACGACTTCGGTCCGCGCGCGGGACTGGTCGATGCAAAAGTCGGCGCTGGCGGGACGGCAAGTTATCTGGATGGCGCGGCGATGACCGCGGAGCAATGCGCGCTGGCCATGGAGCGTGGCGCGCAGATCGTCGCGCAACTCGCGGCGGAGGGATGCGAGGTCGTCGGTTTCGGCGAGATGGGCATCGGCAACACGGCCTCGGCCGCGCTCATCACCCATTGCCTGACCGGCGCGCCGCTGGCGGAGTGCGTCGGGCGCGGCACCGGACTCGACGATGCCGGTCTCGCCCGCAAGCGGGCGCTGCTGCAACAGGCGCTGGCGAACTGGCCCGCACGCAGCGACGATCCCCTCGCCGTGCTCGCGCGCTATGGCGGTTTCGAGATCGCGATGATGGCGGGCGGCATGCTGGCGGCGGCGCAACGCCGGATGCTGGTGCTCGTCGACGGCTTCATCTGCGGCGCGGCGGCGCTGGTCGCGGCGCGGCTCGCCCCCGCCTTCCCCGACTACGCGGTGTTCTGCCACGCCTCGGTCGAACCCGGCCATCGCGTGCAGTTCGCCGCCCTCGGCGTCGCGCCGCTGATGACGCTCGACCTGCGTCTCGGCGAGGGCACCGGGGCGGCACTGGCCTGGCCGCTGCTGCGCGCCGCCTGCGCCTTCCTCAACGAAATGGCGAGCTTCGAATCGGCGGGCGTGTCGGAAAAGTTGTGAGCAATAAACCCCCCCCCGAAAACGCCGCTGCGCGTCGTTCTCCCCCCATGGGGCAGAGAAACGCTTGGGGCGGCCCGGCGCGTTTCTCGCTCGAAGCCGAATACTTTTTCGCCGCGCTGCGCTTCTTCACGCGGCTGCCGGCGCCCGCCTGGGTCGGTCATTCGACCGAGCAACTGAACCACGCGGCGCGCTGGTTCCCGGCCATCGGCGGGATCGTCGGCGCCGGCGGCGCGGCTATCACGCTTATTGCCATGCAGTTTTGGCCGCCCGCCGTCGCCGTGCTGCTGGGCATGGCGGCTACCGTACTCGTCACCGGCGCGTTTCATGAAGACGGCCTGACTGACACGATCGACGGCCTCGGCGGCGGCCGGACGCGCGAGCAGGCGCTCGCCATCATGAAGGATTCGCGCATCGGCAGCTACGGCGCCATCGGCCTCGGCCTCGCGCTGCTGCTCAAGTTCGCGGCGCTGAGCGAACATGCCGTCCTGCCGGCGCCGACGTTCGCCCTGCTGCTGATCGCCGGCCACAGCGTCTCGCGCCTGGCCTCGACGACGCTGATCTATGCGCTCGATTACGCACGAGAGGAAGGCAAGGCGAAACCGCTCGCCACGCGGCTTGGCAAGGGCGAGCTGGCCTTCGCGGCGCTGTGCGGTCTCGCGCCCTGCCTGTTCCTGCCCTGGGCGCAAGTCGCCGTCGCGCTGGCGCTCGTCGCGGCGGCGACCTGGCTGGCCGCGCGCACTTTTGTGAAGCGCCTCGGCGGCTACACGGGAGACTGCCTGGGCGCGACGCAGCAGCTGGCCGAACTCGCCTTCTACCTTGGAATGCTGTGCGCTGGGCCGTCCCAAGCACCGCTCGCCCCCCTGTGGGGGGCAGCGAGCGGTTTTGCGAGCGTGGGGGGCTAATACGGTGCGTCTGTATCTGGTAAGGCATCCGCCGCCGGCGGTCGCGCCGGGCACCTGCTACGGCGCCACCGACCTGCCGCTGGCCGACGATCCCGCCTGCCACGCCGCCGCGTTGCAGCCCTTGCTGCCGGCAGGCGCGCCGATCTATTCCAGCCCGCTGACGCGCTGCCGCCGGCTTGCGGAATTGCTGCATCCCGCGCCGGTATTCGATGTGCGCATCCGCGAGATCGATTTCGGCGACTGGGAGATGCAGCCTTGGGATGCGCTCGACCGCAAGCTGCTCGATGCCTGGGCGGCCGATCCCTTCCACTTCGTGCCGCCCGGCGGCGAGGCGGTCGCGGCACTGCGCAAGCGCGTCGCCGCCTTTCTCGCAACCCTGCCGGACGAAGCGATCCTCGTCGCCCACGCCGGGGTCTTCAAGGTCTGCGCCGCCGAACTGGCCGGCGAGAAAAACTGGTTCGGCTTGCGCTTCGACTACGGCGCGGTCAGCCTGATCGAAGCTGGCCGCTTCGCCTGGCGCAATCG
>CAZPIE010000192.1:0-3019 GCA_964586275.1 uncultured Methyloversatilis sp. | reverse complement strand
AACATGGCATTGCAGATAGGGGTTCCGCGGGAGACCTTCCCGGGCGAGAAACGCGTCGCCACGGTGCCGGAGGTTGTCGAGAAACTGGTCAAGCTGGGCTTTTCCGTGGCCGTCGAAAGCGGGGCAGGCGATGCCGCGAACTGCGCCGACGATACCTACCGCGCTGCCGGCGCAGTCATTGCCGGCAGCGCCGCCGAACTCTGGGCGCAGTCCGACATCGTCTTCAAGGTGCGTCCGCCGAGCCTGGCCGAAGTCGCGCTGATGAAAACAGGCGGGACGCTCGTCAGCTTCGTCTGGCCGGCCCAGAATCCCGAACTGATGCAGGCGCTCGCCGCGAAACGGGCCACCGTGCTGGCCGTCGATTGCCTGCCGCGCATGCTGAGTCGCGCACAGAAGATGGACGCGCTGACCTCGATGGCGGGCATCAGCGGCTATCGCGCCGTGATCGAGGCGGCCAACGCCTTCGGCCGTTTCTTCGCCGGCCAGATCACCGCCGCCGGCAAGGTGCCGCCGGCCAAGGTCTTCATCGCCGGCGCCGGCGTGGCCGGCCTCGCGGCGATCGGCACCGCCGCCGGCCTCGGCGCGATCGTGCGCGCCAACGACACGCGCGCCGAAGTCGCCGACCAGGTCAAGTCGATGGGCGGCGAATTCGTCAAGGTCGATTACGAGGAGGAGGGCTCCGGCGGCGGCGGCTACGCCAAGGTGATGTCCGAAGGATTCCAGGCGGCGCAGCGCGCGATGTACGCGCAGCAGGCGCGGGAAGTCGACATCATCATCACCACCGCCCTGATCCCCGGCAAGCCTGCCCCGCGGCTGATCACCGCCGAGATGGTGCAGAGCATGAAGCCGGGCAGCGTGATCGTCGACATGGCGGCCGAGCAGGGCGGCAACTGCGAGCTGACCGAGCCCGGCCAGGCGGTGGTGAAGCACGGCGTGACGATCATCGGCTATACCGACCTGCCCTCGCGGCTCGCCAAGCAGTCCTCGACGCTTTACGCCACCAACCTGTTCCGCCTCACCGAGGAACTGGTCAAGACGCAAAGCGCCGATCCGGCCGCCGGCAGCTTCCTGCCCAACTTCGCGGACGACGCCATCCGCGGCCTCACCGTCCTCAGGCAGGGCGAGCTGACCTGGCCGGCTCCCGCGCCGAAATTGCCCGCGCCCCCTGCCGTCGCCGCCAGGGCCGCCGCCCCGGCCGAGAAGAAATCCGCGCATGGCCACGGATCGAGCGGACCGCTGCCGGCAAAGCCCCTGGCCGTGCTGTTCGGCCTCGGCGCGCTGGCCTTCTGGTTCGTCGGCGCTTACGCCCCGGCGAGTTTCCTCGGCCATTTCACCGTCTTCGTGCTGGCCTGCTTTGTCGGCTACATGGTGGTCTGGAACGTCACGCCCGCGCTGCACACGCCGCTGATGAGCGTCACCAACGCGATCTCGAGCATCATTTGCGTCGGGGCGCTGGTGCAGGTGGCGCCGCCGCTGGGGGAAGCCGGCGGCCGGCCGGACGGGTGGATTCTCGCCCTCGCCGTGGTCGGCGTCGCGCTGACCGCGATCAACATGTTCGGCGGCTTCGCCGTCACGCGCCGCATGCTGGCGATGTTCCACAAGTGAAGGGGTAGAAGATCATGACCGAAAGCCTCACCATCGTCGCCTACCTCGGCGCAGCGATTCTCTTCATCCTCAGCCTGGGCGGCCTGTCCAATCCCGAAACCGCCCGGCGCGGCAACGTTTATGGCATCGTCGGCATGGCCATCGCCGTGCTGGCCACGGTCTTCGGCCCGCGCGTGACGCTGGCCGGCCTGCCGTGGATCGCCGGCGCGATGGCGGTCGGCGCCAGCATCGGCCTCTATGCCGCGCGCGTCGTCAAGATGACGCAGATGCCGGAACTCGTCGCGCTGATGCACAGCCTGGTCGGCCTGGCCGCCTGCCTGGTCGGTTTCGCCAGCTATATCGACACCTCGATCGCCTATACCGGCGTCGAGAAGACCATCCACGAGGTCGAGATCTACATCGGCATCCTCATCGGCGCGGTGACCTTCTCCGGCTCGGTGATCGCCTTCGGCAAGCTCTCGGGCAAGATCGGCGGCAAGCCGATGCTGATCCCGGGCCGCCACTGGCTCAACCTCGCCGGCCTGCTGGTCGCGATCTGGTACGGCCGCGAGTTCATCAACGCGCCCGACATCGCCGCGGGCATGCTGCCGCTGATCGTGATGACCGTCGTCGCCCTGCTGTTCGGCGTGCACATGGTGATGGCCATCGGCGGCGCCGACATGCCGGTGGTCGTCTCGATGCTCAACAGCTACTCGGGCTGGGCGGCTGCCGCCACCGGCTTCATGCTGTCGAACGACCTCTTGATCGTCACCGGCGCACTGGTCGGCTCCTCGGGCGCGATCCTGTCCTACATCATGTGCCGCGCGATGAACCGCAACTTCATCAGCGTGATTGCCGGTGGCTTCGGCACGGGCGAAGGCGCCAAGCCGTCCGCCGCTGCCGCCGCCGGCGCGCAGCCCGCCGGCGAGGTGACGGCGGTGTCGGCGCAGGAGACCGCCGAGCTGTTGCGCGAGGCGAAGAACGTCATCATCGTGCCCGGCTACGGCATGGCGGTCGCCCAGGCGCAGCACACCGTCTTCGAAATCACCACGCTGCTGCGCGCCAAGGGCGTCAATGTGCGCTTCGGCATCCACCCCGTGGCCGGCCGCATGCCCGGCCACATGAACGTGCTGCTCGCCGAAGCCAAGGTGCCCTACGACATCGTCCTGGAAATGGACGAGATCAACGATGACTTTCCGGACACCGACGTGGCGATGGTGATCGGCGCCAACGACATCGTCAATCCGGCGGCCGAGGACGACCCGACCAGCCCGATCGCCGGCATGCCGGTGCTGCAGGTCTGGAAGGCGAAGACCTCGATCGTCATGAAGCGCTCGATGGCCTCCGGCTACGCGGGGGTCGACAACCCGCTCTTCTACAAGGACAACAACCGCATGCTGTTCGGCGACGCCAAGAAGATGCTCGACGAGGTGCT
>CAZPIE010000191.1:0-3072 GCA_964586275.1 uncultured Methyloversatilis sp. | reverse complement strand
TCGGTGCCGACGGTGATGCGCAGGAACTGCTCGATGCGCGGCTGGCGGAAGTGGCGCACGATGATGCCGCGCTGCCGTAGCGCCAGCGCCGACTTTTCGGCGTCGAGGCGCGGATGCCGCGCGAAGACGAAGTTCGCTGCCGAGGGCAGGACTTCGAATCCCAGCGTTTGCAGCTCTCGCGTCAGGGCGTCGCGGGTGCGGATGACCGCCTGCCGTGTGCGGTCGAACCAGTCGCGGTCCTCGATCGCGGCGGTCGCGCCGGCCTGGGCGAAGCGGTCGAGCGGATAGGAGTTGAAGCTGTTCTTGACGCGTTGCAGCCCGTCGATGAGTTCGGGGTGGCCGATGGCGAAACCGACGCGCAGGCCGGCGAGCGAACGCGACTTGGAGAGCGTCTGCACCACCAGCAGGTTGGGGTAGCGATTCACCAGCGGGACGGCAGATTGGCCACCGAAATCGATATAGGCCTCGTCAATCACCACCACGGAATCCGGATGGGCGTCGAGCAAGGCCTCGATCTCGGCCAGCGGCAGGGCGCGACCGGTCGGCGCGTTGGGGTTGGCGATGACGATGCCGCCGTTGGGCTGGGCGTAATCGGCGACGCGCAGGGCGAAGTGGTCGTCGAGCGGCACGGTCTTGTAATCGACGCCGTAGAGCCTGCAATAGACCGGATAGAAGCTGTAGGTGATGTCCGGGAACAGGAGTGGCCGATCCTGCTTCAGCAGCGCCAGGAAGACATGCGCCAGCACCTCGTCGGAACCGTTGCCGACGAAGACCTGTTGGGGCGCGATGTTGCCGAAGAAAGCCGCGACGGCCTCGCGCAGGCGCAGGCTTTCCGGGTCGGGATAGAGCCGCAGCGAGTCGCCAAGCTCGGCCTGCATCGCCGCCAGCGCCTTCGGACTCGGGCCGTAGGGGTTCTCGTTGGTGTTGAGCTTGACGAGATTGGCCAGCTTGGGCTGCTCGCCGGGGACATAGGGTTGCAAGGCGCGAACGGTCGCGCTCCAGAATCGGCTCATGGCGGGGTCGGCACGGTCGGAAAAACGATGGGGTGGTATTATGCCTCGCCATGCGCACCGCTGAAATTTCTCGCAACACGCTGGAAACCCAAGTCCGCGTCCGGCTCGATCTGGACGGCGCGGGCAAGTCGCAACTGGCGACGGGCGTCGGCTTCTTCGACCACATGCTCGACCAGATCGCCCGCCACGGGATGATCGACCTGGCCATCGATGCCAAGGGCGACCTGCACATCGATGCGCACCACACCGTCGAGGATGTCGGCATCACGCTGGGACAGGCGCTGGCGCAGGCCCTCGGCGACAAGAAGGGGCTGACGCGCTACGGGCATGCCTACGTGCCGCTCGACGAGGCGCTCTCGCGCGTCGTCGTCGACCTCTCCGGCCGGCCGGGGCTGAGCTTCAACGTCGAATTCACGCGCGCCCGGATCGGCGAGTTCGATGTCGATCTCGTGCGCGAGTTCTTCCAGGCGGTCGTCAACCATGCCGGCATCACCGTGCATATCGACGGCCTGCGCGGCGACAATGCGCACCATCAGGCCGAAGCGGTGTTCAAGGCCTTCGCCCGCGCCCTGCGGATGGCCATCGGCGCCGATCCGCGTGCCGCCGGGGCGGTGCCATCGACCAAGGGCAGCCTTTAGACCGACTCCGCAAGCGAGATGAAAACCGTCGCAATCGTCGATTACGGCATGGGGAATTTGCGCTCCGTCGCGAAGGCGGTCGAGCATGTCGCCCCGGAATACAAAGTCGTCGTCACCGCCGAGCCGCGGGTGCTGGCCGATGCCGAACGGATCATCGTGCCCGGCCAGGGCGCGATGCCCGACTGCATGCGCGAATTCAATGCGCGCGATCTGGCCGATGCCGTGGTGCGCGCCGCGGGCGCGAAGCCCTTCCTGGGCATCTGCATCGGCTTGCAGATGCTGTTCGGGCATAGCGAGGAGGGCGATGTCGCCGGCCTCGGCCTGTTCCCCGGCAAGGTGCGCCGCTTCCCGGAAGACGCGCTGCTCGATCAGTCCGGTGCGCGCCTCAAGGTGCCGCACATGGGCTGGAACGAGGTCTGGCAGGCGGCTCCCCATCCGCTCTGGGAGGGCATCGCCGACGGCACGCGCTATTATTTCGTGCATAGCTACCATGTCGAGCCGGCCCAGCCGGACGTGATCGCCGGCACGACGAACTACGGCATCGCGTTTACCAGCGCGGTGGCCCGCGCTAACATCTTCGCCGTGCAGTTTCATCCCGAGAAGAGTGCGGCCGCGGGTTTGCGGCTGCTCGAAAACTTCATGCGCTGGAATCCTTGATCTTTTTCGCCATCCACGTCCCACTCATCCGTTCCATCATGCTGCTGATCCCCGCGATTGACCTGAAAGACGGGCATTGTGTGCGCCTGAAACAGGGCCTCATGGACGATGCCACGGTGTTTTCCGAAGACCCCGCCGCGATGGCGCGCCACTGGATCGAGCAGGGCGCCCGCCGCCTGCACCTCGTCGACCTCAACGGCGCCTTTGCCGGCAAGCCGAAGAACGAGCCGGCCATCAAGGTCATCCTCGAGGAGGTCGGCGACGAGATCCCCGTCCAGCTTGGCGGCGGCATCCGCGATCTCGACACCATCGAGCGCTGTCTCGATGACGGCATCGGCTACGTCATCATCGGCACGGCTGCCGTGAAGAATCCCGGCTTCCTGCACGATGCCTGCACGGCCTTCCCCGGCCACATCATCGTCGGACTCGACGCCAAGGACGGCAAGGTCGCCGTCGATGGCTGGTCGAAGCTGACCGGCCACGACGTCATCGACCTCGCGAAGAAGTTCGAGGACTACGGCGTCGAGGCGGTGATCTATACCGACATCGGGCGCGACGGCATGCTCACCGGCGCCAACGTCGAGGCCACTGTCAAGCTCGCGCAGGCGCTGCGCATCCCCGTCATCGCCAGCGGCGGCATCGCCAGCCTGGCCGACGTCAAGGCGCTCTGTGCCGTTGCCGACGAAGGCATCATGGGCGCCATCACCGGCCGCGCCATCTACGAAGGCAAGCTCGACTTCCGCAAGGCGCAGGCCGAGGCGGAC
>CAZPIE010000190.1:0-3077 GCA_964586275.1 uncultured Methyloversatilis sp. | reverse complement strand
TGCCGGCGCTCGATTTCGGGATCGGCGAACTCCTCGACACGTCCGCAGTTCAGGCAGACCAGATGGTCGTGGTGTTTGCCGTCCTTGAGTTCGAATACCGACTTGCCGGATTCGAAGTGGTGGCGTTCGAGCAGGCCGGCCTGCTCGAACTGGGTCAGCACACGATAAACGGTGGCGAGGCCGATATCGAAGTTTTCGGCAAGCAACTGGCGATAGACATCCTCGGCGGCGAGATGGCGCGTCTTCGACTTGCGGAACAAGTCGAGGATGGTCATGCGCGGCGCGGTGGCCTTGAGGCCAATATTCTGGAGTTCGGCGCGGTCAGTCATGGTCGTGGATGGGCCGGGTCAGTGCAAAGAAGCCGTGGATGGCCGTATGATATAGCCTTTCTGCCTCCCCTCCGTTCCCGCCCATCCCCTCATGCTGTCACGACTTTTGCTGCTGACGTTCCCGGCCCTGCTGTTCGCCGGTTGCTCGAATACGCCGGATATCGCCTCCCGCCTCTCGCCCTACCGCATCGACGTGCGCCAGGGCAATTACGTCACCCAGGACATGGTGGCCAAACTCAAACCGGGCATGAGCCGCGAGCAGGTGCGCTTTGCGCTCGGCACGCCGCTGGTGGCCGACATGTTCCATGCCGACCGCTGGGACTACGTCTATCGCTTCCAGCCGGGACGCGGCGAGACGCAGTTGCGCCGCCTCGTGGTCTTCTTCGAGGAAGGCAAGCTGGTTCGTGTCGGCGGCGATGTCGTGGCCGAGACCGAAGCCGCGCCAAGCGCGGCGCGAGCGCCCGCCGCACGCGTCATCGAAGTGCCGGCCACCCCCAAGAAAGACTGAACAAGATGAGCACGATTCGCTACGCCATTGCTGGCGCAAGGGGGCGCATGGGCAAGATGCTGATCGAAGCCGTCAATGCCGCCCCCGACGCCGTGCTGGCTGCCGCCTTCGATATCGAGGACAATGCGGATGCCGCGCTCGCCAAGGCCGACTGCCTGATCGACTTCACGCGTCCCGAGGGCACGCTCAAGCATCTGGACATCTGCCGCCGCCGCGGCGTGCACATGGTGATCGGCACCACGGGTTTCAGCGCCGAGCAGAAGCGGCAGATCGAAGCCGCGGCGAAAGACATCCCGATCGTCTTCGCGCCGAACATGGCTGTGGGCGTCAATGCCGTCTTCAAACTGCTCGACGTCGCCGCGCGCATCCTCAACGAAGGCTACGACATCGAGGTCATCGAGGCCCACCACCGCCACAAGGTCGATGCGCCTTCCGGCACGGCGCTGCGCATGGGCGAGGTGGTCGCCGCCGCGCTCGGCCGCGACCTCAAGGACTGCGCGGTCTACGGCCGCGAGGGCCACACCGGCGAGCGGCCGGCCACGCAGATCGGTTTCTCGACCATTCGTGGCGGCGACATCGTCGGCGACCACACGGTGTTGTTCGCCGGCGCCGGCGAACGCATCGAGATCACCCACAAGTCGGCCAGCCGCATGTCCTATGCGCTCGGCTCGCTGCGTGCCGCACGCTTTCTGCGCGGCAGGCAGAACGGCCTCTTCGACATGCAGGACGTGCTGGGATTACGCTAATCGGCTACAATGGCGCGGTTTGGCCAAGTCTCTGGTTTGCAGGGATTGGTGCAATGCAATAAACCCGCCAGGAGCCCGATTTTGACCGCATTCCCGTCCGCCTTGCTTGCTCTCGCCGACGGGACGGTATTTCGGGGCAAGGGTATCGGCGCCGCCGGCGCCAGCGTCGGCGAGGTGGTGTTCAACACCGCCATGACCGGCTACCAGGAAATCCTCACGGATCCCTCCTACACGCGCCAGATCGTCACCCTCACCTACCCGCACATCGGCAACACCGGCGTCAACCGCGAAGACGTGGAAGGTGCAGCGGGTGAAATGGCCGGCCGCATCTACGCTGCCGGACTGGTGATCCGCGACCTGCCGCTGCTTGCCTCGAACTTCCGTTCCGAACAGACCCTCTCCGACTATCTGAAGGCCGGCAACGTCGTCGGCATCGCCGACATCGACACCCGCAAGCTGACGCGCATCCTGCGCGAGAAGGGCGCGCAGGCCGGTTGCCTGATGACCGGCGACAACCCGAATGCCGATGACGCCATCGCCCAGGCGCGCGCCTTCCCCGGCCTGGCCGGCATGGACCTCGCCCAAGTGGTCACGGTCGACCGGCCCTACGCCTGGACCGAGGGCGAGTGGAAACTCGGCGCCGGCTATACGGCGCCGAAACAGGAGCGCTTCCATGTCGTGGCCTACGACTTCGGCGTCAAGCGCAACATCCTGCGCATGCTGGCGTCGCGCGGCTGCAAATTGACCGTCGTGCCGGCGCAGACCCCGGCCGCCGAGGTGCTGGCCATGAACCCGGACGGCGTCTTCCTCTCCAACGGCCCCGGCGACCCGGAGCCCTGCGACTATGCGATCCGCGCCATTCGCGAATTTCTCGACCGGAAGGTCCCTACCTTCGGCATCTGCCTCGGCCACCAACTGATGGCGCTCGCGGGCGGCGGCAAGACGCTCAAGATGAAGTTCGGCCATCATGGCGCGAACCACCCGGTCAAGGACCTCGACTCCGGACAGGTGCTGATCACCAGCCAGAACCACGGCTTCGCGGTCGACCCGGCGACGCTGCCGGCCAACATCAAGGTGACGCACGTCTCGCTGTTCGACGGCAGCCTGCAGGGCCTGGCCTGGACCGACCGCCCGGCGCTGTGCTTCCAGGGCCACCCCGAAGCCAGCCCCGGCCCGCACGACGTCGCCTATCTGTTCGATCGCTTTATCGGCATGATGGAACAGTAATGCCCCCCCACGCTCGCAAACCCGGCTCGCTGCCCCCCACAGGGGAGCGCATGTCTCCTTGGGGCGGCCCGGCGGAGACACACAAAAATGCCTAAGCGCACCGATATCCACTCCATCCTCATCATCGGCGCCGGCCCGATCATCATCGGTCAGGCCTGCGAGTTCGATTACTCCGGCGCCCAGGCCTGCAAGGCGCTGCGCGAGGAAGGCTTCAAGGTCATCCTCGTCAACAGCAATCCGGCGACGATCATGACCGACCCGGACATG
>CAZPIE010000189.1:0-3084 GCA_964586275.1 uncultured Methyloversatilis sp. | reverse complement strand
AGAATTGACATGCTGCCTCTGCTGCCTTTCGTCGCCGGCATCGCGACCGGCGCGCTCGTCATCAAGCTGTGGCGCAACCAGACCACCCGTGCCGGCCTCGACAAGGCGCAGGACAGGTTGCGCCAGGCCACCGGCGCCGCGAAGGAGAAACTGCGCCAGGCCACGGTTTCGAGTCTCGATGCGATCGAGCACTCGTCCGCGAAGATGCGGGCGAAGCTCGAAAAGCCCGCTGCCAAGGCGCAGCCCGCCGTGAAAAAACTTGCCGGCGCGCGCCAGCCCGCGGCCGCCAAGACGACCGAGACAGCCAAGGCGATCAAGGCCAAACCGGTCGCCGGAGCGGCATCGTGATGCCGCGGGCCGGTGCGGGCTATCCCGCCGCCGTGCCGATGCCGGTCGGTTATCGCGCCAGCCCGGCGCCCGGCGCCTTCGTGCAGGGCCTGGTCGCGGCCGGTCTCCTCGCCGCCATCCAGGGACGGCCGGGCATGCCCGCGCTGGACCGGCGCACCCTGCGCCTCGCCCTGCAGGGCGGCGCTTCGCTCGCCGCCGCCAGCATGGCCGCGCAGGCCTGGCGGCAGCGCGACGCCGGCCGCGCGCTGATCGCCGTGGCGGCGGGCGCGGCCAGCGTCGCCGTCATCGAGAAACTGATGCACACTTCCAAGGAGGGCAAAGATGGGCAAGAAAAAGCATAAGCGGCAAGCCGTCGCCGGCTGGGGTCAGGCGGGCATGGGCGACATGGGGGGCATGGGGGGCATGGGGGGCCACGGCGCCATGCATGACGGCATGTTTAATGCGAATGCCATGGGCCTGGGCGCGGCGCCGGGCATGAACGGCGGCTTCCTGCACAACCTGCAGGGCCTGGTCGGTTCGCGCAACAACGAGCAGTTCATCGTCGGCGCGCTGATCGGCGCGGCAGCCGTGTATGTGCTGGGCGACGAGGAAATGCGCGCCAAGCTGATGAAGGGCATGATGAAGCTCTATGCGGGCATCGCCGGCGGCATCGAGGAAATGAAGGAGCAGATGGCCGACCTCAAGGCCGAGGTGGCCGCGGAGAAGCGCAGCGCCGGGTAAGTCCGCATGGGCATGTCGCCCTTCGCCAGCCTGGCGCCGGCGCATCGACTGGCGGAGCGGGTGCGCTTCCGTTACCGGGCGTCTGCGCATGCGCCGTTCGACGCGCGCGTCATCGCGCAGGCGATCGAGAACCTGCCCGGCGTGAAGGCCGCGCGCATCAACGTCGCGGCGCGTTCGCTGGCGGTGGAGTTCGATGCGCGGGCGACGGATGTTGACCAATTGGCCAGGGCCATTCTGGCCCTGCGCCTGCCGGCGCGCGCGCAAGCCGCCGCGAACGGCGCGGCACAGAAGGAGCTCGGCGCCGTCATCGCCAGCGGCGCCCTGCTGCTGACGACCCACAAGCTGCCGCCGCCGCTCCGGATGCCGGCGACGCTGGCTGTCTCGCTGCCACTCTACGGCGATGCGCTGGAGGACCTGTTCGAGGAAGGCATCAACTCGCACGTGCTCGAAGCGCTGGCCGTGGCGATCTCGACCGCGAGCCGCGATTACCTCGCCGCCAACACGACGGTGTTCATGCTGGCGCTTGGCGAGTATCTGGAAAATTCGATCGCGCGCCGCTCGGACGAGATGCTGAAGAATCTGCTGCGGCCCGATACCGGGCTGGTGTGGATCGAGGAAGACGGCGTCGAGCGGCAGGTCGAAGCCGCCGAGGTGGCCGTCGGCGCGACGGTGATCGTCGGCGCGGGCGCGACCCTCCCGGTGGATGGCACGGTGCTCGGCGGCGCGGCGCTGGTCAACGAGGCCGCGATGACCGGCGAGAGCGTGCCGGTCGCGCGCAAGCGCGGCGATCCCGTGCTCTCCGGCACGGTGGTCGAGGAAGGCCGGCTGCGCATCTACGCCGAGCATGTCGGCCGCAAGACGGCGGCGGCGCGGATCGCCGATTACGTGGAACAGTCGCTGACGGCGAAGAGCAACGTCCAGCTCAAGGCGGCGAAACTGGCCGACCGGCTCGTCCCCGGCGTGCTCGGACTGGCCGGCGCGACCTGGCTGCTGACGGGCGACTGGCGGCGGGCCGCCGCCGTGCTGCAGGCCGACTATTCCTGCGCCCTGAAACTCGCTACCCCGGTGGCCTTCAAGGCGTCGATGTTCAAGGCCGGCAAGCGCGGCATCCTGGTCAAGGGCGCCGACGTGCTCGAACGGCTGGCCGAGGCGGATACCTTCGTGTTCGACAAGACCGGCACGCTCACCACCGGACAACTGGCCGTCACCGATTCGATCGCCTTCGACGCGGCCTACACCGCCAAGGACCTGATCGACCTCGCGGCCTCGGTCGAGGAGCATTATTTCCATCCGCTCGCGCTCGCCGTCGTCGAAGCCGCGCGCAAGAACCACGGGCGGCACTTCGACCACAAGGAGGTCGAGTTCATCGCCGCGCACGGCGTGGCGAGCGTCATCGACGGCAAGCGCATCGTCGTCGGTTCGCGGCATTTCGTCGTCGAGGACGAAAGGGTGCCGATCACGGCGGCGCAACAAAAGCGCGTGGATCGCCTGTTCCGCGAGGGCAAGACGCTGCTCTTCATCGCCTTCGGCGGCAGGCTGCTCGGCGTCATCGCGCTCAAGGACCGGGTGCGCGACGCCAGCGCCGCCACGGTCGCCCGGTTGCGGACGCTCGGGGCGAAGCGGGTCGTCATGCTGACCGGCGACCATCGCGCGCGCGCCGCCGAAATCGCCGGCGCCCTGGGCCTCGACGAGTTCCACGGCGAGTTGCTGCCGGAGCAAAAGGCCGCGCTGGTCGCGCGCATGAAGGACGCGGGGGCGAAGATCGCCTTCGTCGGCGACGGCATCAACGACGCGCCGGCGCTGGCCGGCGCCCATGTCGGCATCGCCATGCAGCAGGGCGCCGACATCGCGCGCCTGACCTCGGACATCGCGCTGCTCGAAGGCGGCATCGAACGCGTCGCGGACGCCAAGCAGCTCGCCAACGCGACCATGGCGCTGATCGACAGGAATTTCAAGCTCACGGTGGGCCTCAACACCGCCATCCTCGCCGGCGCGGCGGCCGGCAAGCTCGCGCCG
>CAZPIE010000188.1:1413-3097 GCA_964586275.1 uncultured Methyloversatilis sp. | reverse complement strand
TGGATCGTGCTGGCCGCCGGCATCCTCGGCGCCATTGGCGGCAAGCTGCTGCCCGGCAAGTTCAAGGCGGGCGGCGGCGGCCATGGCGCCGCCGGCAAGGCCGTCGGCCCGGCCATCCTCGACGACGACACCCCGCCGCCAGCGCACGCGAAGTTCTCGCCGGCGAAGTCGATCGCCGTGACGGTCGTCTTCGTGGCGATCTGGGGAACGGTCATGCTGGCGCTCAGCGGCGCGCCGGCGCTGTTCGACATGGGCGAATTCTTCACCAAGGCCGCCTTCCTCACCATCGGCGGCGCCTATGCCGTGCTGCCCTACGTCTATCAGGGCGCGGTCGAGCATTTCGGCTGGCTCACCGGCCCGCAGATGATGGACGGCCTCGCCCTGGGCGAAACCACGCCTGGCCCTCTGATCAAGGTCGTCACCTGGATCGGCTACCTCGGCGCCGTCGACCAGTCCGTGTTCGCCAACCCGGTCGCCGCCGGCATGGCCGGCGCGGCCGTGGCGACCTTCTTCACTTTCCTGCCGAGCTTCTGGTTCATCCTGGCCGGCGGGCCGATGGTGGAAGCCACGCGCGGCGAACTCAAGTTCACTGCGCCGCTGACCGCCATCACCGCCGCCGTGGTCGGCGTGATCCTCAACCTGGCCGCCTTCTTCGCCTGGCATACCTTCTGGCCGGAGGCCAGCGAGGCCGCGCCGTTTGCCGGAGCTTTCGATGCCATCGCCGTGGCGATCGCCATCGCCGCCTTCCTCGCCCTGTGGAAATACAAGGTGGACATCATGAAGGTCATCGGCGCCTGCGCGCTGCTCGGCCTGCTGCTGTCCTTCGTTCGCTAACCCCGTTCTTCAAGGAGTCCGCCATGCCCCCGACCACCAAGCACCTGCAAACCAGCCTGTCCCGCACCGGCAAGGACTACGCCGCCTTGCACGCCTGGATCGACGATCCGGTATTGAAAGCCGAGCGCCATGACTTCACCCGCATGCTCGACTTCGCGCCATTCATCCGTGAGCAGTACGGCGACGAGGGCGTCGCCGAGTACATCGAGCACCTGCGCGAGGACATGGACGTCAAGCTCATGAAGATCTGGGGCAAGGACGCCGCCACGCGCGACGAGGCGCTCGACTACTACGGCATTCGCAAGAAGGGCCGCGACTATTCCCTCGACATGGCCGACATCAAGCTGCTGCAGGACGCGGGCATGTGCGCCGAGGACCTCGACCACTCGCTCAAGGTCGCCGGCAAGGCGCTGGAGATCGCGCGGCGCGTCACCGCCGCCGGCAAGGCGACGGTCGACATGGAGCTGGTCGGCCGCGGCGCGCTGTTCCACGATCTCGGCAAGGCCAAGACGCACGACATCGAGCACGGCAAGATCGGCGCCGAGATGGGCGCGGCCCTCGGGCTGCCGGTGGCGATTACCGCCATCATGGAGAAGCACATCCGCGGCGGCCTGTCGGCTGAAGAAGCCGCCGAGCTCGGCCTGCCGGTCAAGGATTACACGCTGCGCACGCTGGAAGAGCGTATCGTCATCTACGCCGACCGGCTCGTCGACATCATCTGGGACGGCATCGAGAAGGTGTCGTCCCAGCGGGATGCAGAGGACCGCTTCATGGCGATCCTCGAAGGCAACCTCAAGTACGGCAAGAACGCGCAGACGCTGGCGCGCTACCGCGGCTACCACGACGAAAT
>CAZPIE010000188.1:0-1313 GCA_964586275.1 uncultured Methyloversatilis sp. | reverse complement strand
GCGCCCGAAGCGCGCCTGCTGCTGATCGGCCGCGCGCTGCGGGCCTTCACCGACGGCTACGTGGCGATCCTGCTGCCCGTCTATCTGCTCGCGCTCGGGCTGGGCAAGTGGGAGGTCGGGCTCGTCTCCACCGCGACGCTGCTCGGCTCGGCGCTGATGACGCTGGCGGTCGGCCAGTGGGGGCATCGCTTCCCGCAGCGCCGGCTGCTGCTCGCCGCCGCCTGGCTGATGTGCCTCACCGGCCTGCTGCTCGCCGGCTTCTCGGACTTCTGGCCGCTGCTGCTGGTCGCCTTCGTCGGCACGATGAACCCCAGCGCCGGCGACGTCAGCGTCTTCCTGCCGCTGGAGCATGCGCGCCTGTCCGAGGCGGCGCAGGGCGAGGCGCGCACCTTCCTGTTCGCGCGCTACAGCTTCATCGGCGCGCTATGCGCGGCCGTCGGTGCGCTGGCCGTCGCAATCCCCCAATGGCTGACGACTGCCGGCATGGCGCAGCTCGACGCCATCCGCCTGATGTTCGTCGTCTATGGCCTGACCGGCATAGCGATCTTCTTCCTGTATCGCAACTTGCCGAACCATCGGCGGCATGAACAGGCGGCGCCGCCCGCCCCCCTCGGTCCGTCACGCAAGATTGTCGTCAAGCTGGCGGCGCTGTTCTCGGTCGATGCCTTCGCCGGCGGCCTGCTGGTCAATACGCTGCTGGCGCTCTGGCTGTTCGAGCGCTTCGACCTCTCGCTCGCCGCAGCCGGCAATTTCTTCTTCTGGGCCGGGCTGCTCTCCGCCGGCTCGCAGCTCGCCGCGCCCTGGGTGGCGCGCCGCATCGGCCTGATCAACACGATGGTGTTCACGCACATCCCGTCGAGCATTTGCCTGATTTTCGCCGC
Source organism: uncultured Methyloversatilis sp. (assembly GCA_964586275.1). Lineage (GTDB taxonomy): Bacteria > Pseudomonadota > Gammaproteobacteria > Burkholderiales > Rhodocyclaceae > Sulfuricystis. The sequence goes on along the minus strand of CAZPIE010000188.1, from coordinate 432 downwards.
CTTCGCCGAGAGCCTGCCGCTCGCGCTGGCGCTGCTGTTCCTGCGCAGCGCGCTCGCGCAGATGGACGTGCCGACGCGCTCGGCCTTCGTCATGGCGGTGGTCACGCCGGCCGAACGCGCCGCCGCCGCGAGCTTCACCGCCGTGCCGCGCAGCCTCGCGGCCGCCGCCAGCCCGGCCATTGGCGGCGCGCTATTCGCTGCCGGCTGGCTCGCCGCGCCGCTGGTGGCCTGCGGCACGCTGAAGATCCTCTACGACATCGCGATCTGGCGCGCCTTCCGCAAGGTCAGGCCCGATTCCTGAAAGTCGGCGCGGGCGGGACGGCGCCCGGACGGCTTTAGCGTGGAACGCCTTACTTGCCGACCGCAACCCCTGGCGTTTCATCAACCCGGGGTGGCCCGAGGTCGGCGATGCGGCGTTAGCGCGTCCGGTAC
>CAZPIE010000187.1:0-3101 GCA_964586275.1 uncultured Methyloversatilis sp. | reverse complement strand
TTAACCGCCATGACGCAAACCATCGATATCGACATCCGCGGCCAGATCTGCCCGTCCTGCCTGCTGCTGACCCTCAAGGAAATCAACCGGAATGCCGCCGCGCTTCGCGCCGGCGAGGTGAAGATCGCCGTGCTGACCGACGACCGGCAGGCCACCGCAACCATCCCGGCCACTGCCGAGCGCTTGGGCTTCCGCGCCGCAGTGCAGCGCGACGCCGCCGGCTATCGCATCGACATCTCCGGTAACGCCTAGGCCATGGACGCAAAACCCTCCCGGCAGGAAGCCCTGCGCTACATACGCGCCAAGGTCGACGAACTGCTGGGGGTCATTGGCACGCTGCCGTTGCGCCCCGAGGAACTCGACGACGAGAGCCTGATCTCGCTCGACCCCATCGGCATCGTGGCCGACTCCTTCCGGCTCCTCAATTCGCACCTGAGCTCGACGATCGAGCAGCTCAAGATCGCGCAGAAAGAGATCCGCAGCATCTTCGACACGATCGGCGCCGCCATCGTCGTGCTCGATCTCCACGATCGCATCGAAGACTGCAACCCGCGTGCCTGCGAATGGCTGTTCGACGGCAAGCCCCGCTCGGCGGTGATCGGCAAGACCGCTCAGGAGCTCTGCCCCTGCGCGGAGGCGCTGCACGACATTCGCCGCCGCGCCGACGGCGTGCCGCACAACGCGACCATGGAGGGCCGCGATATCAGCGTCATCGCCACCCGAATCCTCGACGATGCCGGCCACGCCGCCAGGACGGTCATGCTGTTCAGCGACATCACCGAACAAAAACAGACGGAGCGCGACCTGCGCCTGTATGCCGAAGTCTTCGGCCAGATCGCCGACGGCATCCTCATCACCGATGCCGACAACCGCATCATCGAAATCAACGCTGCCGTGACGCGCATCACCGGCTACACGCGCGAGGAGTTGGTCGGCCGGGACCCCGGCCTGCTCGGCTCCGGCCTGCACGAGGCGACTTTCTACGAGGCCCTGTGGCGCAGCGTGGAGAAGCAGGGCTACTGGCAGGGCGAAATCAGCGACCGCCGGAAGGATGGCCAGGTGATTCCCTTGCTGCAGAGCATCAGCGCGGTACGCGATGCCGAGGGCAAGCTGACCCATCACATTTCCGTGATGACGGACATCTCCTCCATCAAGGAAGCCCAGACGCGCCTCGACTTCCTGGCGCACCACGACCTGCTGACGGAACTGCCGAACCGCCTGCTCTTCAACGACCGCCTCCGCCATGCGATCGAGCGGACCGCGCGCGAGCAAAACCAATTGGCCCTGCTGTTCATCGACCTCGACCGCTTCAAGAACATCAACGACAGTCTCGGCCATCATGTCGGCGACCTGCTGCTGATCGAAGCCTCCCAGCGGCTCAGAAAACTGGTGCGCCGTGCCGACACGGTGTCCCGGCTGGGCGGCGACGAGTTCGTCGTGCTGATGGAAACTTCGGCCACCCATCTCGCGGCAGTCAGGCTGGCAGAAAAAATCGTCGCCGCTTTCCAGCAGCCTTTCCAGATCGGCGACCTGGAACTGCATATCGGCTGCAGCATCGGCATCACCCTCTTCCCCGACGACGGGGAGGACGCCACGACGCTGATGAAAAATGCCGACGTCGCAATGTACCGGGCCAAGGAAGCCGGCCGCGCCGGATACGTGCGCTACAGCCAGGAACATTCCGCGGCCATGCGTCTGAAGCTCGAACTGGACAATGCCTTGCGCGCCGCCGTCGGCAAGCAGGCCTTCGAGCTCCATTTCCAACCGATCATCGACATCGGTCAACGCCGGGTTGCCGCCTGCGAGGCCCTGATCCGCTGGCCCACCGGCCCCGCCCAGGCGCGCGGCCCCGACCTGTTCATTCCCGCCGCCGAGGAAACCCGGCTGATCCTGCCGCTCGGGCGCTGGATCATTGGCGAAGCCTTGCGCCACCAGCGCCGCTGGCGCGACCAGGGCCTGCCGCTCGATTACGTCTCGGTCAACATCTCCATGGTGCAGATCACCCAGCCCGATTTTGCCGAGCAGATCATTGCCTTGCTCGCCGAAACCCGAACCGCGGGCCCGGAATTGCAGATCGAGCTGACCGAAAACGTGCTGATGGCCGACGCCGAACACTGCGCCCGGATCCTGAGCCGCCTGCGCGAGCACGGCATTCGCGTGGCGATCGACGACTTCGGGACCGGCTACTCCTCGCTGTCCTATCTCAAGCAACTGCCCATCGACAACCTCAAGATCGACCGCTCGTTCGTCCGCGACATTCCCGGCGACCAAAACGACTGCGCGATCGCCGCGGCCGTGATCGGCCTCGCGCGCACGCTCGGGCTGGAGGCGATTGCCGAAGGCATCGAGACCGTCGAGCAGCAGGACTACCTGGTAAGCATCGGCTGCGACAAGATGCAGGGCTACCTGCATGCATACCCGATGCCGGCCCCGGAGTTCGAGTCTTTCGTCATCCGCTACCACCAAACCCATGGCCCTCTATAGCCTCGGCGGCAAAACCCCGCGAATCGATGCTTCGGCCTGGATCGCCCCCAACGCCACGGTCATCGGCGACGTGCGTCTCGCCGCCAACACCAGCATCTGGTGGAGCTGCGTGCTGCGCGGCGACAACGACCCGATCGTCATCGGCGAGAACAGCAACGTCCAGGATGGCTCGATCCTGCACACCGACGCGGGCATCCCGCTCACCATCGGCCGCGACGTCACGGTCGGCCATAGGGTCATGCTGCATGGCTGCACGATCGGCGCCGGCTCGCTGATCGGCATGGGCGCCATCGTGCTCAACAACGTCGTGATCGGCAGGAACTGCCTGATCGGCGCCGGCACGCTGATCCCCGAGGGCAAGGTGATCCCCGACAACTCTCTGGTCGTCGGCTCGCCCGGCCGGGTCGTGCATGAACTGACCGAAAAGCATCTCGCGCGCATCGCCCATTCTGCCGAGCATTACGTCAGCAATGCGCTCGACTACCAGCGATATCTCAAGGAAATCACGGCATGAAGCGCTCCCTGCTCCTGCTCGCCTTGTCTGCGTTGGCGACCAGGCCGGTTTTTGCCGCGGAACCCGTCAAGCCGGCGGGTACACTGGTCGATTTCCGCGTCGA
>CAZPIE010000186.1:0-3140 GCA_964586275.1 uncultured Methyloversatilis sp. | reverse complement strand
AATTCATCAGAGCGAAGCGCCGGCCAGCTTGACGCCAAAACCGATGAACAACCCGCCCACGCTACCCGTGGCGGCGGCCGACAAACGCTGGTGCCGACGAAATTGCTGTGCCAGTTGTGCCCCGCCGAAGATCAGCGCCGAGAGATAGAGCGCGCTGCAGATCTGGACGATGATCCCCAGGATCAGGAATGACAAGGCGGGATGCGGATAGTCCGGCGCCACGAACTGGATGAAAAACGAGATGAAGAACAGGATGGCCTTGGGGTTCATCAAACTGATGACCAGGGCCGTCTTGAACGGATGCGCAGGATCCAGATTTTCCTGCCGGGGCGCCGGCACGACATGGCCGCGCCAGGTGCGCCACGCCGAACGCAGCAGCCCGATACCCAGCCAGCTCAGGTAGGCGGCGCCAGCGTACTTCAGCACCATGAACACGGCCGGGTTGGCCTGCAACAGCGAAGCGACTCCGGTGGCCGACAGGATCATCAGGATCGTGTCGCCGACGAAGATGCCGCAAGCGCCGCGGTAGCCCGCGCCGATGCCCCAGCGCGAAGCGACAGTCATCACATACAGGGAGTTCGGCCCCGGCAGCAGCACGATGAAGATCGTGCCCAGGATGAAGGTGACGATGTCGGTGATGCCGTAGAACACGCGCCGAGCCCGTTCAGCAAATGCGCGGGAGCTGATCCCCTGCGAGCCAGTCCACGATGCGGCGGCCGCCGAGCGTGGTCGTCAGTTGCACGAAATGATGATCATCGGCGATAGCTTCGCCGATCCGCGCCGCGTTCGTCCCCAGCGGATGGGCGCGCAACGCCGCCAGCACGCGCTCGGCGTCGTCCGCCGCGCAGACGCAGACCAGCTTGCCCTCGTTGGGGACGTAGAGCGGGTCGAGGCCGAGGAATTCGCAGGCGGCAGCGACGACCGGATGGATCGGGATGTCCTTTTCCTGCAGCATCATGCCGACGCCCGACTGCGCCGCGATCTCGTTGAGCGTCGCGGCGAGGCCGCCGCGCGTCGGATCGCGCAGCACGCGGATGTCGGCGCCGGTTTCCAGCAGCGCGGCGATCAGGCCATGCAGCGCGGCGGTGTCGGAGGCGATCGGCGCGTCGAAGCTCAAATTCTCGCGCTGGCTCATGATGGCGACACCGTGGTCGCCGAGGTTGCCGCTGACGAGGATCGCATCGCCCGGCCGCGCTTTTGCGCCGCCGAGGTCGCGGCCCTCCGGCAGGACGCCGACGCCGGTCGTGGTGATGAAGATGCCGTCGCCCTTGCCGCGCTCGACCACCTTGGTGTCGCCGGTGACGACCGGCACGCCCGCTTCCTTGGCAGCACGCGCCATCGAGGCGACGATGCGCGCCAGGTCGGCCAGCGGGAAACCCTCTTCGAGGATGAAGCCCGCCGCGAGGTAGAGCGGCGTCGCGCCCATCACGGCGACGTCGTTGATCGTGCCATGCACCGACAGGCAGCCGATGTCGCCGCCGGGAAAGAACAGCGGCGACACCACGTGGCTGTCGGTGGCCATCACCAGTCGGCCGCCCTCTCCTGCAAAAGTCGGCGCAGGGCCGTCCCAAGCCGACGCCCCCCCTGTGGGGGGCAGCGAGCCGGGTTTGCGAGCGTGGGGGGCCAATAAACTCGGCACCGGCAGGACGGCACCGTCGTTGCCCTGGCCGAGGTATTCGTTGCCGAGGTGCCGCGCGAACAACTCGGCGATCAGTTGCACCATGGCGCGTCCGCCCGCGCCGTGCGTCATATCGACGCAACCCTGCTTCAGGTCGAGCGGACGGACGTAGCCGGGCTTCATCAGTTCTTTTTCCCGCGCGCGGCCAGCAGCTCCAGCATCTGCGTCACGTCCTCGGGTTCGATGTCCATGCCCAGTTCGAGGCCGGGGTTCACCGCGATCGCGAAGCCCGGCTCCATGCGCTCGACGATCCAGGAAAAATCGGCCAGCAGGCCGCCGCTGTAGCCCGGCACATCGACGAGGAATTCCTTCGCCCGGTCGGGGCTGGTGAACAAGACCAGCGTGTTGCGCCCGGCCTCGTCCTGCACGATCAGCGGGGTCGCCCGGGTGCTGTGCTGGAAGCCCTTGATTCCGCTGTCCTTGTCATCCTTGATGGGGATGAAGATCTGCTGGGTCAGCAGTTCATTCATGAAATCCTCGCCGGGCAGCTCGCCGTTGATGGCCGCCAGCAGTTTCTCTTCGAGTTCGTTCTTGGCTTCGCTTTCCTGTGCTTGCATGCTGGCTCCGGGGTCGTGGCAACCGAACCCAGATGGGTGCGGCCTGCGCTAGATTCAAGCCAAATATGCCCAATCGCGAGAATTCCCACCGCAAGAGTTTCACGCCGAAGCGCTCCGGCAAGGCCGGCTTGCCCGCCGGCACGCTCGTTCACCTCGGCGAGCGCAAGACCGAGCGCGCCGCCATCACCCTGATCGCATACGCTGCCGACACCCTGAAGGAAACGCATTTCGACAGCCTGGCCGCCTGCCAGGCCCGCACGCCGAGTCCGCCCAAGCTCTGGCTCAACATCCATGGCCTGCACGAACCGGCCGACCTGCCGGTGATCGTCGCGGCCCATACCCCATGATCGCCGTCCCGCCGGCGCCGACTTTCGCGCAAACCGCGATGCTCGCGGCTATGGCCGTTGCATGGCCGGTGTAAGATTCCGCGGCCAACGGGCTGCAAGATTTCCTCTTGCAGCCCATCGATTGGGTGGGGTGGCTGATGGGACTCGAACCCACGACAACCGGAATCACAATCCGGGACTCTACCAACTGAGCTACAGCCACCACCTTTGAAAACTGGTCCGCCCGGCGAGACTCGAACTCACAACCCCCGGCTTAGAAGGCCGGTGCTCTATCCGGTTGAGCTACGGGCGGTCTGTCGAACGGTCGGGGATGCAGGCGCCTGGTCGGGGTGGAGGGATTCGAACCCCCGACATCTTGCTCCCAAAGCAAGCGCGCTACCGGGCTGCGCTACACCCCGAGGAGCGCGCATTCTACCGATCCGCCTCCGGCCGGTCAAATGAATGTGTCGAACTGTCGCGAGTTTTTGAGTTGTCCGGATTTGTAGCACGCGATCTGTCCGGTCGTCATAGTCACCTGAAGGACGTCATCAAGGCGCCGCCGGAAACTGTTATCTTCCG
>CAZPIE010000185.1:0-3146 GCA_964586275.1 uncultured Methyloversatilis sp. | reverse complement strand
CGGCGTGGCGGCCGCGTTCGGCTGGAGAGAGAGGCGGCAATCGACCTTGCCGCGGCCGAGCGCCGCCGCCAGCTTCTCGCGCAGCGGCATTTCGAGGAAGCGCAGTTCCTCGGCGCAGCGGAAATTCAGGTCGAGGAAACGGCCATTGACGCTCTTGAGTTCGAGCGCGAGACGCACCGTCCCGAGGTCGCGGTCGAGCGCGGCATAGCCGGTCATGCTGTGGATGGTCATTGCTTTTGTCCCAGGTTATGGAGAGCGATGTTACCCGCTTTAGAATGCCTTCCCATGCCGCCGCCCCAAACCAGCATCCCCCTGCCGCAAGGTCATGTGATCGACGGCTACCGCTTCGAGCGTCAGATCTCGCTGGGCGGCTTCTCGATCGTCTATCTGGCCCATGATCCCCAGGGGGTGGCGGTGGCGATCAAGGAATACCTGCCGCAGTCGCTCGCCACGCGTACGGTCGGCCTCGTTCCGCAGGTCAAGCCCGAATACCGCCAAGCCTACCAGAACGGCATGATGGCCTTCTACGAGGAGGGCATCGCGCTATCGCGTCTCACGCATCCGAATGTCGTGCGCGTCATCAATTTTCTGCGCGCCCACGACACCGTCTATCTGGTGATGCTCTACGAGCGCGGCCGCACACTGCACGAGCACATCCGCAGGCATCCCGGCGGCTTCACGGAAAACTTCATGCGCGGCGTGTTCATGCGCCTGCTCTCCGGGCTGCGCGAGGTGCATGCCAACAAGCTGCTGCATCTCGACATCAAGCCCTCGAACATCTGGCTGCGCGTCGACGGCAACCCGGTGCTGATCGACTTCGGCGCGGCACGGCAATCCCTGCAACAGAGCGGTCCCGAACTGCGGCCCGTCTATACGCCCGGCTACGCCGCCCCCGAGCAATGCGGCAAGGGGGGCGATCAGGGCCCCTGGACCGACGTGTATGCGGTCGGGGCGAGCATGTACGCCAGCCTCGCCGCCGCCGCGCCCCAGCCCGCCGACCTGCGCGCCGCGGAGGACAAGCTGGTGCCCGCCAGCCAGCGCTGGGCGGGCAAATACTCGCCGCAACTGCTCGACACCATCGACCAGTGCCTGCGCCTCGATCCGTTGGCCCGGCCGCAAAGCGCCTTTTCGCTGCAGCGCATGCTGGCTGCCCCCTACACCCCGCCCCCACAGGAGCCGCAATGACCACGAGACCCGACGGCCGCGCCGCCGCCGCGCTGCGCCCGCTGACCATCACCCGCCACTACACGCGCCACGCCGAAGGCAGCGTACTGGTCGAATGCGGCCACACGAAAGTCCTCTGCACCGCGAGCGTCGAGGAGCGCGTGCCGCCCTTCCTCAGGGGCAAGGGCCGGGGCTGGATCACCGCGGAGTACGGCATGCTGCCGCGCTCGACGCACACGCGCACCGACCGCGAGGCGGCCAAGGGCAAGCAATCCGGCCGCACCCAGGAGATCCAGCGCCTGATCGGCCGCTCGCTGCGCGCCGTCACCGACCTCGCGGCGCTCGGCGAACGGCAGATCACGCTCGACTGCGATGTGCTGCAGGCCGATGGCGGCACGCGCTGCGCCGCCATCACCGGCGCCTGCGTCGCGCTGCACGACGCGCTCGCCGGCCTCGTCGCCGCCGGCAAGCTGCCCGCCCACCCGATGAAGGACTTCGTCGCCGCCGTCTCGGTCGGCATCGTCAAGGGCGAAGCCATGCTCGACCTGAATTACGACGAGGATTCGGACTGCGACACCGACATGAACGTCGTCATGACCGGCGCCGGCGGCATGTGCGAGATCCAGGGCACCGCCGAGGGCACGCCCTTCACGCGCGCCGAGCTCGACGCGCTGCTGGCGCTGGCGGAGAAAGGCATCACGGAAATTATCGAAGCGCAAAAGTCTACGTTAGCTGCATGAGGGAACGGGCCCAGCGCCTCGAATCCCTTCACCAACAATATCCCGCGGCGCTGGACGAGTTGAAGAAGTCACTGCTGCATCGGGCGTTCAGCGGCCAACTCTAAGGAACCCGGCCATGGCAGTTCAACCCGCTTTTTTCGAGACCCAGGCCATCCGCCGTGTCTATGACGAGGAAACCGAAACCTGGTGGTTCTCGGTCGTCGACATCGTACAGGCATTGACCCAGCAGCCCGACTACCAGACGGCACGCAAGTACTGGAACAAGCTGAAAGAACGCCTGGGCAAGGAAGGCAGTCAACTGGTGACGAATTGTCACCAGTTGAAAATGCTCGCTGCCGACGGCAAGCAGCGGCCTACCGATGCAGCGACCGCCGAAACCCTGCTGCGTCTGGTGCAATCCGTACCCAGCCCCAAGGCCGAACCAATCAAGCTGTGGCTGGCAAAGGTGGGCTACGAGCGCATGCAGGAAATGGCCGACCCCAGCCGGTCGCTGGATCGCGCCCGCGAGACCTGGAAGAAACACGGGCGTAGCGAGAAGTGGATACAGCAGCGCATGACCGGGCAGGAAACACGCAACAAGCTGACGGACTACTGGGCCAATCACGAGATCAAGCAGGGCGAGGAATTCGCCATCCTCACCAACATCATCCATCAGGAATGGTCGGGCGTCAGCGTGAAGGCGCACAAGAAACTGAAAGGGTTGCAGGACCACAACCTGCGCGACCACATGAGCGAGGCGGAACTGATTTTCACGGCGCTGGCGGAATTGTCCACGCGCCAGATCGCCGAAACGGACGAGGCTACCGGCATGGCCGAGAACACCGAGGCCGCGACCAAGGGCGGCACGATTGCCAAGCAGGCACGCAAGGCGCTGGAGGCGAAGACCGGCAAGCCGGTGGTGACGGGCGACAATTTCCTGCCGCCGGGCAAGCCGGCGTCGCGTAAAGTAGCGAAGAAGCCTTGAACACCGCCGTCCTGCCAGTCCCGGAAAAGGGATTCCCTTCGGTCACGCCGACTTTTCAGTCGGCTTGACACAAAACTTCACCGATACTTGACGCATCGCTACGCGCTGACGAAGCTATGAACGAAACCGGGGCCCGCACCGAGGAAATCGGCCGTGCGTTCTCCGAATGCCAGAAATAACTTTTCCTTAGCACCAACACACCATGAAACAAATCGTCCTTGCATCCAACAACGCCGGCAAGCTGCGCGAGTTCGGCCAGCTGCTCGCCAGCATCGACA
>CAZPIE010000184.1:0-3160 GCA_964586275.1 uncultured Methyloversatilis sp. | reverse complement strand
GGGTAGAAATAGTCGGCGAACTGGATCTCGACCACCGGACGCAGGCCGTAGGCGCCCATGCCCACGGCGGTGCCGACGATGCCGCTTTCCGAGATCGGCGCGTCGAAGACGCGCGACCTGCCGTACTTCTGTTGCAGGCCCTCGGTGCAGCGGAACACGCCGCCGAAGTAGCCGACGTCCTCGCCGTAGATCACCACGTTGGCGTCACGCTCCAGCATCACGTCCATCGCCGAGCGCAGGGCCTGGATCATCGTCATGGCTGTGGTTTTAGCCTCGGCCATGCTCAGACCCCCAGTTCCTGACGCTGGCGCAGCAGGTGCGCGGGCATTTCCTTGTACACGTCCTCGAACATCGAGGCGGCGCTATGCACATGGCCGTCGGCGAGCGAACCGTAGCTCTCCGCCTCCTTCTGCGCGGCGGCGATCTCGGCTTCCAGTGCCTGCTGCGCAGCGACGTGCTGCGCCTCCGACCATTCGCCGCGCGCAATCAGGTGCTGCTTGAGGCGCGCGAGCGGATCGCCGAGCGGGAAGTGCTCCCAGTCGTCGGCGGGGCGGTACTTGGTCGGATCGTCCGAGGTCGAGTGCGCGCCGGCGCGGTAGGTGACCCACTCGATCAGCGTCGGGCCGAGATTGCCGCGCGCGCGGTCGGCCGCCCAGCGCGAGGCCGCATAGACCGCCAGGAAGTCGTTGCCGTCCACTCTCAGCGAAGCGATGCCGGCGCCGATGCCGCGCGCGGCGAAGGTCGTGCCCTCGCCGCCGGCGATGGCCTCGAAGGTCGAGATCGCCCACTGGTTGTTGACGACGTTGATGATCACCGGCGCGCGATAGACGTGGGCGAAGGTCAGCGCGGTATGGAAGTCGGCCTCGGCCGTCGAACCGTCGCCGATCCAGCCGGAGGCGATCCTCGTGTCGCCCTTGATCGCCGACGCCATGCCCCAGCCGACCGCCTGCGGCATCTGGGTCGCGAGGTTGCCGGAAATGCTGAAGAAGCCGTACTTGCGGTAGGAGTAGAGCACCGGCAGCTGGCGGCCCTTCATCGGGTCGCGCTCGTTCGAAAAGAGCTGGCACATCAGCTCGACCAGCGGCGCCTCGCGCGCCATCAGCAGGCCCTGCTGGCGGTAGGTCGGGAAGTTCATGTCGCCCGGTTCGAGCGCCAGCGCGTGGGCGACGGCGATGGCTTCCTCGCCGAGGCACTGGATGTAGAAGGAGAGCTTCTTCTGCCGCTGGGCGATCAGCATGCGCGCGTCGAAGAGGCGCGTCTTGAGCATCGCCAGGAGGCCGAAGCGCAGCCGCTCCGGCGTCAGTTCGGGTACCCAGGGGCCGACGGCATTACCGTCGTCGTCGAGCACGCGGATCAGCGCGAAGGCGAGGTCGCTGGTCTCGACGGGCTGGGTGTCGAGCGGCGGGCGGCGCACCGCGCCGGCGGGGGAAAGGTGCAGGTAGGAAAAATCGGTGTGCTGGCCCGGCCGTCCGGTGGGCTCGGGCACGTGCAGCCGCAATGGTGCCAATGGTGCGGTCGCGTTCTGACTCATCGTCGACTCCTCGCTTGATTTTGTCGTGCGTTGTCGTTTTTCGTGCGGCGCGAGGCGGGTAAGCCCGCGCCGGCCGGAGTATCGCGCGACAGCCGGGCCAGCGTCAAACTTACTTCAGGAAGCGGCGGCGCGCGAGCACGACCGCGATCCAGAACGACACGACGGTGATCGCCGCCAGTGCGGCGATGTTGAGCAGCGGATTCACGGGCAACTCGCCGAAGATCACCGGCCGGATCAGCGCGACCGAATGCGACAGCGGCAGCCAGGCCGCGATGGCTTGCACGACCGCCGGCAGCTGGTCGGTCGGAAAGAACACCCCGCACAGCAGAATCATCGGCGTGACGAACAGTGTGAAGTAGTACATGAAGAAATCGTAGGAGGGCGAGACGGCCGTGACGATCAGCCCGAGCGCCGCGAAGCACAGGCCGGTGAGGAAGATGGCCGGCAGCGCCCAGAGCGCCAGCGGCCCGGCGACATAGCCGAGCGCCCAGATCACCGCGAGTATCGCCACGCCCGAGAGACTGGCCTTGGCGGCGGCCCACAGACATTCGCCGGCGAGCACGTCGTCGAGCAGCAGCGGCGCGTTCATGATCGCTTCCCAGGTGCGCTGCACATGCATGCGCGAGAAGCCCGAGTAGAGCGCCTCGAAGGAGGCCGCGTTCAGCGTCGAGGCGCACACCGTGCCGGCGGCGAGGAAGGCGATGTAGGGCACGCCCTCGATCTGCGGCAGCAGGCCGCCGAGGCCGTAGCCGAGGCCGAACAGGTAGATCATCGGGTCGGCGAGGTTGCCGAGCAGCGAGGGCAGGGCGAGCTTGCGCCAGACGAGGAAGTTGCGCCGCCAGACGGCCAGTGCGCGCAGGGAAAGGACCGGGAAGCGGAAGTCCGTCGTCATGTCAGTCGCGCAGTTCGTGCCCGGTGAGCTTGAGAAACACGTCTTCGAGATTCGCCGGCCGCAGCGGATCGGGCGATACCGGCACGTGCGTGTCGATCAGCGCGCGCGGGGTGCCTTCGGCGATGCTGCGGCCGCGGTCCATGATCAGCAGTCGGTCGCAGAGGCGTTCCGCCTCTTCCATGAAATGCGTGGTCAGCAGGATGGTCTTGCCCTGCGCCAGCAGTTCGCGCAGGCGTTCCCAGATCAGGCGCCGCGCCTGCGGGTCGAGGCCGGTGGTCGGCTCGTCGAGCACCAGCAGGTCGGGATCGTTGACCAGTGCGCGCGCCAGCGTGAGCCGGCGCTTCATGCCGCCCGAGAGTGTGCGGATGCCGGTCTTTTCCTTGCTCGAAAGACCCGCAAACTCGAGCAGCGCCGGAATGCGCGCGCGTAGCGTGGTGTCGGGGATGCCGAAGTAGCGGCCATAGACGAGCAGGTTCTCGGCGAGGCTGAAGTCCGGATCGAGATTGTCGAACTGGGGCACGACGCCGATGCGTGCCCGCGCTTCGCGGCCGCGCGCGGGTACCGGCTCGCCGAGCACGGAGAGCGTGCCGCTGTCGGGCGCGGTCAGTCCGAGGCAGCAGCGCAGCGTGGTGGTCTTGCCGGCGCCGTTCGGGCCGAGCAGGCCGAAGCACTCGCCGCGCTTGAGCGCGAACGACAGGCCATCGACGGCGGGCTTGCCGTCGTAGGACTTGACGAGC
>CAZPIE010000183.1:0-3161 GCA_964586275.1 uncultured Methyloversatilis sp. | reverse complement strand
GAACAGCCCGAAGCCGACGGCAGCCACGCCGGCCAGCGGACGCGAGGTGGCGTCGATGACCGCCGCGAGGCTGGGACGGCGAAAGAATAGGCGCAGCACGCCGGCGCTCATCCCGGCCGCCGCGCCGACGAAGAGCGGCAAGTAGAGCGCGTAGCCCTGGTAGTCGTATTCCGGCTTGAGGATGCAGAAGGGGCAGTGGTGATGCGGGTGCTCGTAGATGTAGAGCGAGACGAAGGCGAGGATGCCGGCGATGGCGGCGACGAAGCCGGCGAGCGAGGCCAGTCCGGTCAGGTAGCCGCTGGGGTTGCCGTTGCGGCCCAGCCAGTGCCAGACGGACAGCGCGATGGCGACGACCAGCGTGCCATAGAAGACGATCATGGCCGGCTTGGCCTCCAGCGCGGCGACTTCGCTGGCGAGCGTCTCGGCCTGTTCGGAGAACATGCTGCCGCAGCAGGAGGTGATGACATCGGCCTTGAGGCCGAGGAAGTAGCCGAGCTGCAGCCAGAGGCTCAGCGCGAAGAGCGGGATCGCCGCCAGCAGCAGGCCGTACTTGAGTCGCACCAGCGGGTAGTCGCGTGCGCGGCTGTCGACGTGGTTGATGGCCAGCCACAGGACGGCGAGGAAGAATAGAGTGAGTTGCGCGTAGAGCGCGGGAAAGCCGAAGGCATTGACGTTGAGCGCGCCGACCGCGCACATCGCGCCGACGAACATGACCGACATCTTGTCGGCGTTGAACACGAACAGCAGCGCGGCGAGGATCTGCATCAGGCAGACGCAGGCGACCAGCGTCGAGAACAGGTAGGTCAGGCGTTCGAGCTTCAGTTGCCGCTCGCTGCCGCTGCGCACGTCCCAGTGGCGGATCACCTGCACCGCGAAGGGCGACGCGGCGAGCAGCATGAGCAGGCTCAGGCTTGCCGCCAGCAGCAGGGCGATGATGGCGGGCTGGAATATCACTTTTCGTCCACGATCCGCCCGTCGCGCAGGGTGACGACGAAGTTCACGACTTCCGAATCGACCACCAGCGGGTCGTGGCTGGTGAGGACGATGCTGCAGCCCTGGTCGGCCAGCTTTTCGAGGATGCCGAGGAATTCCTTCGACAATTTCGTGTCGAGGTTGGCGGTCGGTTCGTCGGCGATGAGGATCTCCGGATCGTTGATCAGCGCACGGCAGATGGCGACGCGCTGCTGTTCGCCGCCGGAGAGCCATTCGGCCTTCGCGTCGCGGCGATGGCCGAGGTCGACGCCGGCGAGCAGGCTCTCGGCCTTCGCCAGCAGGTCCTTGCGCGGCTGGCCGGTCGGGTAGGCGGGCAGGATGATGTTCTCGATGGCCGACAGCCCGCGGATCAGGTTGAACTGCTGGAAGATGAAGCCGAAGGTCTGGCGGCGGATGTCCGTGAGGAAGCGCTCCGGCAATCCGGAGATGTCCTCGCCCTTGAGGCGCACGCGGCCTTCGGTCGGCCGCGCGAGACAGCCGAGGATGGTGAGCAGCGTGGTCTTGCCCGAGCCCGACGGGCCGCGCAGCGCGGTGACCTGCTTCTCGGGGATCGCGAGGTCGATGCCCGAGAGCGCCCAGTACTCGTTGTGCTTGCCCTGGTTGAAGGCCTTGCGGATGCCGGCCAACTCGATCATGAGCGCATCACCGTATCCGGGTCCGTAGTGGCCGCGCGCCAGATCGGCACCAGCACCGCCGCCGTGTAGGGAACCACGGTGAAGAAGAACAGCGTCGCGACCTGCAGGCCGTCGATGTGCGGCGGCAGCGCGAAGCGCGGATAGAGCACCGACCAGCCCTTGAGCACCGGCTCGAAGAGCGGCGCATCCATGTGGAAGACGTGCAGATAGGCGGCGACGTAGCCGAGCAGGAAGGCAGTGAGCGAGATCAGCAGGCCCTCCCAGAACTTCATCTTGATGACGTCGCCGGTCTCCCAGCCGATCGCCTTGAGGATGCCGATCTCGCGCTTCTCCTCGGCCGACAGGCCGGCGGCCTTTTCCCAGGCGAAGATGCCGAAGGCGAGAATGGCGGCGGAGAGCAGCGCGAGCAAGAGTCCTTCGCGCCAGTCGAAGATCGAGGCGTAGGTGCGCAGGATTTCGTCGCGCAGTATGGGTCGGCTGTCGGGCAGGGCGTTCATCAGCTTGATGGCGACGTTGCGCACTTCCTGCGGGTTGGCAACCGACATCGCGATGTCGGTCCAGTGTCCGTCCGGATATTTGAAAAAAGCGCGGAAGTCTTCCTCGTGCATCAGCACGAGGTCGGCGCTGACCAGCTCGGAGCTTTGCGGCAGCACGTCGGCGACGATGAAGGTATGCAGTTCGCCGGAGTAGGAACGGAAGGAGATGCCGTTGCCGGCGGCGAGGCCGCGCGAGCGCTCCAGCGCCGGGCCGACGACGATCTCGCCGCGTTCGATCTTCATGTCGCGTGGCGCCATGAAGCTGTAGTTGGCCTTCACCACGCTGTCGTAGTAGTAGCCCCACAGCCGGCCTTCCATCTTCTGCACGCCGCGGATCCTGCCGATTTTTTCGATGTAGCCGGGCGGGATCAGGTCGTGCCGCCCGGCGACCATCCGCTGCAGCACGATCTCGGGACTGCCGGCGAGCACCTTCTGCGCTTCGGTGCGCAGCGCGTGCGTGTAGAGCGCCACCGAGGCGAGCACGAAGACGAGCAGCGTGTAGATGAAGAGCAGCCCGAGGTTTTTCGCCTTGCGCCTTGCGAGCGAGGCGAGCGTGAAGTCAATCAGGTGCAGTTGCTTTTCGATCCAGATTTTCATGAGTGGAGAGGAGGCCGCGTGGTGGAAGAACGAGCGAGCCGGAAGGAAAGTGTTCGAGCGCGACCGGGTGGTTCTGGAAAGCCGAGTGCAGATCGGCCTGGGAAAGATGGCGGGTGTAGCGCGCCTCGGTGAACAGCGCCGGATCGGTCAGCCCGAGACGTTCGACGAGTTGGCGCATGTCGGCGCTCGCGGTTTCATTCCCGGCCCGCAGGCGCGCGGCATCGACGCAGGTCAGCGCGAAGCTGCCGGCGGCGAGCGCGAAAACGATCAGGACACGGTGGGCGGGACGCATGGGGCAGGATGTTGCGGCAAAACGCCGCAAGGCGCCATCGACTGGACCAAATGGCGGGTGCGACAGATTGTCGCAGGGCATATGAAAGTCGGCGCTGGCGGGACGGCA
>CAZPIE010000182.1:0-3171 GCA_964586275.1 uncultured Methyloversatilis sp. | reverse complement strand
GTTCCAGCCCAAGCCCGAGCTCGTCAAGTTGCTGCCCGAAGCGCAAGCGCGCCGCTTCCGCGCGCTGGTGCTGGACGAACGCAACGGCCTGTTGCGCCTCGGCATGTCCGACCCGACCGACCTCGTCGGCTTCGACGAGATCGCGCGCGTCACCAAGCGCGACCTCGACCTCGTCGTGGTCACCGAGGGGCAGTTGCTGCCCCTGCTCGACCGCGTCTATCGCCGCACCGAGGAAATCTCGAACCTGGCGAAGGACCTCACCCAGGAGATGGGCGACATCCCGGTCGAATTCGGCAGCGGGCTGTCCCTCGCGCCGGGGGCCGAGGATGCGCCGGTCGTGCGCCTGCTGCAGACGGTGTTCGAGGAAGCCCAGAAGATGCGCGCCTCCGACATCCACGTCGAGCCGCAGGAAAAGTCGCTGACCATCCGTTTCCGCATCGACGGTGTGCTGCACGTCCAGACCGAGGCCGACAGCAAGATCGCCACGGCGCTGGTGCTGCGCCTCAAGCTGATGTCCGGCCTCGACATCTCGGAAAAGCGCCTGCCGCAGGACGGCCGCTTCAACATCAAGCTGCGCGGCGCGAACGTCGATGTCCGTATCTCGACCATGCCGACGCAGCACGGCGAGTCGGTGGTGATGCGTCTGCTGGCCCAGAACACCGGCCTGCTGCAGCTCGACAGGCTGCACATGCCGCCGCATGTGCTGGCACGCTTCCGCCATGCCATCGCGCGTCCATCGGGAATCGTGCTCGTGACCGGCCCCACCGGCTCCGGCAAGACCACCACCCTGTACGCCGCGCTCAACGAACTGAACAGCTCCGAGGTCAAGATCATCACCGTCGAGGATCCGGTCGAATATCGCCTGCCCGGCATCAACCAGGTGCAGGTGCACGAGAAGATCGGCCTCAGCTTCGCGCGCGTGCTGCGCACCGCCCTGCGGCAGGACCCGGACATCATCCTCGTCGGCGAAATGCGCGACCAGGAGACCGCCGAGATCGGCATGCGCGCGGCGATGACCGGCCACCTCGTGCTCTCGACCCTGCACACCAACGACGCGCTGTCCTCGCCGATCCGCCTCCTCGACATGGGCGTGCCGCCCTACATGGTGGCAATGTCGATCCAGATGGTGCTGGCGCAACGGCTGGTGCGCACGATTTGCCCGAACTGCAGCGCACCGCACACGCCCGAGCCGCACGAACGGGAATGGCTGAAATACGAGCTCGGCGAGCGCATCGACCAGTTCGGCTACGCCAAGGGGCGCGGCTGCGCCCACTGCGGCAACACGGGCTACCAGGGCCGGCAGGCCGTTTATGAGTTCCTCGAAATGACCAACGCGCTGGTCGAAGCCGCCAACCACGGCGACCCGAACGCCTTCGTCCGGCTCGGCCGCCAGCAGATGGCGGGCAACAGCCTGCGGCGCGATGCCGTGCGGCTGGTGACCGAAGGCCGCACCACCATCGGCGAAGCCATGCGCGTGGCCACTCAACTGGACGACTAGTGGCTGCCTTCGCTTACCGCGGCCGCAACGGCGCCGGCGAAATCGTCAGCGGCGTGCTCGAAGGCGCGACGGCGGCCGCCGTCGCCGACATCCTGTTCGGCAGCGGTATCACGCCGACCGAAATCCGGCCCGCGCCCGCCGGGGCGGCGCAAAAGAAGGAAAGCGGGGAAGGCGGCTTCAAGCTCTTCGCGCCCAGGATCGTGCATGACGACATCCTGCTCTTCACGCGCCAGCTCTACACGCTGCTGAAAGCCGGCGTGCCGATCATGCGCGCGCTCGGCGGCCTGCAGGATTCGAGCGTCAACCCGGCCATGAAGTCGATGCTCGGCCGGGTGCGCGAAAGTCTCGATTCCGGCCGCGAACTGTCGATGTCGCTGGCGCGCCACCCGCAAGTCTTCACGCCCTTTTATCTCGCGATGGTGCGCGTCGGCGAGATGACCGGCCGCCTCGAAGAAGTCTTCCTGCGCCTCTTCCACCACATGGAATTCGAGCGCTTCATGCGCGAGCAGGTCAAGTCCGCGCTGCGCTACCCGCTGTTCGTCATCCTCGCGATGGCCGTCGCCATGTTCGTCGTCAACATCTGGGTCATCCCGGCCTTCGCGAAAGTCTTTGAGGGCTTCGGCGCGACGCTGCCGCTGATGACCCGCATCCTGATCGGCTTCTCGAATTTCATGGTGGCCTGGTGGCCGGCCCTGCTGGTCGGCATCGCCGTCGCGGGCCTCGGCTGCAAGTCGTGGCTGGCCACGCGCCGCGGCCGCTTTCTGTGGGACAAGTTCAAATTGCGTCTGCCGATCGCCGGCAAGATCGTGCGCAAGGCCACGCTGGCGCGCTTCGCGCGCAGCTTCGCCCTCGCCATGCGCTCCGGCGTGCCGGTCATCCAGGCGCTCACCACCGTCGCACGGACGGTCGACAACGACTTCATCGCCGCGAAGGTCGAGCAGATGAGAAACGGCGTCGAGCGCGGCGAATCGGTGCTGCGCGCCGCCATCGCCTCCGGCGCTTTCACGCCTGTCGTGCTGCAGATGATCGCGGTCGGCGAGGAATCCGGCTCGCTCGACGAAATGATGGAAGAAATCTCCGGCATGTACCAGAGCGAGGTGGAATACGAGCTCAAGACCCTCGCCCAGCAGATCGAGCCGATCCTCATCGTCCTGCTCGGTGCCATGGTGCTGGTGCTGGCGCTCGGCATCTTCCTGCCGCTCTGGGACCTCGGCAGCGTAGCGATAAAGAAGTGACGTGAAGCGCCAGGCGGGCCTGTCGAAGTTCGAGTTCGCCGTGGTGGTGGCCATCTTCGGCGTGTTGGCGGCGCTGCTGCTCGACCGGCTCGTCGCGCTGGAGCGCGAGGGCGAGCGCCTCGAGGTCGCCCTGACCGTGCGCCACATCCATACCGGCCTGAAGCTCGCCATCGCCGAGCGCATGATGCGCGGCGAGGAGCACCGCATCGCCGAACTGGGCGATGCCAGCCCGCTCGATTTCCTCGACCGGAAAGTCGGCGCTGGAGAGACGGCACGCTGGCGCTACGACCCCGCCAGCCGCACCCTCAGTTATCGCCCCCGCCAGCCGGAAGCCTTTGAGGGACGGACGATGCTGGCCTGGCGCTACGCCGTCCGCAGCGACGAGCACGGACGCACCCTCGGATTGCGGCTGGAGCCGCTCAAGTAAGCCGCAAAGCG
>CAZPIE010000181.1:0-3172 GCA_964586275.1 uncultured Methyloversatilis sp. | reverse complement strand
AGCTTGCCGACGGCAACCTGGGCGACGTAGGGCATCAGGTTGTTGGGGATGCCGGTGGGATCTTCGCCGATGCGTCCCGAGGCATGCGCCCCGACCGGGTTGAAATAGCGCAGCAAGGCAATCTTCCAGCCGGGATCGGCCCTGGCGACATCGCGCAGCATGTCCTCGATCATCAGCTTCGAGCGGCCGTAGGGATTGGTCGCCGCCAGGGGCGCGTCCTCGCGGATCGGCACGCTTCGCGGATCGCCATAGACCGTCGCCGACGAGGAAAAGATGATCGTCTTGACGCCCGCTGCCGCCATCGCCTCGAAGAGGGCGATGCTGCCTTCGACGTTGTTACGGTAGTACAGCAGCGGCTTTTCGACCGACTCGCCGACGGCCTTGAGTCCGGCAAAATGGATCACCGCGTCGCAACCGGTCAGCGCAGCGCGCATGGCGCCACGGTCGCGGATATCCGCCTTGATGAACTCGGGTCGCTGGCCGGAAATTTCTTCGATGCGGTTGAGCACGGCCTGTTTGCTGTTTGACAGGTTGTCGACAATCCTGACACTGTGGCCCGCCGCCAGCAGCTCCACGCAAGTGTGGCTGCCGATGTAGCCCAGTCCGCCGGTCACCAGACAATGCGTCATAAAATCGGCCTAGCGCGTCTTGCCCTGATTCACGGCCTTCTGCTCGACGGCGAAGACGGCCGCCTCGACGCGCGAGGTCAGGTTCAACTTGGCGAGGATATGGCGCACGTGGAGCTTGACGGTGTCGTGGCTGATGTCGAGCGCGCGGCCGATGGCCTTGTTCGACAGGCCCTGCGCCAGATAGTCGAGGATCTCGCGCTCGCGCGCCGTCAGGTGCTGCAGGGCATCGGCCTTGGGCGGCTGCGGCCCGCCTTGCAGCAGATGCACCAGTTTCAGCGTCATCGCCGGCGCCACGACGGTTTCGCCGCGCACCGCGCGCTGCACCGCATCGACCACGTCGTCCGGTTCCATGTCCTTGAGCAGATAGCCCTGCGCACCCGCGCCCATGGCGCTGGAGAGGTCGTCCTGGTCGTCGCTGACGGTCAGCACCAGTACCGGCCCGCGCCAGCCTTCGGCGCGCATCTGCCGCAACAGCGCCAGGCCGCCGTGGGGCGGCATGTTGAGATCGGTGAGGACGACATCCGGTGCCGTGACTTTGAGCATCTGCAAGGCTTCGTCGCCGTTGCCGGCGATGCCGGCCACCTGGATGGCGCCGCGTTGTTCGAGCAGTTCGGCGAGGCCCTTGCGGAACAGCGTATGGTCATCGACGAGCAATACGCGAATCTTTTCGTTGTCGGTCATGCGGCAACCTTGTTGTTGATCGGCCCGATCGCGGGAAAAGTCAGGCGCACGCGGAAGCCCCCCGCCGGCAGGTTGGACACTTCGACGCGCCCACCGATCAGCCGTGCGCGCTCGCGCATGATCGACAGTCCGAAATGGTCACGCAGGTGGGGATGCTCCTCGAAGCCGCCCGTGCGGTTGGCGATGGCAAAGAAGCCCTGTCCGCCGCGGCCGTTGTCGTCGATCGTCGCCACGTAGTGATCGCCCGCCCCTTCGAGGGTCAGGCTCGCGACGGTGGCGCCGGAGTGCCGTCCGACGTTGGCCAGCGCCTCCTGCACGATGAAGAACACCTGTACTTCCTGGTCCACGCTGAGACGCAGGTCGGCGACGCGGTTGCGGTATTCCAGCGCAATGCCGGTGCGATCCTGGAAACTCTTCGCCACGCCGGCCAGCGCCTGCTGCAGCCCCATCGGATTCATGCGGCTGCGGAACTGCACCAGGAGCTCGCGCAACTGCCGATAGGCCTCATCGACCGCCTGGCCGAGATCGCCCGCATACTTGTTGACGGCGTTCTCGCTGACGCCGGCCGGATCGTGCAGGGCATCCTGCAGCAAGGCCATGCGCATCTTCATGTAGGCGAGCGTCTGGGCGAGCGAGTCATGAACCTCGGCCGCCATCATCTGGCGTTCGTTCATGAGCTTGATGCGCAGGTTCTCGCGCTTGAGATGCGCGTTTTCGAGCGCCATGCCGAGGTGCTCGCCGATCGACTTGAACAGCAGCGCGATCTCCTCGGGCAGTTCGAAACGCTCGGGCAGGAACAGGTTGTAGGCGCCCTGCAGGCGCCCGCCATGCAGCAGAGGCACGACCACCATGGCCTGGCAGTCGCGCCCGAAGTAGGCGTGATGGGTCCTTTTCGCACAGATATTCAGGTCGATCTCGTAACGCGAGCGATCGTCGGCGAGCGCGCCGCCGCAGTGACCGCAATCGATCGGCACCAGCCGCTCGCGCTCGACGACCTCGTGCGGCAGTCCGCGCGCCGCGACCAGCCGCATGTGCCGGCCGTCGGTGGTCACCACGCGCACCGCGCCGGCGCTGGCCTTCGCGAGCCGCAACATGGTGCCGAGGAAACGGCCGAGCAACTCCTCGACATCGTCCTCGTCGGCGAGATTCGCGGAGACTTCCGAAAAGATGTCGAGCACCTGCAAGCGCGTGCGCTCGTCGGTGTCCGCTTCCGGCAGCGCGGGACCGAGCTCGGCGGGGGCATCCATCAGGGTTTGATCACTCCGCAAACGAATGGCCGCATTCTACCGTGGTGCGGGGTATCGAGGTTCTTTACAGCGCGAGCGGCCAGGCGCCCGAGAGTATTTTTTCGGCCCAGAGCAACGCCGCGATGGTCTTGGCATCGGTGATCTCGCCGTCGCGCACGGCCAGCAGCGCATCGGCGACGCTCATCTCGGTGACTTCCAGGATCTCGCCGTGATCGAGCTCGGCGCCGACGAACGACAGCCCCTGCGCCCAGAAGATCTCGATCCGTTCGTCGGCATAGCCGAGGCAGGGATGCAGCGTCCCGAGGTGGCGCCAGGTTTTCGCCTTGTAGCCGGTTTCCTCGCGCAGCTCGCGCCGCGCCGTGTCGAGGATGTGTTCGTCCGGATCGATCTTGCCCGCTGGAACTTCGAGAAACACCCCGCGCAGCGGATAGCGGTACTGCCGCTCCATGAGCAGCTTGCCGTTGTCGAGCACGGCGATCACCACCACGGCGCCCGGATGCTTCACATACTCGCGCACCGACTCCACGCCATCGGGCAAGCGCACCTTGTCGGAAAACACCTTGAGCAGCCTGCCGTCGAAAACCTGTTCGCTTTCGAGGGTTTCCTCGGTGAAGT
>CAZPIE010000180.1:0-3177 GCA_964586275.1 uncultured Methyloversatilis sp. | reverse complement strand
GAGCGAACAGTTCATCGAGCGCATCCAGTCGGCGACCGGACCGCTGTGCATCCGCGGCGCCGGCAGCAAGGATTTCTATGGCAACTTGCCGCGGGGCGAGCTCCTCGAGACGCGGGCGCATCGCGGCATCGTCGCCTACGAGCCCACCGAGCTGTTCATCACCGCGCGCTGCGGCACTGCGCTCGCCGAGATCGAGGCGGCCCTGAATGAAAAGGGGCAATGCCTGCCCTTCGAGCCGCCGCGCTTCGCTCCGGACAGCACCATCGGCGGCGTGGTGGCGGCCGGCCTGTCCGGCCCGCGCCGCGCCAGCGCGGGATCGCTGCGCGATTACGTGCTCGGCGTGAAGCTGCTCGACGGCAATGCGCGCGAACTCGCCTTCGGCGGACAGGTGATGAAGAACGTCGCCGGCTACGACGTCTCGCGCCTGATCGCCGGGAGCCTCGGCACGCTGGGCCTGATCCTCGAAGTCACGCTCAAGGTGCTGCCCAAACCGGTCGCCGAAGCGTCGCTGCGTTTCGACATGCCGCAGGGCGAAGCGCTCGACCGGCTCAACCGCTGGGCCGGGCAGCCGCTGCCGATCGTCGCGAGTTGCTGGCAGGACGGCGCGCTGACACTGCGCCTCGCCGGCGCGCGCGCGGCGGTAGAGGCCGCCGAGCAGAAACTGGGAGGCGAAAAAGTCGGTGCCGGCGCGACGGCGCCGTGGAACGATCTGCGCGACCAGCGGCTGCCCTTCTTCGCGGCGGAAACGCTGTGGCGTTTGTCCGTGCCTTCGGTCGCGCCGCAACTCGACCTGCCCGGCGAGCAGCTGATCGAGTGGGGCGGGGCGCTGCGCTGGCTCAAGTCGGATGCAGCGCCGGAAACCGTCCGCGCGGCGGTGGCGCAGGTCGGCGGCAGCGCGACGCTCTATCGCGCGCCGGCGGCTTTGAAGGCGCAGGCCGGTGCCTTCCCGCCCCTGTCCGCGCCACTCATGAAGCTGCACAGGAATCTCAAGGCGGCCTTCGACCCGCAGGGCATCTTCAATCCCGGCCGCCTTTACCCGGAGCTGTAATGGAAACGCATCTCGCCGAATTCATGCGCGGCACGACGGCCGGCCGCGAGGCGGAGGAGATTCTCCGCAAGTGCGTGCACTGCGGCTTCTGCACCGCGACCTGCCCGACCTATCAGCTGCTCGGCGACGAGCTCGACGGGCCGCGCGGCCGCATCTACCTGATCAAGCAGGTGCTGGAGGGCGTCACGCCGACCGAGAAGACCCGGCTGCATCTCGACCGCTGCCTGACCTGCCGCAGCTGCGAGACGACCTGCCCGTCGGGCGTGCATTACTCCCGCCTGCTCGACATCGGCCGGGCGGTGGTGGAACGTCTGGTGCCGCGCCAGGGCGCCGATGCGCTGATGCGCGGCGCGCTGCGCGAGGGCCTGCCGCGGTCGGCGCTGTTCGGCACGGCGATGAAACTGGGCCAGATGCTGCGGCCGTTCCTGCCTGCCGCGATCAAGGCCAAGGTACCGCCACTCAGCTCGGCGGGCGCGGTCGCGCCGGGCGGGCAAACCCGGAAGATGCTCGCGCTGGCGGGCTGCGCGCAGCCGAGCATGTACCCGAACATCAACGGCGCGGCGAAGCGCGTGCTGGCGCGGCTCGGCATCCACCTCAGCGAAGCCGCCGGCGCGGGCTGCTGCGGCGCGGTCAAGCTGCACCTCGGCGACGCCGAAGGCGCGCGCGAAAACGCCCGCCGCAACATCGGCGCCTGGTGGCCGCATATCGAGGCGGGCGCCGAGGCCATCGTCATCACCGCCTCGGGCTGCGGCGTCGAGGTCAAGGACTATGGCCACCTGCTGCAGGACGATCCCGCCTATGCGGCGAAGGCGCAACGGATCGGCGCTCTTGCGCGCGATGTCAGCGAGGTGGTCGCGGCCGAGAAGGATGCCTTGCTCAAGCTGCTCGCAAAGTCGGCGCTGGCAGGACGGCAGAAGATGGCCTTCCACGCGCCGTGCAGCCTGCAGCATGGCCTGAAGATTCGCGGTGTGGTCGAGGAGCTATTGATTGCCGCCGGCTTCGAGCTGACGCCGGTCGCCGACGCGCATCTGTGCTGCGGTTCGGCGGGGACCTATTCGATCCTGCAGCCCGAGATCGCGCGCCGCCTGCGCGGCCACAAACTCGCGGCACTGCTGGCGGAGAAACCAGTCGGCATCGCCAGCGCCAACATCGGCTGCATCGCCCATTTGCAGGCCGGCACCGACTTGCCGGTCAGGCACTGGGTGGAGTGGCTGGACGAACGCCTGGCCGCTTAAGGTGAAACGCCTTACGTGCCGACCGCAACCCCTGGCGTTTCATCAACCGAGGGTGGCCCGAGGCCGGCGACGCGGCCTGAGCGGGGATTGAAGTCGCCTCTTATAATCGACGCATGCCTTTCATCATCGAAACCTGCACGGCCCAGCATATCGGCGACCGCGATGAGCAACAGGACCGCGTCGGGCTGTTTGCACATCCGGTGCACAAGGGTGCCCTGCTGGCGGTGGTGGCGGACGGCATGGGCGGGCATACCGGCGGGGCGCAGGCCGCCGAGCAGGTGATCCATTCCGCCAAGATCAATTTCCAGAGCAGCACGCTGACGGCGGGCGAGCTCCAGGCCATCCTCGCGGCGGGCATCAACGACGCGCACGCCGGCATCCGGCTGGCGCACCTCACCGGCGAGCAGGATCCGCACAGCACGGCCTGCCTGTTGATGGTCCATCGCGGCCGGGCCGACTGGGCGCACTGCGGTGATTCGCGGATTTACCATTTTCGCGCCGGCGAACTGGTCTCGCGCAGTCATGACCATTCGCATGTGATGAATCTGGTGAAGATGGGCTATCTCACCGAGGCGCAGGCCCAGGAGCATCCGCAGAAGAACCTGCTGATCTCCTGCCTCGGCGACACGGACGCGCCGCAGATCGAATTCGGCTCGGCCGCGCCGATGTTCGACGGCGACTGTTTCCTGCTGTGCACGGACGGGCTGTGGGCCCATTTCAACGATCGGGAACTGGGCCGCGTGCTCAATGATTTTCCGGTACGCCAGGCGGCGGAGATCCTGGTCAACACGGCGCGCGAGCGCGCCAAGGGGCGCGGCGACAACGTTTCGCTCGCCATCGTCCGCCTGAAATCCATCGTCGAAGAAAAAGTCGTGCCGCCCTGGAAGCGGTCGG
>CAZPIE010000179.1:0-3189 GCA_964586275.1 uncultured Methyloversatilis sp. | reverse complement strand
CAAGGCTGCACCTCCGACGCCGGCAAGAGCGTGCTGGTGGCGGCGCTGTGCCGCATCCTCGCCCGGCGCGGCGTGAAGGTGGCGCCGTTCAAGCCGCAGAACATGGCGCTCAATTCGGCCGTCACCGTCGACGGGGGCGAGATCGGCCGCGCGCAGGCGCTGCAGGCGCAGGCCGCCGGGCTGGCGCCGCGCATCGACTTCAACCCGGTGCTGCTCAAGCCCAACACCGACCGGCGCGCGCAGGTGATCATCCACGGCAAGGCGGTCGCCGATCTCGACGCGAGGGCTTATCACGACTACAAGCGCGTCGCGATGGATGCGGTGCTGGCCTCCTGGCAGCGGCTGACCGCCGAATTCGACTGCGTGATCGTCGAGGGCGCGGGCAGTCCGGCGGAAGTGAACCTGCGCGACCGGGACATCGCCAACATGGGCTTCGCCGAGGCGGTGGACATCCCGGTGATTCTCGTCGGCGACATCGACCGCGGCGGCGTGCTCGCGCACTTCGTCGGCACGCTCGATTGCCTGGCGGCGAGCGAACGGGCGCGCATCCGGGGCTTTGTCGTCAATCGCTTTCGCGGCGACATCGGCCTGCTCCAGCCCGGCCTCGACTGGCTGGAACAACGCACCGGCAAGCCGGTGCTGGGCACGATTCCCTATCTGCACGGCCTGTTTCTCGACGCCGAGGACGCGCTCGCCCATCACTCCGAGCGCGGCGGCGAAACGAAGCTGCGCGTGGCCGCGCCCGCTTTTCCGCGCATCTCCAACGCCAACGACCTCGATCCGCTGCGCCTCTCTCCCGAGATCGACTTCCGCTGGGTCGGGCCGGGGCAGGCGATGCCCCCCTGCGACCTGATCGTGCTGCCCGGCTCGAAGTCGGTGCAGGCCGATCTGGCGTGGCTCAGGGCGCAGGGGCACGAGGCGGCGATCCGCCGCCACCTGCGTTACGGCGGCAAAGTCATCGGCCTGTGCGGCGGCTTCCAGATGCTCGGCCGCGCGCTGCACGACCCGGCCGGCCTCGAAGGCAACTTGTACGAAGGCGGCAGCGTGGCGGGGCTCGGCCTGCTCGATTGCGAAACGACGCTGGCAGCGGAAAAGCAGTTGAGGAACGTCCGCGGCTGGCTAACCGTTTATGCCGGCGAGACGGCACGCATGGCAGGCTACGAAATCCACCTGGGCGTGACGACCGGCCCGGCGCTCGAGAGACCCGCCGTGCGCCTCGACGACGGACGCGACGATGGCGCGCTGACCGACGACATCCTCGGCAGCTACTGCCACGGCCTGTTCGACCAACCCGAAGCGCTCGCCGCGCTGCTCGCCTGGGCCGGCGCGCGCGACATCGCGCCGGTCGACCGCGCGGCGCGGCGCGAGGCGGACCTGGACCGCCTGGCCGATGCGGTGGAAGCCGCCTGCGACGCCGCCTTGCTGCGCCAGTGGCTGCCGACGTGAAGGCGCGCATCGATTTTCCCCAGGACGATGGCGGACGGCTGCGGCTGAGCTTCGCCGCGCCGGAGGCCGTGCTGGTCGCGCAGCGGCTCGACGAAGTCGCCGCCGTGCTGGCGCGGGCCGAAGCCGCGGCGCGGGACGGCTGCTGGGCGCTCGGTTATGTCGCCTACGAGGCCGCGCCGGCCTGCGACGCCGCGCTGCGCTGCCATGATGCCGCCGGCATCCTGCCGCTCGCCGCCTTCGCGATCTACTCCGCGCCCGCGCTGCGGGACGATGCGCCGGTCGCGGCGGGCTTCGACTGCGGTCCGTGGCGCATGGCGACGCCGCGCGCCGCCGCTATCGCCGCCATCGAGACCTTGCGCCGCCGTATCGCCGGAGGCGACTTCTATCAGGTCAACCTGACCACGCGGCTGACCGCCGCCTTCTCCGGCAGCGGCGACGCCCTGTTCGATGCCCTGCGCGCCGCCCAGCCGGGCGGCTACTGCCTGCACCTCGCGCAGGACGACTGGGAACTGCTCTCGGTTTCCCCCGAACTGTTTTTCGACTGGCGGCCGGACGGCCGGCTGAGAACGCGGCCGATGAAGGGCACGGCGCCGCGCCATGTCGATGCCGCCGCCGATGCCGCCGCCGCACGGGGCTTGCAGACTTCGGAGAAGGAGCGCGCCGAGAACCTGATGATCGTCGACTTGCTGCGCAACGACCTGGCGCGCGTCGCCGTCACCGGCACGGTGGAGGCGCCGGAGCGCTTCGCGGTCGAGGCGCTGCCGACGGTCTGGCAGATGAGCTCGACGGTGCGCTGCACGACGCGCCCCGGCGTCACGCTGGCCGAGCTGTTTCGCGCCCTGTTTCCCTGCGGCTCGGTCACCGGCGCGCCGAAGGTCGCGGCGATGGCGGCGATCCGCGCGCTGGAGGCCGGCCCGCGCGGCGCCTACTGCGGCGCCCTCGGCCTGATCCGCCCCGGCGGCCACGCCACCTTCAACGTCGGCATCCGCACCGTGGTCGTCGATCGCCGCCGGGGGCAGGCCGAATGCGGCGTCGGCAGCGGCATCGTCTTCGATTCGAGGGGCGCGGACGAGTATGCCGAATGGCTCGCCAAGCGCCGCTTCCTGTTGCGGGCCACGGCCGGCTTCGAGCTGCTCGAAACGCTGCGCCTCGAAGACGGCCGCTACTGGCTGCGCGAGCGCCATTGCCAAAGACTGATCGCGGCAGCGGAACACTTCGGCTTCGCTCTCGATCCCGCCCGCGCGGACGCCGCGCTCGACGGTCTCGCCGCCGCCCATGACCGGGGCCTCTGGCGGGTCCGGCTGCTGTGCGACCGGCAGGGCAACGCGCATGCCGAAGCCTTCCCTCTCGACCCCGCGCCCGCGGAGATCGCCGTGGCCCTCGCCACGGCGCCGATGGGCGACGGCAGCGGCGGCGACAGCGAATTTCTCCGCCACAAGACCACCGAGCGCGCGGCTTATGCCGGCTTCGCCCCGCCGCCCGGCTGCTTCGATACCCTGCTGTGGAACGCGCGCGGCGAACTGACGGAATTCACGCGCGGCAATGTCGTGGTCGAACTCGACGGCCGCCGCTGGACGCCGCCGCTCGATTGCGGCCTGCTGCCCGGCGTGCTGCGCGCCGAACTGCTGGCGCGCGGCGAGATAGCGGAAGGCGTGCTGCGGCGCGAGGATTTGCAGCGCGCCACCGGCCTGTGGTTCATCAACAGCGTGCGCGGCTGGCTGCCGGCGCGGCTGGCCGCCGTTA
>CAZPIE010000178.1:0-3235 GCA_964586275.1 uncultured Methyloversatilis sp. | reverse complement strand
ACGTAATGCCAGGCGCCGTCTTTCAGCACCGCATCGGCGGGCGGCTCCATGCCCGCGCCGGCGCCGCGCACGCGTGCCGCGACAAGACGGAGGGTCGCGCCTTCGCGCCGGTAATCCTCTTCCCAGACGGTCTTCTGGATCGAATGCGTCCAGCGCAGCGTGATGTCATCGCCGAATTGCGCGATCAGCAATCCGGCGACGAGGCAGATGCCCGTCATGCCCCGGCGGGCTGCTTCCGGCGCGTGCGCAGCCAGTGCCAGGCGATGAAGGCCACGCACATCGCGAAGCCGATCTCGTCGGTGAGCGGCAGCGCGGCCACGAACATGAAGGCGCCTGTGGCGGCGAACAAGCGTTCCCACCAGGCCAGCGGCGCGCGCAGGTAGCCGATCGCGGCAGCGCCCCAGAGCGCGATCGCCAGCAGCGCCTTGCCGACGATGTAGGCCACGGCAAGCACGCTCGGATCACCTTGCAGCATCAGCGCATTGTCGTACACCGCCATGTAGGGCACGACGAAGCCGGCGATGGCGATGCTGACGGCCTTGAAGCCGATCTTCAGCGGCGCTTCCTTGGCGATCGAACTGGCGGCGAAAGCCGCGAGGGCGACGGGCGGGGTCAGGTCGGCCATGATGCCGAAGTAGAAAACGAACATGTGGCTGACGATCAGCGGCACGCCGAGCTGCAGCAGCGCCGGCGCGGCGATGGCGCTGGTGATGATGTAGTTCGGGATGGTCGGGATGCCCATGCCGAGTACCAGACAGACCAGCATGGTCAGCAGCAGGGAGAGGAACAGGCTGTTCTCGCCCACCTTGAGGATGAAACCGGCGAAGTTGGAAGCGGCGCCGGTCAGCGTCAGGATGCCGATGATCACGCCGACGATCGCGCAGGCCACGCCGACCGGCAGCGCCTGCTTGGCGCCGTCGATCAGGCTGTCGCGCAGGATCTTGAGCGTGTGCATGCCGCCCTTGACGAACAGGCACAGGGCGACAAGCGCGCCGATCACGGCCAGCACCGGATAGACGCCCCACTTCACCAGCGTCGCGCAGCCCAGCCCGACGGCGATCCAGAACACATAGCGGAAGGCGGTCGCCGACAGGCGGGCGGCGACGGTCGCGCCCAGGATCAGGATGGCCGTCAGCGCCAGCCCGGTCATGCCGGAATACATCGGTGTGAAGCCGTTGAACAGCATGAACACCAGAGCCGCCAGCGGCAGGATCAAATACCACTGTTCGCGCATCGCCCGCCACGGATTGGGTAACTGATCCTTCGGCATGCCGAGCAGCTTCTTGCGGCCGGCCTCGAGATGCACCATCCAGAACACCGTCGCGTAATACAGCAGCGCGGGAATCACCGCCGCCTTGACGATCTCGGCATAGGGGACATTGAGGTTCTCGGCCATGATGAAGGCCACCGCGCCCATCACCGGCGGCATGATCTGGCCGCCCATCGACGAGGTCGCCTCGACCGCGCCGGCGAAAGTACCCGAATAGCCGAAGCGCTTCATCAGCGGTATGGTGAGTTGCCCGGTAGTCAGCACGTTGGCGACGCCCGAGCCGGAAATCGTGCCCATCAGGCCGGACGACAGTACCGATACCTTGGCCGCCCCGCCCCTGGTGTGACCGACGAAGCCCAGCGCGATGGAATTGAACAGCTTGATCATCCCGGCATGCTCGAGGAAGGTGCCGAACAGGATGAACAGGAAGATGAAGGTCGCCGACACCAGGGTCGGAATGCCGAAGATGCCCTCGGTGCCGAAGCCGAGCTGGTCGACGACCTGGGAGAAGGCATAGCCGCGATGGGCCAGATCGCCCGGCAGGTACTGGCCGAACAGGCCGTAGAGCAGGAAGGCGGCGCACACCAGCGGCAGCGCCAGGCCGAGGATGCGGCGCGCCGCCTCGAAGACCAGCACGACCATCGCCGTGCCGACCCAGAGGTCCAGCGTGGTCGGATCGCCGGCGCGCTGGATCAGGTCGCCCTCGAAGAACCACTGATAGCTCGAAAGCGCGAACGCGCCGAGCGCCAGTGCCGTATCGCCAGCGCCGACTTTTGTCAGCCTGGCGCGCTTGAAGGCCGGATAAAGGAGAAAGGTCAGCGCCAGCAGGAAGCCGACGTGGAACGCGCGCGTAACGAGGCTGGAGAACGGGTGGAAGGCCGCGACGACGAGCTGGTAGATCGAGAAGGCCAGCGCAATCGCCGACAACACCAGCCAGGCCGTTCCGCCGAGCCGGCGCTGTACGCCGTGCTCGGCGAATTCCGCCGGGGCCTGTTCCGGGGCGGACATCGATTACTTGATCAGCCCGGCTTCCCTGTAGTATTTCTCGGCGCCCGGATGCAGCGGGACGGGCGCGCCGATCCCCGCCGTCTTCGGATTGATGGCCTTGGCGGCGGCATGCGCGGCCACCATCGCGTCGAGGCTCTCGAACATCACCTTGGTCATCTTGTAGACGGTCTCGGTCGGCACGCCCTCGTGGGTGACGAGATAGTTCTGCACGGTCACGGTCGGCACGTCGGCGGTCTGGCCGTTGTAGGTGTTGGCCGGAATCACGCCGGTCGTGTAGGCGGCCTCGCCGATCTTCGCCACCACGTCGGCGGGGATCGGGATGACGACGATCTTCACCGCGGTGGCCAGATCGCGCACGGCGGCGACGCCGAGGCCGGACGACAGCAGCGTCGCGTCGAGCTGGCGGTTCTTGATCAGCTCGACCGACTCGGAATAGCCGAGGTACTCGACCTTGCCGAGATCCTTGTAGCTCATGCCTGCGGCCTTGAGGATGTCGCGGCTGTTGAGCTCGGTGCCGCTCTTCGGCGCACCGACGGAAACGCGCTTGCCCTTCAGGTCGGCCAGCGACTTGATGCCCGAATCGGCGGACGCGAGGAAGTGGATGTAGTTCGGATAGATCGCCGCGAGCGTGCGCAGCTTCTTCAGCGGCGTCTTGAAGCCGGCTTCCTCGTTGCCTTTCCAGGCCTCGTTGAAGGTATCGCCCAGCGAGAAGGCGACTTCGCCGCGCCCGGCCTGCAGCAGGTTGAGGTTTTCGGCCGAAGCCTTGGTCGCCTGCACCGCCGTCCTGGCCTCCGGGATGGCCTTGTTGTAGAGCTGGGTCAGCGCGACGCCGAGCGGGTAATACACGCCGCTGGTGCCGCCGGTCAGCACATTGATGAACTCCGTGGCATGGCTGGCGGAAACGCCGATGGCGAGGGCGGAAGCGGCAAGCAGGGTACGCAGTTTCATGTCATGTCT
>CAZPIE010000177.1:0-3237 GCA_964586275.1 uncultured Methyloversatilis sp. | reverse complement strand
TCGTCCCCACATTCACGTGCGGCTTCGTCCGCTCAAATTTGCCTTTTGCCATGATTCGCTTCCTTTAAAGAACAGAACTACTTCTTGTTGATAACGGCTTCGGCGACGTTTTTCGGCGCCTCGTTGTAGTGCTTGAACTCCATCGAGTAGGTGGCACGCCCCTGCGTCAATGACCGCAGTTGGGTCGAGTAACCGAACATTTCGGCGAGCGGAACTTCCGCTTTCACAGCTTTAATCCCGCCAGGCAGGTCTTCCATGCCCTGCACAATGCCACGCCGTCCTGAAAGATCGCCCATGACATTTCCCATGTAGTCTTCTGGCGTTTCCACCTCGACGGCCATCATCGGCTCGAGCAAGACTGGGTTGGCCTTGCGCATCGCGTCTTTGAAGGCCATCGAGGCGGCCATTTTGAATGCATTTTCGTTAGAGTCGACATCGTGGTAGGAACCATCGAAGAGCGTAACCTTGACATCGACAACCGGGAAACCGGCTAGCACGCCATTGGGCAGCGTTTCCTGCAGGCCCTTGTCGACAGCCGGGATGTATTCGCGCGGCACTACGCCTCCCTTGATCGCGTCGACAAACTCGTAACCCTTGCCCTGCTCGTTAGGTTCGAGCTTGATCCAGACATGACCGTACTGACCACGCCCACCAGACTGCTTGACGAACTTGCCTTCCTGCTCTACCGCCTTGCGGATCGCTTCGCGGTATGCCACTTGAGGCGCACCAATGTTGGCCTCGACCCCGAATTCGCGCTTCATCCGATCAACGATGATCTCGAGGTGCAGTTCACCCATGCCTGAGATGATGGTCTGACCGGACTCCTCGTCGGTACGCACACGGAATGACGGATCCTCCTGCGCCAGGCGGTTGAGAGCGATACCCATTTTTTCCTGGTCGGCCTTTGTCTTCGGTTCGACGGCAATATGAATCACCGGCTCCGGAAACTCCATGCGCTCGAGTGTAATCACCTTGTCGGCCGCACAGAGCGTTTCGCCAGTCGTTGCCTCCTTCAGACCGACCGCAGCGGCAATATCGCCAGCCCGGACCTCCTTGATTTCCTCGCGCTGGTTCGCATGCATCTGCAGAATGCGGCCGATGCGCTCCTTGCGGCCCTTGACCGGGTTGTAGATGGTATCGCCCGAATTGATCACACCTGAATAGACACGGAAGAAGGTTAGCTGTCCAACGAATGGGTCGGTCATGATCTTGAATGCCAGCGCAGCGAACGGCTCATCGTCGGAAGCCTTACGCTCGCCTTCGGATCCATTCTCAAGAACACCCTTCACCGGCGGGATATCCGTCGGCGCCGGCAGGTATTCGACAACCGCGTCAAGCATGGCTTGCACACCTTTGTTCTTGAAAGCGGAGCCACACAACATCGGGACGATTTCGCCGGCAATGGTGCGCTGGCGCAGCGCCTTCTTGACCTCCTCCTCGGAAAGATCGCCTTCCTCAAGGTATTTGTTCATCAACTCTTCCGATGCCTCGGCAGCCGCTTCAAGCATCTTTTCGCGCCACTCCTTGCAGGTTTCGGCAAGTTCGGCGGGGATATCGCCATAGGTAAACCTGGTGCCCTGCGACGCATCATCCCAGATGATCGCCTTCATCTTGACCAAATCGACGACACCCTCGAATTTGTCCTCTGCGCCGATCGGCACCTGCAGCGGAAGCGGATTCGCCTTCAGGCGCTCACGCATCTGATCGTAGACCTTGAAGAAGTTGGCTCCGGTACGATCCATCTTATTTACGAAGGCCAGGCGCGGCACACCATACTTGTTGGCTTGGCGCCAGACGGTTTCAGACTGCGGCTGAACGCCACCAACGGCACAATAGACCATGCAGGCGCCATCCAGTACACGCATCGAGCGCTCGACCTCGATTGTGAAATCGACGTGACCCGGAGTATCGATGATGTTGATTCGATGCTCCGGAAAATTGGCGCCCATGCCCTTCCAGAAGCAAGTGGTTGCAGCAGAGGTAATGGTGATCCCGCGCTCCTGCTCCTGCTCCATCCAGTCCATGGTGGCCGCGCCATCATGGACCTCGCCGATCTTGTGATTGACTCCGGTATAGAAAAGGATGCGCTCTGTCGTTGTCGTCTTACCGGCGTCAATGTGCGCCGAAATGCCGATGTTGCGATAACGCTCGATGGGTGTCTTACGGGCCACTTGGATTACCTGTCTTTCTAAACCTGCCGCTGAAGAAAATCTTGATGAGCCAGTTGCTGACAGCGGAAAAGTAAAAAATAAGCCGCCAGATGAAACTGGCGGCGTATGACTTCGCAATTAAAAACGGAAATGCGAGAAAGCCTTATTCGCTTCAGCCATGCGGTGAACTTCTTCACGCTTTTTCATCGCCGCACCGCGACCCTCCGCCGCTTCAAGCAATTCGGTGGCCAAGCGCTGATCCATGGATTTCTCGCTGCGCTTGCGCGCCGCCTCGCGGATCCAGCGCATCGAAAGCGCCAGGCGACGAGAGGGCCGAACTTCCACCGGCACCTGATAGTTGGCGCCGCCAACGCGACGGCTCTTTACTTCGACGATAGGCTTGACATTGTTGATGGCCGATGCAAACACTTCGACCGGGTCCTTGCCGCTCTTTTGCGAGATGACACTGAATGCACCATATACGATTCGCTCGGCAACGGACTTCTTGCCGCTGGTCATGATGACATTCACGAACTTGGAAACTTCGACATTGCCGAATTTCGGATCGGGCAGGATGTCGCGTTTCGGCACTTCTCTACGACGTGGCATGTGGAATAACCTTTCTAGCGAATGGCCTGATTAGGCCTTCTTGGGCCGCTTGGCGCCATACTTGGAACGGGCCTGCTTACGATCCTTGACGCCCTGGGTGTCAAGGCTGCCGCGGACGATGTGATAGCGCACACCGGGAAGATCCTTGACGCGACCGCCACGAATCAGGACAACAGAGTGTTCCTGCAGATTATGTCCCTCGCCACCGATATAGGAAATCACCTCGAATCCATTGGTCAGACGCACTTTGGCAACTTTACGCAAAGCGGAGTTCGGCTTTTTTGGCGTGGTGGTGTAAACGCGGGTACATACGCCACGTTTTGCCGGGCAATTCCCGAGAGCTGGGACTTTGCTTTTGGACTTCTCCGCTTGCCGCGGCTTGCGGACAAGCTGATTAATTGTTGGCATAACTGTTATTCCTGATTCGTGGATCGGTAGGATCGACTACAAGGGAGGGTGCTTGTTTGGTAAGGAAAAA
>CAZPIE010000176.1:0-3254 GCA_964586275.1 uncultured Methyloversatilis sp. | reverse complement strand
ACAGCGTGCGCAAGGCCTGGTCGACTTGCAGGATGAGCGGGTCGAGCAGACTCTCAAGAAACTCGCCGGGCCGCCCCAAGAGTTTCTGCCCCCTGGGGGGAGATCGCCGAAGGCGATTTCGGGGGGGACTCATTTCCGGCTCCTAGTTCGCATTGGGATGCTTGCCTAGACGCAGGGCTTCACGGCCCTCGTCCGCCGTATAAATCGCGTTGCCGACCGGGCAGAAATAGTCCCGCGAAAGCGCCGCATGGTGCCGGTTGGTCGGCTTGTTTTCGACAGGGCGCCATTCGCTCCGGCGCGCCGGAACCCAACTGCCGTCGCGGGATCCCGTCGCATAGATCCTGTATTCGCGGGTCTGGCAACGCATGCCTTCGTAGCTGATGTTCGTGGCGCCGCCACCGGTACGCACCACGAGCGCGTAGCGCACCACACCATCCTTGCCGACGCTCAGCGTCGCGGCATCGATGTAGTACTTGTGGGTCGTCGTCGCACTAACGTAGAACTCACGGAGGCTGGCCTCCTGCGGAAAGGCGGGCACCTGAATCGCTTCCTCTTCCCACCTGGGCGTATCGGGATCGTCATTGTCGCGCAGCCCCAGCGCCGCGCTTGCGGTGGTCGAGAGCAGTAATCCTGACAACAAGGCGGCCACTTGCTTCATCATTTCATCGTTCGGCGACCTGGTCCTGATCGGCCCGCTGCGTCCCGATCAACTCCGGCCAGCCGGGAATACGCTTGGGCGAATGAAACAGCAGGCGCGCCAGCTCGGTCAGCGCCTGTTTGTATACCACGCGCTTGAACTCGATCACGGAATCGAGCGGCACCCAGTAGTTGCTCCAACGCCAAGCGTCGAACTCCGGCTTGGGCGTGGCGCGCAGGCTGATGTCGCTGTCGCGGCCGGTCAGCCGCAACAGGAACCAGATCTGCTTCTGTCCCTTGTAGGTGCCGCGCCACTCGCGGCGCACCCATTGTTTCGGAACGTCGTATCGCAGCCAGTCGCGCGTGCGGCCGAGGATGCGCACATGCTCGGGCTTGAGCCCGACCTCCTCGTACAGTTCGCGGAACATCGCCTGTTCGGGCGCTTCCCCCTTCTTGATCCCGCCTTGCGGGAATTGCCAGGAATGTTCGCGAATCCGTTTGCCCCAGAAAACCTCGTAGCGCTGATTGGTCAGAATGATGCCGACGTTCGGGCGATAACCTTCCCGATCAAGCATGCTGAAACCCCAATGTGTTTGTCTGGACGGGATTGTTCCACATTCGCCGCGCCGAGGAAAGCCGGTCGGGCAGGTAAAATCCATAGCTGATTGTCGGACCAAGGAAATCCCGTCATGCGCGCCAGCCAGTTCTTCATCGTCACCCTCAAGGAAGCCCCCACCGATGCCGAGGTCGTCTCGCACAAGCTGATGACCCGTGCCGGCATGATCCGCAAGCTGGCCGGGGGCATCTACAGCTACCTGCCGATGGGACTGCGCGTCATCCGCAAGATCGAAGCCATCATCCGTGAGGAAATGAACCGGGCCGGCGCGATCGAGCTGCTGATGCCGGTCGTGCAACCCGCCGAACTGTGGCAGGAAACCGGCCGCTGGGATAAGATGGGGCCCGAACTGCTGCGCGTGAAGGACCGCCATGACCGCGACTTCATCATCCAGCCGACCTCCGAGGAGGTCATCACCGACATCGCGCGCGGCGAGATCCACAGCTATCGCCAGCTGCCGAAGAACTTCTATCACATCCAGACGAAGTTCCGCGACGAACGCCGGCCCCGTTTCGGCGTCATGCGTGGCCGCGAATTCACGATGAAGGACGCCTATTCCTTCGACCGCGACGAGGCCGGCGCCGAAAAGAGCTACCAGGCGATGTACGCCGCCTACGTGAAGATCTTCGAGCGGCTTGGTCTGAAGTTCCGCGCCGTGCGCGCCGACACCGGGGCGATCGGGGGTTCCTTGTCGCACGAATTCCAGGTGATCGCCGACACCGGCGAGGATCTGCTGGTCTACTGTCCGGAATCCGACTACGCCGCCAACATCGAACTGGCCGAAGCGCTTCCGCTCGGCGCCGTCCGGCCAGCGCCGACTTTGCCGCTGCAGAAGGTTGCCACGCCGAATGCCTCGCGCTGCGAGGATGTCGCCAAGCTGCTCGGCATCCCGCTCGAGCGCACCGTCAAATCCATCGTGCTGGCCGCCGACACGCCGCTGGGCGCGGAAGTCTGGCTGCTGCTGGTGCGCGGCGACCACGAACTCAACGAGGTCAAGGTCGGCAAGCTCCTGGGGCTCGACAGCGGTTTCCGTTTCGCCTCCGAGCAGGAGATCATCGAACACTTCGGCTGCCCGCCGGGCTTCCTCGGGCCACTCAACACGCAGAAACCCGTGAAGATCGTCGCCGACCGGACGGTCGCCAACATGAGCGACTTCGTCTCCGGCGCCAACGAGATCGACTTCCACATCCAGGGCATCAACTGGGGGCGCGACCTGCCGGAGCCGGACATCGTCGCCGACATCCGCAACGTCGTCGCCGGCGACCCGTCGCCGGATGGCAAGGGGGCGCTGGCGATCCAGCGCGGCATCGAGGTCGGCCATGTCTTCTTCCTCGGCACCAAGTATTCGAAATCGATGAACTGCAGCTACCTCGACGAGAACGGCAAGCCGCAGCTCATGGTCATGGGCTGCTACGGCATCGGCGTCACGCGCCTCGTCGGCGCCGCCATCGAGCAGAACCATGACGACAAAGGCATCATCTGGCCGGACGCGATCGCGCCGTTTACCATCGTGATCTGTCCGGTCGGCTGGAGCAAGTCGGAAGCCGTGCGCCAGGCGGCGCTCGACCTCTACGAAAAGCTCGTTGTCTCCGGCATCGATGTCATTCTCGACGACCGCGACGAACGCCCCGGGGTGATGTTCGCCGACTGGGAACTGATCGGCGTCCCGCATCGCATCACCGTCGGCGACCGCGGCCTCAAGGAAGGCATGGTCGAATACCAGCACCGCCGCGATACGACCGCCACCAAGGTGT
Organism: uncultured Methyloversatilis sp.; assembly: GCA_964586275.1. GTDB lineage: Bacteria > Pseudomonadota > Gammaproteobacteria > Burkholderiales > Rhodocyclaceae > Sulfuricystis. The sequence goes on along the minus strand of CAZPIE010000176.1, from coordinate 248 downwards.
CGCTGGCCGAGATCGCCGCCCTCGCTCGCCAAAAGGTATGCGGCTAGCTCTCAAGAAACTCGCCGGGCCGCCCCTTCTGCCCCCTGGGGGGAGATCGCCGAAGGCGATTTCGGGGGGGGCTTTTTGCCTGTTGCTCGCCGCTTTCGCCAGTCAAGTCTGGGCCGGCGCGCAAAAGTACGAGCCGCTCGCCGCGAGCGTGCAGGCCGCGCTGCATGCCGCGGTGTCCGACCGCGCCACGCCGGAGCCGC
>CAZPIE010000175.1:0-3300 GCA_964586275.1 uncultured Methyloversatilis sp. | reverse complement strand
TCTCGCTGTTCTGCTATGGGAACCCCCGGCTGCCCGCCCTGCTCGCCGCCTGGCGCGACGGCGACCGGCCGATCGCCTGCCATGTCTGCGCCGGCCTGCCGCGACGGCAGGTTGAAGACTGGCTTGGCGCAGCCTTTCCGGAAGGCGCCACAGTCCGGCGCGGCAAGCTGGCATTGCACGCCCTGCCCTTCCTGACCCAGACCGGCTACGATGCCCTGCTCGCCCGCTGCCAGCTGAATTTCGTGCGCGGCGAGGATTCCTTCGTGCGCGCCCAGTGGGCGGCGCGGCCCTTCGTCTGGCAGGCCTATCCGCAGGCGGAGGGAGCGCATCTGGCCAAGCTGGATGCTTTCCTGAAGCTCTACACGGACGATGCGGCGGCCTGCGCCTTCTTCCGCGCCTGGAACGGCGCCGGGACGCTCGACTGGCCGGCCTTCTCCGCCCGCCTGCCCGTGCTGGCGGCCACCGCGGCGGGCTGGGCCGGGCGGATCGCCGCCCACGGCGACCTCGCGACGAATCTGGTCAGATTCTGCCTATCGCGGCTATAATTGCCGTCTTTTATTCCCCCCCAATCAGGCATTCACCATGAAAACCGCACAGGAACTCCGCGCCGGCAACGTCGTGATGATCGGCAACGATCCGCTGGTCGTCCAGAAGGCCGAATACAACAAGGGCGGCCGCAGCGCCGCCGTCGTCAAGTTCAAGTTCAAGAACCTGCTCACCGGCAACCCCTCCGAAGCCATCTACAAGGCCGACGACAAGTTCGAGCAGGTCATCCTCGATCGCAAGGAATGCACCTATTCCTACTTCGCCGATCCGATGTATGTCTTCATGGACGAGGAATACCACCAGTACGAGGTCGAGGCCGAGAACATGGCCGACGCCATCCCCTACCTGGATGACGGCATGCAGGTAGAAGTGGTGTTCTACGACGGCAAGGCGATTTCGGTCGAAATGCCCAACAGCGTGGTACGCGAGGTGGAATACACCGAACCGGCCGTCAAGGGCGACACCTCGGGCAAGGTGCTCAAGCCCGCCAGGATCAAGCCGAGCGGCATGGAAGTGATGGTGCCGATCTTCGTCGTCACCGGCGACAAGATCGAGATCGACACCCGCACCGGCGAGTACAAGAACCGCGTCAAGTAAGCAGCGCCGCACAAACCTCCCGGCCGGCGGCGCACAGCCGGTCGAGGTCGGCCCAGTCCGGCGCAGCTTGCGCCGGCAGCAGCGCCGCGATGCGGTCGCTGCGCTCGGGGCGCTGTTCCGGCTTCCAGTTCTCCAATAACTCAACCACCGTTTCCGGCTGGTTGCAGACCGGCAGCATGTCGCAGCCGGCGGCCCAGGCCGCCTGCGCGCGGCCGACGATGCCGCCGGCGACGCTGGCGCCTTCCATCGACAGGTCGTCGCTGAAGATCGCGCCGGCGTGGCCGAAATCGTTGCGCAGCTTGGCTATCCAGACCGGCGAGAAGCCGGCCGGGCGGCTGTCGACCTGCGGAAAGATCACATGCGCGGGCATTACCGCGTCGAGCTTCAGCTTCCGATAGGGCAGCAGGTCGTCGGCCATATCTTCAAGGCTGCGCTCATCGACGGGGATCGCCAGATGCGAATCGGCGGCGACATGGCCGTGCCCGGGAAAATGCTTGCCGCAACAGGCCATGCCGGCGGCGTGCAGGCCGTCGATCAGCGCCCCGGCGAGTGCGACGACGGCCCGCGGATCGCGGTGGAAGGCCCGGTCGCCGATCACGCCGCTGACGCCATGGTCGAGATCGAGCACCGGCGTGAAGGACAGGTCGACGCCGCAGGCGCGCAGCTCGGCGGCGAGCGTGAAGCCGATGGCGCGCGCGCCGGCGGTTGCCGCTTGCGCATCGCGATCCCACCAGCCGCCGAGCAGGCGCATCGCCGGCAGGCGCGTGAAGCCCGCGCGGCAGCGCTGCACGCGGCCGCCTTCGTGGTCGATGGCGATCAAGAGTCGCGGCGTGCGCGCGGCGTGGATGTCAGCACACAGCGCGGCCAGTTGCGCCCGGTCGGCATAGTTGCGCGCGAACAGGATCACGCCGCCGACCAGCGGATGCCGCAGGCGGTCGCGCTCGGCGGCGGTCATCACCGTGCCGGCGACATCGATCATCAGCGGGCCGTGGCTCATGATCCCTCCACGACGACAAAGGCCAGCGCGTGTTCCTTCTCGTCGCTCAACGACAGGTGGCAGGTGAGCCCGCGCCGCCCGATCCAGTCGGCCAGTTCCGGGCCGAAGCCGAATGAGGGCTTGCCGAGCGCGTCGTGGGTCACCGCAATCGCCGGCAGCAGCACCGGCGCGCGGATGCCGGTGCCGAGCGCCTTGCCGAGCGCCTCCTTGGCGGCAAAGCGCTTGGCCAGGAAACGGCCGGGGTCACTGCTCGCGCGGCAGTCTTCGCGCTCTGCGGGCGCCAGCAGCTTCTCCAGCGCGCGCTCGCCGTGGCGCTGCCAGAATTCGCCGAGGCGCGCGATGACGACGAGATCTGTGCCGATGCCGTGGATCATGCGCCGCGGATCAGCGCCTTCATCTCGGCGACCGCCTGGCGCAGGCCGACGAAGATGGCGCGGCTGACGATGGCGTGGCCGATGTGCAGCTCGCAGACGCCCGGCAGGGCGGCGACCGGCTGCACATTGACGTAGTTGAGCGCGTGGCCGGCGTTGAAGCGCATGCCGAGCTGGCGGATCGCCGTCCCGCCGGCGCCGACTTTCGCGAGTTCGGCCTGCGCCGCCGCGCTTTCGATGTCGCGGCCGTGCTCGTGGAAGGCGTGCGCGTAGGGCCCGGTGTGGATCTCGCAGGCCTGCGCGCCGACGCGCGCGGAAGCTTCGATCTGGCGCGGGTCGGCGTCGATGAACAGGCTGACGTAGATGCCGGCGTCCTGCATGCGGGCGATGCTCTCCCTCAGGCGCGCTACCTGCCCGGCGACGTCGAGGCCACCCTCGGTGGTCACCTCGTGGCGGCCCTCGGGCACCAGCGTCGCCATCTCGGGCTTGATGCGGCAGGCGATGCCGACCATCTCGTCGGTGGCCGCCATTTCGAGGTTCAGCTTGGTCTGCACGCTCCGGCGCAGCAGTTCGACGTCGCGGTCGACGATGTGGCGCCGGTCCTCGCGCAGATGCACGGTGATCGCGTCGGCGCCGCCCAGATGCGCTTCCGCGGCCGCCCAGAGCGGGTCGGGTTCGTAGGTGCGGCGCGCCTGGCGCAGCGTCGCCACGTGGTCGATATTCACTCCCAGATAGATCATTGCTTGCTCCACTCAGACATCTTGCAGTTCGATGAACACCCGGCGGGTC
>CAZPIE010000174.1:0-3309 GCA_964586275.1 uncultured Methyloversatilis sp. | reverse complement strand
GGGACCGGCCGTTACGGAACTTTGACGCAGCCGTGACGGAATGATGACAATTCACTGAAATATCGCTGTAACGCGCGCGCGCGACGATGTGCAGCCATGCGCATCCTGATGATCTCGGACGTTTACTTCCCCCGCATCAACGGCGTGTCCACCTCCATCGAATCCTTCCGCCATGCGCTGGCGGAACAGGACATCGAGGTGCGCGTGGTCGCGCCGGCCTATCCCGCCCCGCGCGCCGCGGATGACGACATCGTGCGCGTGCCGGCCCGGCAGGCGCCCTTCGACCCCGAGGATCGCCTGATGCGCGGCAAGGCCCTGCGCCAGGCGCTGGACGATCCCGGCCTGCCGCCCTGCGATCTCGTGCATGTCCAGACGCCCTTCGCCGCGCACTACGCCGGCCTGCGCCACGCGCGCCGTCGGCGCCTGCCCTGCATCGCCACCTACCACACGCATTTCGAGGAGTACCTCCACCACTACGTCCCGGCGTTGCCGAAGGCAATGCTGCGGTCGTTCGCGCGCACGTTGGCGCGGCGCCAGTGCAACAAGCTCGATGCCGTCGTCGTGCCTTCTTGCGCGATGCAGGACACCCTCGTCGCCTATGGCGTCACCGCGCCGCTGCACCGCGTGCCGACCGGCATTCCCGTCGAGCATTTCGGAGCCGAGTGCCGTCTCGCCAGCGCCGACTTTCGTAAGCGCTTCGCCATCGCCGCGGACGCGCCGCTCGCCCTCTTCGTCGGTCGCGCGGCGCATGAAAAGAACATCGGCTTCCTGCTCGATGCCCTGCCGCATGCGCTGGCACGCACGCCCGGGCTGATGCTCGTCGTCGCCGGCGAAGGCCCGGCGCTGCCGGCCCTGAAGCGGCAGGCGGCAACGCTGGGCATAACGGCGAACGTGCGCTTCGTCGGCTATCTGGATCGTCAGACGGAACTGCCCGCCTGTTATGCCGCCGCCGATCTGTTCGTCTTCGCCTCGCGCACCGAGACGCAGGGACTCGTGCTGCTCGAGGCGATGGCCGCCGGCCTGCCGGTGCTGGCCTGCGCCGCGCTCGGCACGCGCGAGATCGTCGAGCCGCGGCGCGGCGCCCTGCCGGCGCCGCAGGAAGCGCCCGCCTTCGGCGCGGCCATGGCGGCGCTGATCGAGGACCCGCAACGCCGCAAGGCGATGGCGCTCTCCGCGCGCGCTTTCGCCGGCGAATGGACGACCGAAGCCTGCGCCCGCCGGCTCGCGGACGTCTATCGCACGGTGCGCGAGCGGCACGCGGCACGCGCTTAGCGTCACCGTTTCGTCACGAAACTTTCATCCTGCCGTCGCACGCCGCCGGCATGCTGCGCACCATGCAGGTACGCAGCATCTTCCTCTCCGACATCCACCTCGGCACGCGCGGCTGCCAGGCCGAGAGCCTGATCGGATTCCTGCGCCACTACGAGGCCAACTACCTGTTCCTGCTCGGCGACATCATCGACTTCTGGGCGATGAAACGCGGCATCCACTGGACGCCGGCGCAGAACACCGTGGTGCAAAAGATCCTGCGCCGCGCGCGCCACGGCGAAAAGGTGATGCTGATTCCCGGCAACCACGACGAGGCGCTGCGCGAATACGTCGGCGCGAAATTCGGCGACATCCACGTCGTCGCCGAGCACGTCCACGAGACCGCCGACGGCCGCCGCCTGCTGCTGCTGCACGGCGACGAGTTCGATCAGGTCACCAAACACCACCGCTGGATCGCGCTGCTCGGCGACATCGCCTACAACGCGCTGGTGCGCCTCAACGCCTGGCTGTCGTGGGCGCGCCGCACGCTGCGCATTCCCGGCTACTGGTCGCTGGCCGGGTTCGCCAAGCGCCGCGTCAAGCGCGCCGTCTCGTTCATCTTCGACTTCGAGGAAGCCGTCATCCACACGGTGCGCGAGCGCGGGCTCGATGGCGTCGTCTGCGGGCACATCCACAGCGCCTGCCTGCGCCGGCTGGAAGGCGACGGCGTGCTCTACGTGAACTGCGGCGACTGGGTGGACAGCTGCACGGCGATCGTCGAGCACCTCGACGGCGCCCTCGAGCTGATCGAGTGGCGCCGCGCCGGCACCAACGTCGTGCCCATGCGCGCCATGCGCGCGGCGGCCTGAGCATGACCGTCCCTCGGCTCAGCCTCGCCCTCGTCACCGAAACCTTCCCGCCCGAGATCAACGGCGTGGCCATGACGCTCGGCCAACTGGCGACGGGACTCGCCGCGCGCGGCCATCGCCTGCGCGTCGTGCGGCCGCGCCAGCCGGGCGAAGCGGGAGGCCTGCAACCGGGCGGCGACCTGCTGCTGCCGGGCCTGCCCATCCCGCGCTATCCCGAGCTGCGCTTCGGCCTGCCGGCCGCCGGCCAGCTGCAACGCGTCTGGCGCGCGCAGCGGCCGGACGTCGTGCATGTCGCCACCGAGGGTCCGCTGGGTTTTTCGGCCCTGTCCGCCGCGCGCCGGCTCGGCATCCCGGTGATTTCCAGCTTCCACACCAACTTCCACAGCTACAGCCGGCACTACGGCATCGGCTGGCTGCACCGCGGCATCGCGGGCTATCTGCGCTGGTTCCACAATCGCACGGCGGCGACGCTGGTGCCGACGGAGGCGCTCGCCGCGGAACTCGGCGCGCAGGGCTTTCGCGCCGTGCAGGTGTTGTCGCGCGGCGTCGATACGCGGCTGTTCGCGCCGATGCGCCGCTCGCAACTGTTGCGCATGCATTGGGAGGCCCGGCCGGAAGACCCGGTCTGCCTCGTCGTCAGCCGGCTCGCGCCCGAGAAGAACCTGGAACTGGCCTTTGCCGCTTTCAAGGCGATCCGCGCCGAACGTCCGCATGCGCGCATGGTGTGCGTCGGCGCGGGCCCCGCCGCCAGCGCGCTGGCGCGCCGTTATCCCGAGGTCTTGTTCTGCGGACTGCGCACGGGCGAGGATCTCGCCGCGCACTACGCGAGCGCCGACCTGTTCCTGTTTCCGAGCCTGACCGAGACCTTCGGCAACGTCGTCAGCGAGGCGCTGGCGAGCGGGTTGCCGGTGGTCGCCTTCGACCATGCCGCCGCCGCTCAACTGATTGCCGACGGACGCAACGGCTGGCGCGTGCCGCCGGGCGACGCGGCCGGCTTCATCGCGACCGCCCGGCACGCGGCCCGCCAGGTCGCGCAACGGCGGATGGACCGGCTGGCCTGTGCCGGCAGCGTGGGCCACCTGAGCTGGGAGAGCATCCGCGACCGCTACGAAGCGTTGTTGAAAGCGACCATCATCCGCTGCGGCAATGCCGCGGATGCCGTCCTGCCAGCGCCGACTTTCGAAATCTAGGC
>CAZPIE010000173.1:0-3327 GCA_964586275.1 uncultured Methyloversatilis sp. | reverse complement strand
CGCCATGTCCGACCCTGCCTCAGTGGCCAATGCGGCCGCCAAGCTCGCCCCCTACAAGCCCAAGCACAAGCTGCGCTTCGTCACCGCCGCGTCGCTGTTCGACGGCCACGACGCCTCGATCAACATCATGCGGCGGATTTTGCAAGCCACCGGCGCCGAGGTGATCCACCTCGGCCACAACCGCTCGGCGCAGGAGGTGGTGAACGCGGCGCTGCAGGAGGACGTGCAGGGCATCGCCATCACCTCCTACCAGGGCGGCCACATCGAATACTTCAAGTACATGATCGACCTGCTCAAGGCGGGCGGCGGCGCCGAGATCAAGGTGTTCGGCGGCGGCGGCGGCGTGATCGTGCCGGACGAGATCAGGGAACTGCACGATTACGGCGTGACGCGCATCTACTCGCCCGAGGACGGCGCGCTGATGGGCCTGCAGGGCATGATCAACGACGTCGTCGCGCAAAGCGATTTCGACCTGACTGAGAAAGGGACGGTGGAGGTCGCGGACCTGAACTTGCGCGGCGGCAATTACCGTCTGCTGGCGCGTGCCATTACGCAACTGGAGAACGATCCGAACGGGAAGCTGGCGCAGTCAATCAGGAATACTGCCGTCCAAATGGACGAGGCGAAAACGGCTGGGGCCGTTTCGCGTGCGCCGACTTTGGGGATCACCGGCACCGGCGGCGCGGGCAAGTCCAGCCTCACCGACGAGTTGATCCGCCGCTTCCGCCTCGACCAGGAGGATGCGCTGAAGATCGCGATCATCTCCATCGATCCGTCGCGCAAGCGCACCGGCGGCGCGCTGCTCGGCGACCGCATCCGCATGAATGCGATTGAACATCCCAACATCTTCATGCGCTCGCTGGCGACGCGCGACACGGGCAAGGAAATTTCCGCTGCGTTGCCCGAGGTCATCGCCGCCTGCAAGCTCGCCGGCTTCGACCTCGTGATCGTCGAAACCTCGGGCATCGGCCAGGGCGACGCCGCCATCGTGCCGCACGTGGACGCTTCGCTCTACGTGATGACGCCCGAGTTCGGCGCGGCCTCGCAGCTCGAGAAGATCGACATGCTCGACTTCGCCGACTTCGTCGCCATCAACAAGTTCGACCGCAAGGGCGCGGCCGATGCGCTGCGCGACGTGCGCAAGCAATACCAGCGCAACCGCGAGCGCTTCAAGGAATCCCCCGACGACATGCCGGTGTTCGGCACCCAGGCCTCGCGCTTCAACGACGATGGCGTGACCGCCCTGTATCAGGCCATCGCCACCCATCTGCAGGCCAAGGGTCTCAAGCTCAAGCCAGGCAAACTGCCGCAGGTGGCGACGAAGCAGTCGTCGCAGAGCCGCGCCATCGTACCGGGCAATCGCGTGCGCTACCTCGCCGAGATCGCCGACACAGTGCGCGGCTATCACAAGCATACGGACGAACAGACGCGCATTGCGCGCGAACGCCAGCACCTGCGCGAAGCGAAGCGCCTCATCACCGAATGCGGCCCGACCTGCAAGCTGCTCGACAGCGCCATCGCGGCGCGCGATGCGGCGCTCGACGCGCGTGCGCGCAAGCTGCTGGAAATGTGGCCGGACATGATCGCGGCCTATGCCGGCGACGAATACGTGGTCAAGATTCGCGACAAGGAAATCCGCACCGCGCTCACCCACACCACGCTCTCCGGCACCAAGGTCAGGAAGGTGGCGCTGCCGAAGTTTTCCGACGAGGGCGAGATCCTGCGCTACCTGATGAAAGAGAACGTGCCGGGGTCATTTCCATTCACCGCCGGCGTGTTCGCCTTCAAGCGCGAGAATGAAGACCCCACGCGCATGTTCGCTGGCGAGGGCGATGCCTTCCGCACCAACCGCCGCTTCAAGAAGGTGTCGGCGGGCATGCCGGCCAAGCGCCTGTCCACCGCCTTCGACTCGGTGACGCTTTACGGCTGCGATCCCGACGAGCGGCCCGACATCTACGGCAAGATCGGCAACTCCGGCGTCAGCATCGCCACGCTCGACGATTTGAAGGTGCTCTACGACGGCTTCGACCTCTGCGACCCGGCCACCAGCGTGTCGATGACCATCAACGGTCCGGCGCCGATCATCCTGGCGATGTTCTTCAACACGGCGATCGACCAGCAGCTGGCCAAGTTCAAGGCCGACAATGGCCGCGAGCCGACCGAGGACGAAGCCGAGAAGATTCGCGAATGGACGCTGTCATCGGTGCGCGGCACGGTGCAGGCCGACATTCTCAAGGAGGACCAGGGCCAGAACACCTGCATCTTCAGCACCGAGTTCGCGCTCAAGATGATGGGCGACATCCAGGAATTCTTCGTGCACAACCAGGTGAAGAACTTCTATTCGGTGTCGATCTCCGGCTACCACATCGCCGAGGCCGGCGCGAACCCGATCTCGCAGCTCGCCTTCACGCTCGCCAACGGCTTCACCTACGTCGAATCGTATCTGGCGCGCGGCATGCACATCGACGACTTCGCGCCCAACCTGAGTTTCTTCTTCAGCAACGGCATGGATGCCGAATACGCGGTGATCGGTCGCGTCGCGCGCCGCATCTGGGCGGTGGCGATGAAGCACAAATACGGCGCCAACGAACGCTCGCAGAAGCTCAAGTACCACGTGCAGACCTCGGGCCGCTCGCTGCACGCGCAGGAGATGGCCTTCAACGACATCCGCACGACGCTGCAGGCGCTGATCGCCGTCTACGACAACTGCAACTCGTTGCACACCAACGCCTACGACGAAGCCATCACCACGCCGACCGACGAGTCGGTGCGCCGCGCGATGGCGATCCAGCTCGTCATCAACCGCGAGTGGGGCCTGGCGAAGAACGAGAACCCCAACCAGGGCGCCTTCATCATCGATGAGCTGACCGACCTGGTCGAGGAAGCCGTGCTCAAGGAATTCGAGGCGATCGCCGACCGCGGCGGCGTGCTCGGCGCGATGGAGACCGGCTACCAGCGCGGCAAGATCCAGGAGGAATCGCTTTACTACGAGCGCAGGAAGCACGACGGCTCGCACCCGATCATCGGCGTCAACACCTTCCGCAATCCTCATGGCGATGTGCCGCAGCATGTCGAACTCGCACGCTCGACCGAGGCGGAGAAGCAGTCGCAGATCAGGCGGTTGCGCGACTTCCAGTCACGTCATGCCAAAGAAGCCGCCCCGCTGCTGCAGAAGCTCAGGCAGACAGTGATCGACAACGGCAACGTCTTCGCGGTGCTGATGGATGCGGTGCGCGTTTGCTCGCTGGGGCAGATATCTTCCGCCCTCTACGAGGTGGGAGGCCAGTACCGGCGCAGCATGTAAAACTCGGCGCTGGCGGGACGGCG
>CAZPIE010000172.1:0-3328 GCA_964586275.1 uncultured Methyloversatilis sp. | reverse complement strand
GTTCATTGCATGTCCCGTTATCTGTCGTCCACCCGCAACACGGCCAGGAAGGCTTCCTGCGGGATTTCCACGCTGCCGACCTGCTTCATGCGCTTCTTGCCGGCCTTCTGCTTTTCGAGGAGCTTCTTCTTGCGCGTGATGTCGCCGCCGTAACACTTCGCCAGCACGTCCTTGCGCATCGCCTTGACGTTCTCGCGCGCGACGATGGTGGAGCCGATCGCCGCCTGGATCGCCACGTCGTACATCTGGCGCGGAATCAGGCCGCGCATCTTGGCAGCCAGTTCGCGGCCGCGATAGTTGGCGTTGGCGCGATGCACGATCACCGACAGGGCATCGACCTTCTCGCCATTGATGAGAATATCGAGCTTGACCACATCGGCGGCGCGATATTCCTTGAATTCGTAGTCGAGCGACGCGTAGCCGCGCGACACCGACTTGAGCTTGTCGAAGAAATCGAACACCACCTCGGCCAGCGGCATTTCGTAGGTGACATGCACCTGGCGGCCGTGATAGCGCATATCCACCTGCGAACCGCGTTTCGACTCGCACAGGGTAATGACCGCTCCCAGGTAGTCCTGCGGCACGAAGATCGCCGTCGTGATGATCGGCTCGCGGATCTCCTCGATTTTCTGCGTATCCGGCAGCTTCGAGGGGTTCTCGACGAGGATCTCGGCGCCGTCGCGCAGCTTGACCTGATAGACCACCGTCGGTGCGGTGGTGATCAGGTCCTGGTCGAATTCGCGTTCCAGCCGTTCCTGCACGATCTCCATGTGCAGCAGGCCGAGGAAGCCGCAGCGGAAGCCGAAGCCGAGCGCCTGCGAGGCTTCCGGCTCGTAATGGAGCGAGGCGTCGTTGAGCTGCAGTTTTTCCAGCGATTCGCGCAACTGGTCGTACTGGTTCGCCTCGACCGGATACAGGCCGGCGAAGACCTGCGGCTTGACCTCCTTGAAACCGGGCAGCGGCGCAGCGGCCGGCTTGTCCGCTGCCGTCACGGTATCGCCGACTTTCGCGGCCTTGAGTTCCTTGATGCCGGAAATGATGAAGCCGACCTCGCCGGCGGACAGGCGTTCCTTGGGCTGCGACTTGGGCGAAAACACGCCGACCTGCTCGCACAGATGCACCGCGCCGGTCGACATCAGGCGGATCTTGTCCTTGGCCTTCAGGGAACCATCGACGACGCGCACCAGCATCACCACGCCGACGTAGTTGTCGAACCACGAGTCGATGATCAGGGCCTTGAGCGGCGCTTCGAGATCGCCCTGGGGGGGCGGCACCTTGGCGATCACCGCCTCGAGGATGTCCTCGATGCCCATGCCGGTCTTGGCCGAGCAGGGAATCGCGTCGGTCGCGTCGATGCCGATGACCTCCTCGATCTCCTCGCGCGCGCCGTCGGGATTCGCCTGCGGCAGGTCCATCTTGTTGAGCACCGGCACGACCTCGACGCCCAGCTCGATCGCCGTGTAGCAGTTCGCCACCGTCTGCGCCTCGACGCCCTGCGAGGCATCGACGACCAGCAGCGCGCCTTCGCAGGCCGACAGGCTGCGCGACACCTCGTAGGAAAAGTCGACGTGGCCCGGGGTGTCGATCAGGTTCAGGTTGTATTTCTTGCCATCGCGGGCCTGGTACCAGAGTGCAGCCGTCTGCGCCTTGATGGTGATGCCGCGTTCGCGCTCGATGTCCATCGAGTCGAGCACCTGCTCGGACATTTCGCGATCCGACAGGCCGCCGCAGCGCTGGATGATGCGGTCGGCCAGCGTGGACTTGCCGTGGTCGATATGCGCGATGATGGAGAAGTTTCTGATGTGCCGCACGAAAAATAAAGGCGCTCAAAAGCGCCTCGAAAAAGCGAATGGCGAATTTTAACGGATGCCGGCAAAAGGCGTAAGCCTTTTGCCGGGCAGAAGTTGGCCTATTTGTCCTGCATCCCTTTGATCGTCACGAAGGTCTGGCTGTCGCCGCGCTTGACCAGCAGGGTCACGTTGGCATCCTTCTCGGTCTTCGCCAGCAGGCTGTTGAACTGCTCCACGGTCTTCACCTCCGTCTGCACGCCTTTCTGGATCAGGGCGAGGATGACGTCGCCCTGCCGCAGGTCGTTGCGCGCGCCGTTGCGCACTTCCTCGACGACCAGGCCGTTGCGGATCCCCAACTGGCGCCGCTGCTCGGCCGTCGGTTCGGCCAGCACCAGGCCGAGACGGTTGGCCGGCACGGCCTCCGCGGGCTTGCCGCGCCGCTGGCTGCGGCTGGAGGCAAGTTCATCCGGCATTTCCCCGACCGTGACCGCCATCTCCCTGCTCGCGCCGTTACGCCAGACCTGCAAGGTCGCCTTCGTCCCCGGCTTGGTATTACCCACCAGGCGCGGCAGGTCGGAAGACTGCGTCACCGGCTTGCCGTTGAAGCGGAGGATCACGTCGCCCACCTCGAGCCCCGCCTTGTCGGCCGGACTGCCCTTCTCCACGGAAGCGATCAGTGCGCCCTGGGGCTTGCTCAAGCCGAAGGAATCGGCCAGTTCCTTGGTGATTTCCTGGATGGCGATGCCGATGCGGCCGCGCTGCACCTTGCCCGAAGCGCGCAACTGGGATTGCACTTCCATCGCCACGTCGATCGGAATGGCGAAGGCAATCCCCTGATAGCCGCCCGAGCGGCTGTAGATCTGCGAATTGATGCCGACCACCTCGCCTTTCATGTTGAACAGCGGGCCGCCGGAGTTGCCGGGATTGATGGCCACGTCCGTCTGGATGAAGGGGACGAAGTTTTCCTGCGGCAGCGAACGTCCCTTCGCGCTGACGATGCCCGCCGTCACGGTGTTTTCGAAACCGAAGGGCGAGCCGATCGCCACGACCCATTCGCCGACACGCAGTTTTGCCGGGTCGCCCAGTCTGACACTCGGCAGGTCGCTCGCCTCGATCTTGATCAGGGCGACGTCGGTGCGCTTGTCGGCGCCGATCACCTTCGCCTTGAATTCGCGCTTGTCGGACAGCTTGACGATGACCTCGTCGGCTGAGTCTACGACATGCGCGTTGGTCAGGATGTAGCCATCGGCGCTGACGATGAAGCCGGAGCCGAGCGACCTGTTCTCGAATTCGCGCGGCATGCCGGGATTGCGCGGAAACAGATGAGGCGCGAAACGGCGGAAGAATTCATAGGCCGGATCGTCCTCGTCGAAGGGCAGACCGCCGATGCGCGGGTGGCCGCGCACGACCTGGGTTGCGCTGATGTTGACGACCGCGATGCCCTGTTTTTCGGCAAGATCGGCGAAGTCCGGCAGTTCGCGGGATTGCGCCTGCGCCAGAAGCGAAAACAAACCCAGCCAGATGGCCAGCAAGCAGTT
>CAZPIE010000171.1:0-3332 GCA_964586275.1 uncultured Methyloversatilis sp. | reverse complement strand
CCAAGAAGACCCAAGCACCCGCCGAAGGCGAAGTGCCGAAGAAAAAGAGCAAGCTGCTGCTGATCATCCTCATTGCCGCGCTGGTGGTGGTGCTCGGCGGCGGCGCGACGGCCTTCCTGCTGATGAAGAAGAGTCCGGCAGACGAAGAGCTCGAGGAAGGCGAGGAACCCCCAGCCAAGACCGCCAAGGCGAAGAAGAAGAAGGACACCAAGGCCGCGCCGCCGGTATTCAGCAAGCTCGAGCCCTTCGTCGTCAAGCTGCAGGCCGAGGGGCAGGAGGCCTATGTGCAGGCGGTTCCCGAGCTCAAGCTGACCGAGGCGCCGGTTGCCGACCAGATCAAGAACTACATGCCCGAGATCCGCCACAAGGTGCTGCTGATCCTCGCCAGCAAGAAGGCTTCCGATCTGGGCAACCCGCAAGGCATGCAGGTGCTGGCCAACCAGATCCGCGAGGCGATCAACGCGACGCTGACCGGGACCGACTCCGATCCGGCCGCCGAAAGGCTCGACAGCAACGAAGACGGTCCCGTGATCTCGGTGTTCTTCTCCTCGCTGATCGTGCAGTAATCCAGCATGAGCCAGGACTTTCTCTCCCAGGAAGAGGTCGATGCCCTGCTCAAGGGCGTCACGGGAGAGGTCGACGAAGCGCCGCCCGAAGAAGAGGCCGGCGGCGTCAAGACCTACGATCTGGGCCGGCAGGAGCGCATCGTGCGCGGCCGCATGCCGACGCTGGAGCTCATCAACGAGCGCTTCGCCCGCTACCTGCGCATCGGCCTGTTCAACTACATGCACCGCAACACCGAGATCTCGGTCGGTCCGGTGCGCGTGCAGAAATACAGCGACTTCATCCGCAACCTGGTCGTGCCGACCAACCTCAACCTCGTGCAGGTCAAGCCCCTGCGCGGCACCGGCCTCGTCGTGTTCGACCCGAACCTGGTGTTTCTCGTCGTCGACAACATGTTCGGCAGCGACGGGCGCTTCCATACGCGCGTCGAGGGACGCGAGTTCACGCCGACCGAGCAGCGCATCATCATGGGCATGCTCGAGGTCGTGTTCGCCGAATACGAGAAGGCCTGGAAGCCGGTATTCGAAATCGAATTCGAGTACGTGCGCTCCGAAATGAACACGCAGTTCGCCAACATCGCCACCCCGTCGGAAATCGTCATCGCCTTCACCTTCACCATCGAACTCACGGGAAACTCCGCGGAGATGCACCTCTGCCTGCCCTACTCGATGATCGAACCGATCCGCGACGTGCTCTACAGCACGATGCACAGCGAACAGGCCGGCAGCGACCAGCGCTGGACCGGCATGCTGCGCAAGCAGTTGCTGACAGCGGAAGTGGAGCTGGTCGCCCCGCTCGGCAGCGCCGAACTGACGCTCGGTGAGGTGGCGAAGCTCAAGGTCGGCGACATCGTGCCGATCGACATCGGTGAAATCGTCAGCGTCAAGGTCGATGACGTCCCGCTGATGAGTTGCCGCTACGGCATCAACCACGGGCAGTACGCCCTCAAGGTGGAAAAATTTCTGGCGCCGGAAACGGCCACGGAGTAAAGCATCATGGCAGAGACAGACACCGAGAACCAGGTCGGCGAAGACGATTGGGCCGCGGCGATGACCGAACAGGCGGCGGCCGAAGGCGGCGGCGCAAGCACGGCCGAGGACGACTGGGCGGCGGCGATGAACGAACAGGCCGAGCAGGACAAGGCCGCGGCCGCGGCGGCAACCGCGAAGCTCTTCGAACCGCTGGGTGCCGGGACGGCTGCCAATGCCAACCAGGGTCTCGAACTGATTCTCGACATCCCCGTGCATCTGACGGTGGAACTGGGTCGCACCAAGATTGCGATCCGCAATTTGCTCCAGCTCGCGCACGGCTCCGTGGTCGAGCTCGACGGCCTGGCCGGCGAACCCATGGACGTGCTGGTGAACGGCACGCTGATCGCGCAGGGCGAAGTGGTCGTGGTCAACGACAAGTTCGGCATCCGTCTCACCGACATCATCACGCCGCAGGAGCGCATGCGCAAGCTGAACAAATAACAGTTAGCGGCGCTTTTTCACCTGTTAATTCGGCCATCGCCGCGCCGGACGAGGCATAAGCTTCGTGGCCATGCTGTCACGTCCATTCTTGTGCGCCCTCATGCTGGTCGCGCCGTTCGCCGGCGCGGCCGATGCCGTCCCGTCAGCGCCGACTTTGCCGGCGGCCGCGCCCGATCTCGGCAGCAGCGCACTGCAGATGCTGCTCGGGCTGATCGTCGTGCTGGGTTTGCTGCTCGGCGCCCTGTGGCTGCTCAAGCGCCTCGGCCAGCCGCGCGGCGCGGCCGCCGGCCTGATGCGCGTGGTCGCCGGCGTGGCCATCGGCCCGCGCGAGCGCGTGGTCATCCTCGAACTCGGCAACAGCTGGCTGGTGCTCGGCGTCGCGCCGGGACAGGTCAGCACGCTGGCCGAGATTCCGCGCCAGGAACTCCCTGCCGGCGCACAGGCGCCCGCGGCGGGCGAGTTCCCCGCCTGGCTCAAACAGGTCGTCGCCCACCGTGCCAGGAAGTAGTCGACTCACCCGCGTCGCGCTGCTGCTCGCGACGGGCCTCCTGCCCGGGCTGGCGCTGGCGCAGGCGATGCCGGCCCTCACCAGCACGCCGGCCGCCGGCGGCGCCACGCAGTGGTCGCTGTCGATCCAGACGCTGCTGCTGATCACCAGCCTCACCTTCCTGCCCGCGCTGCTCCTGATGATGACCAGCTTCACGCGCATCATCATCGTCTTTTCGCTGCTGCGCCACGCCCTCGGCACGCAGACCTCGCCGCCCAACCAGGTGCTGGTCGGCCTCGCGCTGTTCCTCACTTTTTTCATCATGGCGCCGGTGGGCGAGAAGATCTACGCCGACGCCTACCTGCCGCTCGCCGAGAACAAGATCAACTTCCAGCAGGCGCTCGAGCGCGGCGCCGTGCCGCTGCGCGCCTTCATGCTCAAACAGACGCGCGACGCCGACCTCGCGCTGTTCACGAAAATCGCCCAGGCGCCGAAACCGGAGAAGGTCGAGGACGTGCCGATGCGCGTGCTGATCCCCGCCTTCGTCACCTCCGAACTCAAGACCGCCTTCCAGATCGGCTTCATCATCTTCATTCCCTTCCTGATCATCGACATGGTGGTCGCCTCGGTGCTGATGGCGATGGGCATGATGATGATGTCGCCGGTGATCGTCGCATTGCCGTTCAAGATCATGCTGTTCGTGCTGGTCGACGGCTGGCAGCTGCTGATCGGCTCGCTGGTGACCAGCTTCGGATAGCTTTCATGATGCGAAACACCCCGCATCATGAAAAGGCCCGCCCCCCTTCGCC
>CAZPIE010000170.1:0-3343 GCA_964586275.1 uncultured Methyloversatilis sp. | reverse complement strand
AGATTGGGGCCGTCCAGCTCCCAGCGCAGGTCGACCTGCTTGGCGATGCGCGCCAAGAGTTGCTGGAGCGTCTGGTCGATGGCATTCAGGGTGACGGTGCCCTCGATGCCGGGATGAATGTCCACATTCAGCTTGGCATCGCGCGCGAGCGCGAACAGCAGTTCCTGCACCCGGACATTGTTGACGACGACGCTGTAGGTTTCGGTCTTGGCGAGGGGCTTCGGCTTCGGCAGGGCCTGGGTTTGCCGGACGGGCGGGGGGATGTGTGCCGTCCCGCCAGCGCCGACTTTCTCCGCGCGCAGGTGGTTGTCGCCCGGCGGCTGGATGGGAGCGTTGCTGCAGGCCGCGAGCGCAAGGGCGAGCATGGGAATGACGAGATGCTTTTTCATGGCCATGCCTCCGTAGGGCCGCCCCAAGGGGGCATGCGCCCCCCTGTGGGGGGCAGCGAGTTGTTTTTGCGAGCGTGGGGGGGCATTTTTCCGGCTGGGGAAATGAGGGGTTGCAACGATCATATCACGTGAAGAAATGTTGGCAACCATTTGAATATCCTGAAGTTCAGTTTCCGTTCGTATCCATGCCATCGGGCTTGAGCCGGGCGGCCTGTCGGGGATAGGGGCGATAGCGTTTGAGCTCGGCCGGCAGGCCATCCAATACTTTAACGGCATCCTTGCGCGCAGCATAATCCCCGAAAATGATGCCGTAACGCCGTTTTTTATCGACATTCAGGGAGTAAACCCTGACTTGCGCCATTTCCAGACCGGCGTTGCGCACCTGCGTCAGGAAGGCTTCGACCTGCTCCGGTTTGTCGGCGTCTATCGCGGTGTATAGCTGGATGAACCAGTGGCTGTCGGGCACCGACTCGAGCCAGGGGCGGCTTTCCTTTAGCAGTTTGTCCAGCAGGGGGGTGGTGGAGCTGGCTTCAGGGGCGGGCAGCTCGGGTTCCGCTGCGGGAGCCGGAGCAACCGCCGCGGGTGCCGCCGCAGGCCTGGCCGGCGCGGGTGTGCCGATCGAAAGCTGCCAGAGTCCGATCAGGGCAAGCATTCCCAGCGCCCCGCCCACGGCCCAGGTCAGGCCGGCGGTATGCCTGCCTTGCGGAGGGTTTCTGGCGGGTTGGGAAGAAAATTCGGAATCCCTGATGGCGGCATCGGTTTCCTTGACGCCGACCTGATGCGTGCCGTTGGCGAAAGAGGCCAGCAGGGCCTTGTCGGCCAGGATATTGACGCGCCGCGTCAGTCCTGCGGAGACTTTCGCAATGCGCTTGACGGCTTCGGGCGCGAATACGCTCGGTCCGCGATAGCCGGCGGCGCGCATGCGGAAGTCGAGATACTGGGCGATGTCCTCTTGCAACAGCGGTTCGAGGTTGAAGTTGTGGGTGATGCGCTCGCGCAGCTGGCGCATGTCGGGGCGCGCCAGGGTCTCGTTGAGTTCCGGCTGGCCGAACAGGACCAGTTGCAGCAGCTTGTGGCGATTCGATTCGAGGTTCGACAGCAGGCGGATTTCCTCGAGTGTCTCCATCGGCATCGCATGTGCCTCGTCGATCAGGACGACGACCTGCTTGCCTGCCGCGTAGAGCGTGACGAGTTTCTCCTGCAGCGCGCGCATGACCGTGGCGGCGCGGCTGTGGTCGGGCACGTCGATGCCCAGTTCGTCGGCCAGCGCGTAGAGGATGTCCTCGCGCGACAGCGAGGGATTGGCCAGATAAACGATGACGACGCTTTCCGGCAGGCGTTCCATCAGTACCCGGCAGAGCATGGTCTTGCCGCTGCCGACCTCGCCGCTGATCTTGACGATGCCTTCGTCGTGGGTGATGGCGTAGAGCAGGGCTTCCAGCGTGGCGCCGCGCTTCGCGCCGGCGAAGAAGAAGTCGGTGTGCGGCGTGATGCGGAAGGGCGGTTCGGCGAGGCCGTAATGTTCCAGGTACATGAAAGCTCTATGAGGCGGGGGAGTCAGTAGGCAGGCTGTCCCGCAGCCGCTCCCGGTCGAGGGTCTCGATGCGGTTGTAGAGCGTGCTGCGGTTGATGCCGAGCAGGCGCGCGGCCTGGCTGATGTTGCCGTTCGCCATGCGCCGCGCCGCTTCGATATAGGCGTCTTCCCAGCGCCGCAGCGTGGCATCGAGGTTGAAGCGGCCGGACTCCTCGGCCAGATTGCAACGGGCGCTCTCGATCATCGCTTCGCGTTCGGCCGGCAGCGCCGTCGACTGCTGCGGGTCGAATTCCTCGGCCAGCGTGGCGGCATCGACGATCTGACCGGGATAGCGTGCCGAGAGGCGGATGACGATGTTGCGCAATTCGCGTACATTGCCCGGAAAGTCGTATTCGCGCCAGAGCTTCTCCGCGGCGGGGGCGAGGCGGAAGGCGGGCTGGCGAAACTGGGTGGCCATTTGCTGACTGAAGTGATCGAGCAGCCGCAGGCGGTCGTTGCCCAGTTCGCGCAGGGGCGGTACCGTGATCGTGAAGACGGAAAGCCGGTGATAGAGGTCGGCGCGAAACCGGCCGGCGCGCACCTCGTTTTTCAGGTCGCGGTTGGTGGCGGCGATCACCCGGGCCCGCGACTGGCGCGGCTGGGTTTCGCCGACCCGCTGGTATTCGCCGTTTTCGAGGACGCGCAGCAGCTTCGGCTGCAGCTCGAGCGGCAGTTCGCCGACCTCGTCCAGCAGCAGCGTGCCGCCGGCGGCTTCCTCGAAAAAGCCGCCGCGCGCCCCGGTCGCGCCGGTGAAGGCGCCCTTGGCATGGCCGAACAGCGTCGGTTCGACCAGGGTCGGGGCAATGGCGGCACAGTTGAGCGTCACATAGGGGTTCGTGTTGCGCTGCGAGAGCCTGTGCAGGGCCGCCGCCGCCAGTTCCTTGCCGCTGCCGGACTCGCCCTCGATCAGCACGGGAAAGGGCGCGTCGGCATACTGCCGCAGCTGGAGGCGCAGCTTCTGCATCGCCGGGCTGTCGCCGAGCATGGCCGGATCCGTCGCCCCGGGCGGCTCCGCGCGAATGTCGAGCAGTTGCAGCAGCAGTGCGCGCAAGCGGTCGGGAGCGACCGGCTTGGCGACGAATTCCAGCGCCCCCAGCGAACGGGCATGCCGCGCATTGGCCAGATCGCCCTGGCCTGACAGCACGACGATGCGGATTTGCGGGGAGCTCGCGAGCAGTTCGGCGATCAGGGCGAAGCCTTCCTCCGGGCGATGGGGAGCGGGCGGCAAGCCGAGATCGACAAGGGCGAGGTCGGGTGGCGCTGGCTGGCTTTTCACCCATTGCGTCGCCTCGCCGCGGCTGGCGGTCGTCGCCACCCGGAAATCCTTCTCCAGGTAATAGGCCAGCGCAGCCGTGATCAACGGGTCGTCATCGACGATCAG
>CAZPIE010000169.1:0-3359 GCA_964586275.1 uncultured Methyloversatilis sp. | reverse complement strand
CCGAGCAGGCCGCCCTGTTCGCCGCCCTTGCCGGCGCCGCCCTGTGTCATAGGCGCGGCGGCGAAGATGCGCGAGGCGAGCCGGGCGAAGGGCAGCGATTGCAGCCAGACCGTGCCTGGGCCTTTCAGCACCGCGAAGAACAGGCCCTCGCCACCGAACAGCGCGGTCTTGATGCCGCCGACGAACTGGATGTCGAAGTCGATGCCGGGGGTGTAGGCGACGACGCAGCCGCTGTCGACGCGCAGGATTTCGCCTGGCGCCAGCGTGCGCTGCAGCACCGTGCCGCCGGAGTGGCAGAAGGCGAGGCCGTCGCCTTCGAGCTTTTGCATGATGAAGCCTTCGCCGCCGAAGAAGCCGGCGCCGAGCCGCTTCTGGAAGGCGATGCCGAGCGCGACGCCCTTGGCGGCGCAGAGGAAGGCATCCTTCTGGCAGACCAGCGTGCCGCCCAGTTTTTTCAGGTCGAAGGGGATGATCCGGCCGGTGTAGGGCGCCGCGAAGGCGAGCTTTTTCTTGCCGCTGCCCTCATTGACATAGACGGTGGTGAAGAGCGATTCGCCGGTGATCAGCCGCTTGCTGGCGCCGAGCAGTTTGCCGAAGACGCCGCTGTGCTGTGCCGAACCGTCGCCGAAGACGGTGTCCATCGCGATGCCGTCTTCCATGAACAGCAGGCTGCCGGCTTCGCCGAGCGCCGCTTCGCCGGGGTCGAGCTCGATCTCGACGCACTGCATGTCGTCGCCGTGGAGGGTGTAATCGATGTCATCCATTGCCATGGTCATGTGCTCCGCGAAAATGAGGTGCCCAGCTTACCCGACCCTGCCCGGCGTGGCCCAGCAGAGGATGGCCGTGACCAGCGCCTTCGGGTCGATCGGCTTGGTGAGGTGGTCCTTCATCCCGGCGGCGAGGCTGGTGGCGCGGTCCTGGCTCAGGCCGTGCGCCGTCACGCCGATCACCGGCAGCGCCGGGACGATCGCATGGATGCGTTGGGTGGCTTCGTTGCCGTCCATCTCGGGCATCTGGATATCCATCAGCACCACATCGAACGCCTGCGGCGCGGCGACCACCTGTTCGAGCGCGGCCCGGCCGTTCTCGGCGAAAACGCAGCTGGCGCCGGCCTCGTCGAGCAGGTCGGCAAGAATGAGGCGGTTGGCCTCGATGTCCTCGGCCACCAGGATGCGGAAACCCGCGAGTTTGCCGGCCAGGCTGAACGAGGTGGCGGGCGTCGTCTCGCCGGCGAGCGGCAGCGCGACTTCCCTGAACGGCAATTGCAGGGTGAAGGTGCTGCCGCGCCAGGGCGTGCTGACGACCTGGATCGTGCCGCCCATCAGGCTGGCGAGGTTCATCGAGATCGACAGTCCCAGGCCGGTGCCGCCGTACTTGAGCGAAGTCGAGCTGTCCGCCTGCTCGAAGGGGTGGAACAGCCGCGCGATTTCCTCCGCGGTCATGCCGATGCCTTCGTCGCGGACGGCGAACCAGATTTCGTCGTCGACGCGCAGCACGGTCAGGTCGATCGTGCCGTGCCGGCTGAACTTGATGGCGTTCGAGAGCAGGTTGACGAGGATCTGGCGGAGGCGCAGCGGGTCGCCGACTATCCAGGCGGGCAGGTCGGGACTTGGACGATAGCTGAGCTCGAGCCCCTTCTCGGCGGCACGGCCGCCCATCAGGGACACGGCCTCCGCGGTCAGGCCTGCGAGGTGGAACGGCCGGTTCTCGATTTCCAGCTTGCCTGCCTCGATCTTGGAAAAATCGAGAATGTCGTTGATCACGCCGAGCAGGTGGGCGCCGGCGTCGTGGATGCGGGTGAAGCTTGCCCGGCAGGCGGGATCCTGGCTGTCGCGGGAGCCGATGCGGGCGAAGCCCTGCACGGCCGTGAGCGGCGTGCGGATCTCGTGGCTCATGTTGGCGAGAAAATGGCTCTTCGCTTCCGAGGCCTTTTCCGCAGCCAGGCGCGCTTCGCGGGCTTCCTTGAGCGCGGCGACCAGATGGTCGGAGAGCTCATTGACGTCGCCCACCAGGCGGCCGATCTCGGTATTTTCGTGGCCGGGCGGGATGAACAGCCGGCTGCCGGTCGTCGGGTCCATCTTGTGCAGCGCCCGCGACATGCGCGAAATCGGCCGGACGACGAAAACGATCAGTGCCGTGCCGATGGCGCCCGAGACGAGCAGCAGCTGCCAGGCCACCTGCATGACCGCCAGCTTGATGTCTTCGTCGCGCCGGGCGGCGAAGACTGCCGGGTTCGGCTCCAGACGGACCGAGCCGACGAACTTGCCGGGCGCGAACGGCGAATCGACGTTGCGTTCCAGCACGTTGAGCCGGATGTCGGTCAATGCCGGCTGCCCCGCCGTGTCCGGCCGGCTTGCGTCGGCAAGCAGCTTGTCGTCGGCCATGATCGTCACGCGCAACACCTCGGAATTGCTGAGCAGTCCCAGTGCGACCTCCCTGGCGAGTTCCTCGTCCCGGATGAAGCAGGCGATCTTCACCGTGCTCTGCACGGTGTCGAGCAGCTGGTTCAGGCGCGTGTCGATGGTCTGCGCGGCGCGTTGCGCCGTCGCGTATGAGGTGTAGCTGACGGCCCCGATGCCCGCGACCAGGAAGGCGAGCAGCGTGATCAGGATGGATCTGACGACGATTCCGTCGCGGGGGATCAGGGTCATCGGGAAGGGTGGCGGTCGCAATGGTCAGGCAGTGGCATGCGTATATCATACCAAGCGCGGCCGGACGGTGCGACCGAATTGCGCCGCCGCGGCCGTTGCGGTACTGTGCGCGCCTTTTCAACAATACCCAGAACCATGTTGCCGTCCATCGAACAACGCATCGCTGACGAGATCGGCGTACATCCCAACCAGATCGCCGCCGCCGTCCGGCTGCTCGACGACGGCGCTACTGTGCCTTTCATCGCGCGCTACCGCAAGGAAGCGACCGGCAATCTCGACGACACGCAGCTGCGCACGCTCGAAGAGCGTCTCGGTTATCTGCGCGAACTGGAAGAGCGCCGGGCGGCGATCCTGCAATCGATCGAGGAGCAGGGCAAGCTGACTGTCGAATTGCGCGCCGAGGTTGAGAGCGCCGAAACCAAGCAGCGCCTCGAAGACCTTTATCTGCCCTACAAGCCGAAGCGCCGCACCAAGGCGCAGATCGCCCGCGAGGCCGGACTGGAGCCGCTGGCCGACGCGCTGCTCGCCGATCCGATGCTGAATCCCGAGGCGGAAGCGGCGAAGTTCGTCGCTGCCGACAAACAGGTGCCGGACGTGAAAGCCGCGCTCGACGGCGCGCGCCAGATCCTGATGGAGCGCTTTGCCGAGGATGCCGCGCTGCTCGATAAGCTGCGCAACTTCCTGGGCGAGCATGCGCTGATCGTTTCC
>CAZPIE010000168.1:0-3380 GCA_964586275.1 uncultured Methyloversatilis sp. | reverse complement strand
AGACTCTCTCCCAGATCGTCGTGATGCCCTGACCGCCGCCGATGCACATCGTCGCCATGCCGTACCTGGCATTGACGCGGATCATCTCGTGCAGCAGCTTGGTGACAATCACTGAGCCGGTCGCGCCGACCGGGTGACCGAGCGCGATCGCGCCGCCGTTGACGTTGGTCTTGGCGGGATCGAGGCCGAGGCCCCTGGCGACGGTGATCGACTGCACCGCGAAGGCCTCGTTCGACTCGATGACGTCCATCTTGTCGAGGGTCAGACCGGCCTTCTGCAGGGCGACCTTGGATGACGGAATCGGGCCCTCGCCCATCACGTCGTTGGGCACGCCGGCGATGGCGTAGGAGACCAGACGCGCGATCGGCTGGTGGCCGCCGGCGGCCGCCTTGGCGGCATCGGCGAGCACAAGGAAGGCGGCGGCGTCGTTGATGCCCGAGGCATTGCCGGCGGTGACCGTGCCGTCCTTCTTGAATGCCGGCCGCATTTTCGCGAGGGTTTCCATGGTCGTGCCAGCCCTGGGATGCTCATCGGTGTCGAACACGACATCACCCTTGCGGGTCTTCAGGGTGATCGGCACGATCTGCGACTTGAAGCGCCCTTCGGCGATCGCCTTGGCGGCGCGCGCCTGCGACTCGACGGCGAAGGCATCCTGCTCCTCGCGCGTGATGCCGTGCTTGGCGGCGAGGTTCTCGGCCGTCATGCCCATGTGGCCGACGCCGAACGGGTCGGTCAGCACGGCGACCATCGCGTCGATGGCCTGCGTGTCGCCCATGCGCGCACCCGAGCGCAGCGCCGGCAGCAGGTAGGCGCCGCGCGACATCACCTCGACCCCGCCACCGATGCCGAAGTCGGCGTCGCCGAGCAGGATGGCCTGCGCCACGCTGACGATCGCCTGCTGGGCGGAACCGCACAGGCGGTTCACCGCGAAGGCCGTCGAGTTCATCGACATGCCGCCCTGGATCGTCGCCACGCGCGCGACGTAGGGATAGCGCGCTTCGGTCGGAATGCAGTTGCCGACCGCGGCGAAGCTGACCTGCTGGGGATCGACGCCGGCGCGCGCAATCGCCTCCTTGACGACCAGCCCGCCGAGTTCGGCCGGTTCCAGCGTGCTCAGCGAACCGCCGAAGGCGCCTACGGCCGAGCGCACCGCGCTCAGTACCACGACTTCCTTGTTTGACATCTTCCACTCCTGATTTATTAGATGGTTACGGTATCAAGCACCCACCCAGCCGGCAACCGTCAGCAGGGCAAGCAACAACAGACACAGCACCAGGGCCCGCCACACCAGCCCGATGGCGCTTTGCAGGTGATCGACATCGGCGTCGTCGCCCAGTCCCAGTTCGGGACGCGCTTCGACGCTGCCGGGTTCGCCCGCATCGGAATCGGGCAGGGGCGAACCCAGCCGGATGCCCAGCGCGCCGGCGCCGCTCGCCAAAAGTATGCCGGACGCCCCGTCGGCCCATTGGTTTGCCTGCGTGCGCCAGCAATACACGGCATCCTCGAAATCGCCGACGATCGCGAAGCTTGCCGCCGTCATGCGCGCGGGCAGCCAGTCGATGATCTGGAAGGCCCGACGGGCAAATTCGCCGAACTTGGGTTGCGGGTCGAGCGGCCCGCCCGTGCGGGGCCAATATTCCGCCGCGATCATGGTGCCACGGTAGAGCACGGCGCCTGCGGGACCCAGCACGAGAAACCAGAACAGCGGCGCGAAGACATGGCGGTGCGAGGAAAGAATGCCCTGCTCGATCGCGAGGCGGGCAATGTCGGCGGTGCGCAGTCGTTCGGCGCCCTGCCCGCGCCATTCCGCAAGGAGGTGCCGCGCCCGCTCGAGCTCGCCCATGCGCAAGGCCAGCTGGAGGTCGGTGAAATAATGGCTGAACTGGCGAAAGCCCAGCAGAAAATACAGCACCAGCACGTCGAAGCCGAAAGCCAGGACCGGATGCACCTGATTCAGCACGAAATGCAGGACCAGCACCAGCAGCGCCGGTACGGCCACCCCGGCGCTCCAGGCGATCAAGCCATGCCGGTACTCTCCGCCATTGAAGCGCCGCTCGAGGAAGTGCGCATAAGCGGATTGCGCGGCGCGCAGCTGCGCGGCCGGCAGTGCCCTGAGCTGTTCGAGAACGAGGACGCAGAGGAGGCTGAGGAGGGTCATGGGCAAGGGCAGGATTCGCTGCCGCGCAGCGACCTTCCGAAGATATCACACTCCCCTTGCCGCCGACTTACCCCGGCCGAGCAGGGATTCGCGCAGGCACACCAGCATGCCGGCGGTCGCGCCCCAGATGAAATACTCCTGCCACGGCACCGCCCAGTAGCTGCGCATCTGGCCGGCAATCTCCAGCGACTCGCGCCGGTAGTTGGCCCCGTCCAGCAGGAATTCCAGTGGCGCTTCGAAGACGTCGGCCACCTCGAAATCGTCGAGGCGCAGATTCAGCGGCGGCAGCACGAGCCCCACCACCGGCGTGACGCGAAAGCCGGTGCCGGTGAAATAGTCGGGCAAGCTGCCGAGTATCTCGACCTGTTGCGGTTCGATGCCGACCTCCTCGCTGCTTTCGCGCAAGGCGGTAGCGATCGGCGAGTCGTCCCCGGCCTCGCAGCGTCCGCCGGGGAAGCCGATCTGCCCGGCATGATCGCGCAGGTGCGCGGTCCGCTGGGTGAACAGCACCGTCAAGCCGCTCTGGCGCACGACGATCGGCACCAGCACGGCAGCCGCGACCGGTTCGCGCGACTGCAACGGCGCTTCGCGCGCGACCGCGCATGGCCGTGCCAGCGGAAAGCTCCGGCGCAGCCACTCGACCGTGAGCGGAGGAACAACGGCCATCTTCAATAACGCTGCGTCAGGGTCAGCACCGCGCCGTCGCGCCGCATCTCCATGCGGTTGAGGAAACTCATGCCGAGCAGCACGATCGGCAAGTCGTGCTCATGCACGGTGGCATCCACGTCATGGAGCGTGATGTTGCCGACCTTGACGCTGGACAGCCGCACCCGCCAGACGCGCACCGCGCCGTTCGCCGTCATCGTCATGCCGGGCGTACCCTTGGTGGCATCGATGCGCGCGCGCCGCGCGTCGCCGGCGCCCAGCGATATGAAGGTCGCGCCGGTATCGACGAGGAAGCGCATCGACGCGCCGTTGATGCTGCCCGGCGCGAAGAAATGTCCCTGGCCGTCCGCGGCCAGCACCAGACTGGGCTTCTCCGCCTTGGCGGCCGAGACCACCGACTGCCCGATCTGCATGCGTCGCCGCTTGCCGTCGATCTCGAACACAGCCGCACCGGATTCGACGGAGACGAGCTTGACGCCATCGACGGCAGCGCCGCCCACGACCAGCGTCTGCCGCTTGCCGCCGTCGATCACGACCATCGCCTTGTCGGACATCA
>CAZPIE010000167.1:0-3420 GCA_964586275.1 uncultured Methyloversatilis sp. | reverse complement strand
ATGATTGCGGCTGCCGGCGCGCTGCGGGGAGCAGCGCCTGATTCTTTTCCCAGGGTTGCCGCATGTTTCTGCTCATCGCCTACGTCATCGTCCTGCTGTCCTCGGTCGGCACCTATGCCGTTCACGGCAGCCTTGGCGCCCTGTGGGTGCCGCTGGAATATGTCGCCATCTTCGGTCTAACCATCGGCTATCTGGTCGGCTCGAACGGGCCGCGTTCCCTGAAAGCCATTATCGGCGCGATTCCCGCCGCACTGAAGGGCGACAAGTACAACAAGGCCGTTTACATGGATCTGCTGGCCATGCTGTTCGAGATCCTCGCCAAGGTGCGCAAGGAAGGCCTGATGTCGATCGAGAACGACATCGAGAACCCCGAGGCCAGTCCGATCTTTTCGAAGTACCCGTCGATACAGGCCGATCATCACGTCATGGAGTTCGTCTGCGACTACCTGCGCATGATGGTCGGCGGCAATCTCAACGCCTTCGAGATCGAAAACCTGATGGATATCGAGATCGAAACCCATCATGCCGAGGCGCATTTCCCCGCGCACATGGTGCAGACCACGGCCGGCGCGATTCCCGCCTTCGGTATCGTCGTGGCGGTGATGGGCGTGGTCAACGTGATGGGCTCGGTCGGCGAACCGCCGGCCGTGCTGGGCAAGATGATCGGCGGCGCCCTGGTCGGCACCTTCCTCGGCATCCTGCTGGCCTACGGTTTCGTCGAGCCGATCGCCAACCGGCTCAACCAGAAGGTGGATGAGGGCAGCAAGATCTATCACGTGATCAAGGCCGTGCTGCTCGCCAGCATGAATGGCTATGCGCCGCAGGTGGCGATCGAATTCGGCCGCAAGGTGCTGTACTCGGGCGATCGGCCGAGCTTCAGCGAACTCGAGGAAGACATCAAGGCGCGCAAAGGCAAATAAAGGCAGCCGCGTGCCGTCCCGCCAGCGCCGACTTTTACCGAGCCACGATAAGCGACCATGTCCGACGACAGCCAGCAGCCCATCGTAGTCAAGAAGATCAAGAAGGGCGGCGCCGGGGCGCACGGCGGCGCCTGGAAGATCGCCTACGCCGACTTCGTCACGGCGATGATGGCTTTCTTCCTGCTGATGTGGCTGCTCGGCTCGACGACGAAGGGCGACCTCAAGGGCATCGCCGATCACTTCCAGACGCCGCTGAAAGTCGCCTTGCTCGGCGGCTCCGGCTCGGGCGATTCGTCGTCGGTGATCCAGGGCGGCGGTCAGGACCTGACGCGGACGCACGGCCAGGTCAAAAAGGGCGAGGTCGAGTCGCCGTCCAGGAAGATCAATCTGCAGGCGCTCAAGGCCGATTTCGAGAAAATGGAAAAGGCGCGCCTCGAAGGCCTCAAGGCCGACATCGAAGCGCTCATCGAGGCGAGCCCGGCGCTCCGGCAGTTCAAGAACCAACTGCTGCTCGACATCACCAGCGAAGGTCTGCGCATCCAGATCGTCGACGAGCAGAACCGGCCGATGTTCGATTCGGCCAGCTCCGAACTCAAGCCCTATACCCGGGTGATCCTGCGCGAGATCGGCCCGCTGCTCAACAAGGTCGAGAACCGCATTTCCCTCTCCGGCCATACCGACGCCACGCCCTATGCCGGCGGCGACCGGGGCTTCGGCAACTGGGAGCTCTCGACCAACCGCGCCAACGCCTCGCGGCGCGAGATGGTGGCGGGCGGTCTCGACGACAAGAAGGTGATGCGCGTGGTGGGCTTTGCCTCGACCGTGCTGTTCGACAAGGCGCAGCCGACCGCCCCGATCAACCGGCGCATCAGCATCGTCGTCCTCAACAAGCGTACCGAGGAAGCCATCCTCAGCGACGGCCGCGAGGCGCCCGTCGAGGCGGTGGTGGATACCTTGGCGCCCGGCGCGCCAACCGAAGCGTTGCCGGGCGCGACCCGCTGAAAGGCCGGTGGGAGGCTTGATCGCGCCATCCCCATCCTTGAGACCCGGCGCCGGCGCGGCCGAACATTCCGTGCCGCAGCGCGAGTTCCGGTTCACGCCGGCCGATTTCGAGCGCGTGCGGCAGCTCATCTACCGGCATGCCGGCATCACGCTCGCGCCGATCAAGCAGGACATGGTCTATTCGCGGCTGGCGCGGCGGCTGCGGGCGCTGGGCATGAACAGTTTCGACCAGTACCTGGCGCATCTCGAGCGGGGCGCCGCGACGGAATGGGAAAGCTTCGTCAATTCGCTGACGACCAACCTGACTTCGTTTTTCCGCGAGGCGCATCATTTCGATCTGCTAAAAAAACAGTTGATCGGCCTGAGCCGCCGCCCGCTGCGCATCTGGTGTTCCGCTGCATCGACTGGCGAGGAACCCTATTCGCTGGCGATCGCCGCCTGCGAAGCCTTCGAGAGCCTGGCGCCGCCGGTGCAGATCCACGCCAGCGATATCGACACCAACGTGCTCAAGACCGCCGAGCGCGGCGTCTACCCGCGCGAACGTGTCGAGCGGCTGCATCCCGACCGGCTGCGCAAGTTCTTCCTCATGGACACTGGCACACCGGAGGGCGGCGTGCGCGTGCGGCCCGAACTGCGAAAGCTGATCACCTACAGCCGCGTCAATCTGCTCGACGCCAGCTGGCCGACGGTGAAGGGCCCCCTCGACGCATTGTTCTGCCGCAACGTGATGATCTACTTCGACAAGCCCACGCAGTACCGGATCCTCAAGAAATTCGTGCCTCTGCTGCATGCCGACGGCCTGCTGTATGCCGGGCATTCGGAAAGTTTTCTCCATGCCGCCGACCTGTTCCGCTCGCTGGGCCGCACGGTGTACGAGCGCGCCGATCGCAAGGGGAGCGGTTCGTGAAGGGATATCGAACCGGGTGTCCGCCGAAAAGCTGATCGCCATCGGGGCATCGACCGGCGGCACCGAGGCGATCAAGGAAGTGATCGCGCGCCTGCCGGCGGAAGTGCCGGGGATCGTGATCGTCCAGCACATGCCGGAAGCATTCACGCCTTCCTTCGCCAAGCGCCTCGACAGCCTGGGCGCGATCCGCGTGGTCGAAGCGCAAGGCGGCGAGCGCATCCTGCCGGGCCACGCCTACCTGGCGCCGGGGCATTCGCACCTGCTGGTCAGGAAGAGCGGGGCGGGTTGGCTGACCGAATTGTCGCAAGCCGCTCCGGTGAATCGTCACCGTCCGTCGGTCGATGTGCTGTTCCATTCCGTCGCGCGGGAAGCCGGCCGCCATGCCATCGGCGTCATCCTGACCGGCATGGGCAAGGACGGCGCGCAGGGCATGCTGGCGATGCGTCAGGCCGGGGCATGGAACATCGGCCAGGATCAGGAGAGCTGCGTGGTGTACGGGATGCCGCGCGAGGCGGCGCAGGTCGGCGCCGTCGCCGAGGTGGCGAGCCTGAACGATGTTGCGGCGCGGATACTGGCGCGTCTGCGCCAGCC
>CAZPIE010000166.1:1958-3421 GCA_964586275.1 uncultured Methyloversatilis sp. | reverse complement strand
TTCCAGCGCGGTCGCGCCCGCGATGAGCCGGAGATCAACCTGATCGCCATGATCGACGTGCTGCTGGTGATCCTGATCTTCCTCATGGTCACCACGACCTATTCGAAGTTCGCCGGCCTCGAGATCAATCTGCCGACCGCGGACGCACAGGCGCAGCAGGACAGGCCGAACGAGATCGACGTGGTCGTCATGGCCAGCGGCAGCGTGATGATCAACAAGGCGCCCGTGTCCGGCGGCGTCGAGGCGATCGCCCAGTCGCTGCGGAGTGCGGCGGCGGGTGGCGAGCCGGTGGTCGTTATCAACGCCGACGCCAAGGCGGCCCACCAGAACGTCATCGATGTCATGCAGGCCGCGCGCAACGCCGGCCTGACGCATATTTCCTTTGCCACCCAGCAAAAACAGCGGTGAGGCCCTGACCCCCTTGGCCAAAGTGTGGCGCGGGCGCGGCCCGCTTGCCTCGCTCCTGCTGCCGGCCGGTGCTTTGTTTTTCGCGATTGCGGCGCTGCGCCGGCTGGCCTATCGCTTCAACTGGCTCAATTCCGAGCGCCTGTCCGTGCCGGTCGTGGTCGTCGGCAACATCATCGCCGGCGGCGCGGGCAAGACGCCGCTGACGCTGTGGCTGGCCCAGCGCCTGGTCGCGGCGGGCCGCAAACCGGGTATCGTCAGCCGCGGCTATGGACGCGACCGCGATGACATACGCAAAGTCGGCGCCGGCGCGACGGCACTCGAGGTGGGCGACGAACCGTTGCTGCTCGCCCGCCGCTCCGGTTGTCCCGTCTATGTCGGATCCGATCGTGTCGCGGCAGCGCATGCTTTGCTGGCCGCGCATCCCGACTGCGACCTGATCCTTTGCGACGATGGTTTGCAGCACTACCGATTGCAGCGCGATGTCGAGATCGCCGTCATCGACCGGCGCGGACTGATGAACGGCTGGCCCTTGCCGGCCGGACCGCTGCGCGAACCGGCAAGCCGCTTGATGCGTGTCGATGCCCTGGTGCTCAACGATACGCTGCATGCGCCGCTGAGCAGCGTGCCGGCCTTCGCGATGCGGCTGACCGGGGAACGGTTCTATCGCCTCGACAATCCGCGCATCACCTGCGCGGCAAGGGATCTGGCCGGGCAAACCTTGCATGCAGTGGCCGGCATCGGCGAGCCGCAACGCTTTTTCGACCATCTCGCGACTCTGGGTTTGAAAGTTGAGCGCCATGCCTTTCCAGACCATCATCGCTATGCCCCCGCGGACCTGAAATTTGCCGGCGATGCGCTCCTGATGACGGAAAAGGACGCGTTAAAATGCGCCGGCCTTTGCGTATTGCCGATCTGGGTCTTGCCGGTCGATGCCGTCGTCGAACCCGATCTTGCCCGCCACGTTCTGGACATTCTGGAGAAGAACCCCCATGGACCCGCGCCTGCTTGAAATCCTTGTCTGCCCTCTGTGCAAGGGCCCGCTCGACTATCGCAAG
>CAZPIE010000166.1:0-1858 GCA_964586275.1 uncultured Methyloversatilis sp. | reverse complement strand
CGCCGAACTCGCGTGCAAAGCCTGCCGGCTGGCCTTCCCGATCAAGGACGACATCCCGATCATGCTCGAGGACGCAGCGCGCCAGTTCGGTCCCGAAGAAGGCTGACATGTCCTTTCGCGTCGTCATCCCGGCGCGTTATGCTTCGACGCGGCTGCCCGCCAAGCCGCTCGCCGACCTGGCCGGCAAGCCCATGGTGGTGCGCGTCGTCGAGGCGGCCCTGCAGAGCGGCGCCGCGGAAATCATCGTCGCTACCGACGATGCGCGCGTGAGCGAGGCGGTCGCGGCGCACGGCCATGTCGCCATCATGACGCGCAGCGATCATGCCAGCGGCACCGACCGCATCGCCGAAGTAGCCGCGCAGCGCGGCTGGGCTGACGATACCATCGTTGTCAATCTGCAGGGCGACGAACCCCTCATCGAGCCAGCCCTGATCGCCGCAGTGGCCCATGCGCTCGATGCCGACCGCGCCGCGAGCATCGCCACGGCAGCTCACCGCATTCACGGCATGGCGGATTTTCTCAATCCGAATGTCGTCAAGGTCGTTACCGCGGCGAGCGGGCGTGCCCTCTATTTTTCCCGGGCGCCGATCCCCTGGCACCGCGACGGCCTCGCACAGCAGCGCGAGACGCTGCCCGCGGAACTGATGGTGCGCCGCCATATCGGCTTGTATGCTTATCGCGTCGATTTCCTGCGCCGCTATGGCGAATTGACGCCCGCGCCGATCGAGCGCTGGGAGGCGCTCGAGCAACTGCGCGCCTTGTGGCATGGCTTTCACATCCGTGTCATCGATTGCCCTTATGCTCCGGAGGCGGGGGTGGATACACCTGCCGATCTCGAGCGCGTCCGCAAGCGTTTTGCTGCGCTGCACTAATCACGACGGCTATCTTGGGATAGATAAAATCTAGCCCGGCACCAAACCTTTGGTGCGAACATTCGCGAAGTTTGAAATACAACCTACCAATCGAGGAGAGAAGACGATGCGTTTGATTCTGTTGGGACCCCCGGGCGCCGGCAAAGGCACGCAGGCCAATTTCATCAAAGAAAAGTTCGGCATTCCGCAAATCTCCACCGGCGACATGCTGCGCGCCGCGGTCAAGGCGGGCACGCCGTTGGGCCTGGAAGCCAAGAAGATCATGGATGCGGGCGGCCTCGTGCGCGACGACATCATCATCGACCTCGTCAAGGATCGCCTCAAGGAAGCCGACTGCAAGGCCGGCTACATGTTCGACGGTTTCCCGCGCACCATTCCGCAAGCCGAAGCGATGAAAGAAGCCGGCGTGCCGATCGATTTCGTGCTCGAGATCGATGTGCCCGACAGCGAAATCGTGGCCCGCATGAGCGGCCGCCGTGTGCATGTGGCCTCCGGTCGCACCTACCACGTCAAGTTCAATCCGCCCAAGGTCGAAGGCAAGGACGATGTGACCGGCGAAGCGCTGATCCAGCGTGACGACGACCGCGAAGAGACCGTCCTCAAGCGCCTCGAGGTCTATCACCAGCAGACCGAAGCATTGGTCGGCTTCTACGGCAAGTGGGCGCAGAGCGGCGCCCCCGGCGCCCCGCAGTACCGCAAGATCAACGGCTTGGGCAAGGTCGAGGACGTGCGCGATGCCGCCTTCGCCGCCCTGAAATAAGCGAGGGGAGGCAAGCACATGGCCAGCAAGAAGAAAATGAACGCGTTCTACGCGCAGTCGGGTGGCGTCACCGCCGTGATCAACGCCTCCGCCTGCGGCGTGATCGAGACCGCGCGCAAGCACAAGGACAAGATCGGCAAGGTCTACGCCGGCCGCAACGGCATCATCGGCGCGCTGACCGAAGACCTGATCGACACCACCAAGGAGTCCGCCAGCGCGATCGCCG
>CAZPIE010000165.1:0-3482 GCA_964586275.1 uncultured Methyloversatilis sp. | reverse complement strand
TGGCAGGGCTGGTATTTCGGCTGGGTGGTCTGGTGGCGTTACGTCGATCCGGGCCAGACGCGTTTCATGGCCCTGCGGCTGGCCGAACTGCGCGAGAAGAATCCCAGGGCGCAACTGCACCACAGCTGGGCGCCCTACGCGAAGATTTCGGTCCAGCTCAAGCGCGCCGTCGTCGCCGCCGAGGACGACAAGTTCATCGACCACGAGGGTTTCGACTGGGAAGGCATCCAGAAGGCGCTCGAGAAGAACCAGAAACGGGGCAGGGTCGTCGCCGGCGGCTCGACGATCAGCCAGCAACTGGCCAAGAACCTCTTTCTCTCTTCCGCCAAGACGCCGTGGCGCAAGGCGCAGGAGGCGATCATCACCGTCTGGCTCGAGCTGCTGTGGGACAAGCGCCGCATCCTCGAGGTCTATCTCAACGTCGTCGAATGGGGCGAAGGCGTCTTCGGCGCGGAAGCCGCCGCGCGGCGCTATTTCGGCGTCGGCGCCGGCCAGCTGAATGCCGCCCAGGCGGCGCGGCTGGCGGTGATGCTGCCCGCGCCGCGCAAGTTCGAGAAGAACCCCGATTCCGCCTACCTCGAGCGCCGCAGCCAGCTGATTCTGGGCCGCATGCAGCATGCGCAGGTTCCCTGACGATGCAACCGGCGTAGAATCGCACCGCCATGACCGAGAACCTGGACATCCGCCCGCGCGCCGAAACCCTGCTCGAGCAGCACCTCGCCGAGGTGCAGCTCCTGCTGTCGCGCCATCGCCGCGTCGAGGATCTCGTGCATCGGCAGGAAATGCCGCGTCACGATCTGGTCGAGGAAATCGTGCACCGGCAGCATCTGGTCGAGCTCCAGAAGCTGCTCGACCGCCTCGACGACGACACCATCGCGCGCATCCTCGTCACCCTGTCCGAGGAGGATCGCGTCACCGCCTGGCAGCAAGTGAATGACGCGCGCTGCGAAACGATCCTCGAGCGCCTGCCCGACGACGTGCGCGAGGAGCTGGTCGGGGCGCGCGCTTACGCCAGCGTGCGCAACATGCTCAACGCCTTCGAGCTGAAGAACGGCCGCCTCGCCCAGGTGCAGATCGGCAGCCGCGCCGACCTGGCCGCCGTCAAGCCCATCTGGGTCGACCTGGTCGCGCCGACGCCCTTCGTGCGCAGTTGGGTCGGTCGCCACTTCGGGGTCGACCTGCCCGATCCGGAAAGCCTCACCGACATCGAGGCCAGCGCGCGCTTCTATGTCGAGGACAACGGCGTGGTGCACCTGCACTCCGACTTCCTGCTCGACCGCCCGGACGGCGAGGCGCGCAACGTCGCGGTCGCCTTCATCCTGCACGACAACATCCTGTTCTCGGTGCGCAGCGAGGAGCTGCCGGTGTTTCGCCTGCAGCGCCTGCGCGCGCGCGCCCAGCCCGGCTACGTCAAGGACGGCATGGAGGTGCTGCTCGACCTCTACGATGCCGACGTCGAATACTCCGCCGACACGCTCGAGGATATCTACAGCGAACTGGAGCGGGTCGGCCGCCAGGTGCTGTCGCCGCATGTCAGCGACGACGCCGCCGCCGAAATCCTCGCCGAGATCGCCAAGAGCGAAGACTTGAACGGCCGCATCCGCCGCAACGTGCTCGACACGCGGCGCGCCCTTTCCTTCCTGATGCGCAGCCGCATGCTGACGGCCGAGCAGCAGGACGACGCCCGCCAGATCCTGCGCGACATCGAGTCGCTCGACGGCCATACTTCCTTCCTGTTCGGCAAGATCAACTTCCTGATGGACGCCACGGTCGGCTTCATCAACATCAACCAGAACAAGCGCGTGTCCAAGCTGACCGCGCTCGGCGTGGTGTTCATGCCGATGAACATCATCGCCGGCATCGGCGGCATGTCGGAGTTCTCGATGATGACCGCGGGCATTCCCTGGCAACTGTCGTACGGCGCCTTCGCGCTGGCGATGGTCGCTCTGGGCTTCGGCACCTATCAGGCGATGCGCTTCTTCGACCAGCGCCGCGCCGAGCGCCTGATCGCCGCCCACCGGCGCAAGGACAGCTGATTCGGCCGCCGCCGCGCCGATCGCCGCCCCGACGATGAAGATCGCGTTCCTCGGCGCCGCCCGCGAAGTCACCGGTTCCTGTTATCTCGTCGAGACCGAGGCCGCGCGTTTCCTCGTCGATTGCGGCCTGTTCCAGGGCGGCCGCGAGGCGCGCGGCAAGAACCGCCAGGCCTTCGGCTTCGATCCGCGCCGCCTCGATTTCGTCCTGCTGACCCACGCCCACATCGACCATTCCGGCCTGCTGCCGCGGCTGGTGGCCCTGGGCTACAAGGGGCCGATTTACGCGACGCGCGCCACCTGCGACCTGCTGGCCGTGATGCTGCCCGACGCCGCCCACATCCAGGAGAAGGAGGTCGAATACGAGAACAAGCGGCGCTTCCGTTCCAGGCAGGGCCTGCGCAAGGAAGAAGCGCCGCTCTACACGGTGACGCAGGCGCGCCAGTGCCTCAAGCGGCTGGTGGCGGCGGATTACGACGCCGAGGTCGCGCCGCACCCGGACG
The DNA here is from genome assembly GCA_964586275.1 of uncultured Methyloversatilis sp. GTDB lineage: Bacteria > Pseudomonadota > Gammaproteobacteria > Burkholderiales > Rhodocyclaceae > Sulfuricystis. The sequence continues at coordinate 946 of CAZPIE010000165.1, read as the reverse complement.
TCCGCTGCGTCTTCCGCGATGCCGGCCACATCCTCGGCTCGGCCATCATCGAAGTCGCCGTGCGGGAAGGCGCGCGCACGCGCAAGCTCGTGTTTTCGGGCGACCTCGGCCAGCCGGCGCGGCCGCTGGTGCGCGACCCGACGCCGGTCGCCCAGGCCGACTGGCTGGTGGTCGAATCGACCTACGGCAACCGCCTGCACAAGAGCATGGCCGCCACCGAGGACGAGCTGGTGCAGGCCGTCCTCGACACCATCGAACGCAAGGGCGGCAACCTGATCGTGCCCGCCTTCGCGGTGGGGCGCACCCAGGACATGCTGTTCCTGCTGGCCGACCTGACCCGGCGCGGACGCATTCCGAAGCTCGACGTGTATGTCGATTCGCCGATGGCCACGGCGGCCACCGAGGTCACCGCGCGGCACATGGCCCTGCTCGACGCAGAGACCCATCGGGTGATGGGCCGGCACGGCGGCGACGCCCATTTCCGCAAGCTCGCCTTCGTCGAGGACGTCGAGGAATCGCAGGCGCTCGACCGCATCCGGGGCGGCGCGGTGATCATCTCGGCCAGCGGCATGTGCGAAGCCGGCCGCATCAAGTTCCACCTGCGCGCCAATCTGCCGCGCCCCGAATCCACCATCCTCATCACCGGTTTCCAGGCCGCCGGCACCCTCGGACGCAAGCTGGTCGATGGCGCCCGCCGCGTGCGCATCCTCGGCGAGGAATACCCCGTGCGGGCCGACATCTACACGCTGGGCGGACTCTCCGCCCATGCCGACCGGGATGCCCTGCTGAACTGGCTCGGGAAGTTTCATGCCGCGCCGAAGCGCACCTTCGTCGTGCATGGCGAGGCGGCAACCGCCGCCGGCTTTGCCGCGACCCTGCAGGACAGCCTCGGCTGGGCCGCCGAGGCCCCCGAGCCCGGACAAAGCGTCACGCTGCGCTAACGCCG
>CAZPIE010000164.1:0-3484 GCA_964586275.1 uncultured Methyloversatilis sp. | reverse complement strand
CGCAGCAGGAAGATCTTGCCTTCGCCGCTTTCGGTGTCGATCCAGGTGAACGGCAGCCGCGGGAAGGCGGCTTCCACGATGTCCCTGTTGTGGCCGACTTCCACGGCCAGCAGGCCGTGCGGCTTCAGGTGCTTCGGCGCATCGGCGAGGATGCGGCGCACGATGTCGAGGCCGTCGTCGCCCGCCGCCAGCGCATTCTCGGGTTCGTGGCGGTATTCCGGCGGCAGCTCGCGCATCGCCTGCGCGGTGACGTAGGGCGGGTTGCTGATGATCAAATCGTATCTATTACGTGGGCGCTTGCCCAGCTTCGCGAACAGGTCGCCCTGCACGAGACGCACGCGCGCCTCGAGACCGTAGTTGGCGACGTTGCGCCGGGCGACTTCCAGCGCACCGGATGAAATGTCGGCGGCGTCGATGCGCGCCTGCGGGAAGGCGTGCGCCATCAGGATGGCGAGGCAGCCCGAGCCGGTGCACAGGTCGAGCGCGCTTTCGATGGCGTCCGGATCCTCGACCCAGGGCGCGAAGCCCTCGACCAGCAGGTCGGCGAAATAGGAGCGGGGGATCAGCACGCGCTCGTCGACATAGAAACGCAGGCCGGCCTGCCAGGCTTCGCGCGTCAGGTAGGCGGCCGGCAGGCGGCGCGCGATGCGCTGCTGGAAGAGTTCGAGCACCGCGAGGCGCTCGTGGCGCGTCAGGCGCGCATCGAGGTAGGGATCGAGGCGATCCGGCGGCAGGTGCAGCGCGTGCAGGATCAGCCAGGCGGCTTCGTCGTGCGCGTTGTCGCAGCCGTGGCCGAAGCAGAGTTTCGCTTCGAGGAAGCGGCTGGCGCCCCAGCGCAGCCAGTCGCGGATCGTGTGCAGGTCGTCGAGGAGTTCGGACATGTCCGTGGCCGCCTTTCAGGTCAGCAGCTTGCGGAAAGTGGCTTCGTAGATGCGCGCGAGCGGCTCGATGTCGGCGAGGGCGATGCACTCGTCGATCTTGTGAATCGTGGCGTTGACCGGGCCGAACTCGACGACCTCGGGGCAGATGGCGGCGATGAAGCGGCCGTCCGAGGTGCCGCCGCTGGTGGAGAGCGCGGCGTCGATGTCCGTTTCGATCCGGATCGCCTCGACCAGCGCGCTGACCAGCCGGCCGGGCCGGGAGAGGAAGGGCCGGCCGCCGAGCGTCCAGTGCAGCTCGTATTCGAGGGCATGCTTATCGAGGATCCGATGCACGCGCGCCTGCAGCCCCTCGGCGGTGCTGGCGGTGGAATAGCGGAAGTTGAACAGCACTTCGAGCGTGCCCGGCACGACGTTGGTGGCGCCGGCGCCGGCGTGGATGTTCGAGATCTGGAAACTGGTCGGCGGAAAGAATTCGTTGCCGATGTCCCAGCGCGCGGCGGCGAGCTCGGCCAGCGCGGGCGCGGCGCGATGGATCGGGTTCCTGACCTTTTCCGGATAGGCGACATGGCCCTGCACGCCCTTGACGACCAGCTTGCCGGAGAGCGAGCCGCGCCGGCCGTTCTTGAGGGTGTCGCCCTGCCGGTCGACCGAGGTCGGCTCGCCGACGATACAGCCGTCGAACCGTTCGCCGCGCGCCTCGAGCGCCTCGACCACCTTGACGGTGCCGTCGGTGGCGTCGCCTTCCTCGTCCGAGGTGAGCAGGAAACCGATCGAGCCATTGATGTCCGGGGTGTCGGCGAGCAGCCGTTCGACGGCCACGACGGCGGCGGCGACCGAGGTTTTCATGTCGGCGGCGCCGCGGCCGTAGAGATAGCCGTCGCGCTCGGTCGGCACGAAGGGGTCGGAGGTCCATTTGTCGACCGGGCCGGGCGGCACGACATCGGTGTGGCCGGCGAAGACGATCAAGGGCTTCGTGCTGCCAAGCCTTGCCCACAGGTTGCGCACCAGGCCGGTCGGGCCGGTGCTGTCCATGCGTTCGCAGACGAAGCCGAGCGGGGCGAGGCGCGCGGCGACCAGGTCGATGCAGCCCGCATCCTCGGTGCTGATCGAGCGGCGCGCGATCAGGTCCTTGGCAAGATCCAGGGTCGCGGACATGTGCTCGGGCGTTCAATCCATCCGCAAGGTGAACTCGGAGAAGCTCGCGCCGCCTTCGGTGATCGTGTTGGTCGCGTCCGGATTGGCGAGCGATACGCGCGGCTTGTCATCGGCATCCTGGGCGGCGTTGTTGATCAGCCAGTGCAGGTTGTTGGCCGAGTCGGCGTTGCCGAGCGCCTCCTCCAGTGTGATCGTGCCGGCCTTGTAGAGCGCGTGCAGCGCTTGCTCGAAGGTCTGCGAGCCCGGCGACAAGCTTTGTTCCATCGCCTCCTTGATGCCGTTGAGGTCGCCCTTCTCGATCAGTTCGCCGATATAGCGCGAGTTCAGCATCACTTCGACCGCGGGAAGGCGCGCGCCGTCGGGCTTCTTGACGAGGCGCTGGGAGACGATGGCTTTCAGCGTCACGCTCAGGTCGGCGAGCAGCGCGGGACGGTTTTCGAGCGGGAAGAGGCTGATGATGCGCGACATCGAGTGGTAGCTGTTGTTGGCGTGCAGCGTGGCGAGGCAGAGATGGCCGGATTGCGCGTAGGCGATCGCCTGCGTCATCGTCTCCTTGTCGCGGATCTCGCCGATGAAGATGCAGTCCGGTGCCTGGCGCAGCGCGTTCTTCAGCGCGATCGGGAAGGCGCGCGTGTCGGCGCCGATCTCGCGCTGGTTGACGATGGATTTCTTGTTCTTGAAGATGAACTCGATCGGGTCTTCGAGCGTCAGGATGTGGCCGGACATCCGTTCGTTGCGGTAGTCGAGCATCGCGGTCAGCGAGGTGGTCTTGCCCGAGCCGGTGGCGCCGACCATCAGGACGAGGCCGCGCTTCTCCATGATGATGTCGGCCAGCACGGGCGGCAGGTTGAGCGTGTCGAGCGCCGGAATCCGGGGCGGGATGTAGCGCACCACGAAGGCCGGCGTGCCTTTTTGGCGCATGACCGAGATGCGGTAGTTGCCCACCCCCTCGAGGGCGTAGCCGGTGTTGAGCTCCATCGTGTCCTCGAACTCGGCGAGCTGGCGCTCGGTGAGGATTTCCCTCATCAGTCCCATGACGGTGGCCGCGTCCATCATCTGCTGGTTCACCGGCATGGACACGCCGTTGATCTTGATGTTGATGGGCGCACCCACCGAAACGAAAACGTCCGAGGCGTTCTTCTCGGCCATCAGCTGGAAAAGTCGGCGCATCGCGGCCATCGTGGCTCTCCCCGGTTGTGCCTGGGTCAGTCGCGCAGCAGTTCGTTGATGCTGGTCTTGGAGCGGGTCTGCGCGTCGACCTTCTTGACGATCACCGCGCAGTAGAGGCTGTAGCTGCCGTCCTTGGCGGGCAGGTTGCCGCTCACCACCACCGAGCCTTCCGGCACGCGACCGTAGAGAACCTCGCCGGTGGCGCGGTCGTAGATCTTGGTGCTCTGGCCGATGAACACGCCCATCGAGATCACGCAGTTGTCCTCGACGATGACGCC
>CAZPIE010000163.1:0-3530 GCA_964586275.1 uncultured Methyloversatilis sp. | reverse complement strand
AAGCCTTCCTGGCCGTGTTGCGGGTGGACGACAGATAACGGGACATGCAATGAACTTTGCCCTGATTCTCTTCGTTTTGCTGGTCATCAGCGCCGTGCTGTGGGTGGCGGATCGTTTTTACTTCCGCAAGCGCCGCGCCCCGGATGCCAAGGAACCCGTCTGGGTCGAGTACGGCGCCAGCTTTTTCCCGGTCATCCTGATCGTCTTCCTGCTGCGCTCTTTCCTCGTCGAACCTTTCAAGATTCCCTCCGGCTCGATGATCCCGACGCTGCTGGTCGGCGACTTCATCGCCGTGAACAAATATACCTACGGCATCCGTCTGCCGGTGATCAACAAGAAAATCGTCGAGCTGAACAGCCCGCAGCGCGGCGACGTCGTGGTGTTCCGCTACCCGCCCGATCCCTCGCTCGACTACATCAAGCGCGTGGTCGGCCTGCCGGGCGATCGCGTTGCCTACCTGAACAAGCGCCTGACGATCAACGGCCAGCCGGTCGAGATACGCAAAACGGGCGATTATTTCGACGCCGAGCGGCTGTTCTACACGCCCAGCTACGAGGAAAAGCTCGGCGACCGGGAACACATGCTCCTGATCGAGGACGAGGCGCCGGCCTATGTCCCGCATGTGATGCAGTTTCCGCAGCGCGACAAATGCCACTACAATACCGACGGCGTCGTTTGCGAGGTGCCGGCGGGCCATTACTTCGTCATGGGGGACAACCGCGACAACTCGCAGGACAGCCGGGTCTGGGGCTTCGTTCCCGACGAGAACCTGGTCGGCAAGGCGTTCTACATCTGGTTCAATTTCGGCGACTTGAAGCGCATCGGCGGTTTTCGTTAGCGAGGTGCAAGGGATGAAAGCAAGACAGCGTGGCGTAACCCTTTCCGGTCTGCTGGCCGGAGCCTTCGTGGTGGCGATGCTCGCCCTGCTGGGCTTGAAGGTCTTCCCCGAATACATGGAGCACCGCGCGATCGCCAGCGCGGTCAAGAAGGTCGCATCCGCCGCCACAGCGGAGTCTTCCGTGAGGCAGGTGCGCGAAGCTTTCGACCGCCAGGCCAACGTCGATTACATCACAGCCATCACCGGCGCCGACCTCGATGTCACCAAGGAGGGCGGCGCGATCGTGGTGGCCTACTCCTACGAAAAGCGCATTCCCCTGTTCGCGAATGTCAGCCTGATTCTCGACTTCACGGGATCGTCCAGGGAGTGACTTTGTCCGCGCGGCTGGAGAAGGCGCTCGCGTACAACTTCAGGCAGCCCGAACTGCTGCGGCTGGCGCTGACGCATCGCAGCCACTCGTCTCCGCACAACGAACGGCTCGAGTTTCTGGGCGACAGCGTGCTCAACTGCACCGTCGCGACGCTGCTGTATCGGCATTTCCCGACGCTCAAGGAAGGCGAGCTTTCGCGCCTGCGCGCCAACCTGGTGCGCCAGGAAGCCCTGGCCGACATTGCCGTTGATCTCGGGCTGGGCGATGCCCTGCGCCTGGGCGAGGGCGAACTGAAAAGCGGCGGTTTCCGGCGTCCGTCGATCCTCGCCGATGCGCTGGAAGCCATCTTCGGGGCGATCTATCTGGATGCCGGCTTCGAGTCCGCGCGGGCGACCATCGAACGGCTCTACCAGTCCCGCATCGAGCGGATCGATCCGCGCCAGTCGGGCAAGGACGCCAAGACCGCCTTGCAGGAATGGCTGCAGGGACGCCGCCTGCCGCTGCCGCATTATGAATTGGCGGAAACGCATGGCGAGGCCCATGCGCAGGAATTCGTCGTCCATTGCAGCATTCCGGCCATCGACCTGCAGGTGACGGGCCGGGGCGGCAGCCGCCGTGCCGCCGAGCAGGAAGCGGCGCAAGCCGCCTTGGCCAGGCTGTCCAGTTCATGACCAGGCCTGCAGAATTCCGCGCCGGTTATCTGGCCATCGTCGGCTGCCCGAACGTCGGCAAGTCGACGCTGATGAACCGCTTGATCGGCGCAAAGCTCAGCATCACCTCGAGCAAGGCGCAGACGACGCGGCACCGCATCCACGGCATCCTGACGACCGACGACCGCCAGTATGTCTTCGTCGATACGCCGGGCGTCCAGACGCAGCACCGCAGGGCGCTCAACCGGGCGATGAATCGCACGGTCAATGCCGCGCTGGCCGATGTCGATGCGATTCTCTTCGTCATCGATGCCAATAATGCCAAACGTGGCTGGCGCAGCGAGGATCGCGAAGTCCTGGCGCGGTTGCCGGGTGACATCCCCGTCGTGCTGGTGATCAACAAGGTCGACCGCCTGACCGACAAGAATGCCTTGCTGCCGCTCATGGCTGCGATCGCGAACGAGCATGCCTTCGCCGACATCGTGCCGGTCAGCGCCGAAAAGGGCGAAAACCTCGATACCCTGCTCAAGGTGGCCGGCAAATATCTGCCCGCGGCGCCGCCGATCTTCGCACCCGACGAACTGACCGATCGTTCCGAGCGCTTCCTCGCCGCCGAACTGCTGCGCGAGAAACTGTTCCGCAATCTCGGCGAGGAACTGCCCTACGGCATCGCCGTCGAGATCGAGAAATACGAAGAAGAAGATGGGCCGGGAGGGGGCGTGCGGCGCATCCACGCAGCGGTGATCGTCGACAAGGACGCGCACAAGGCCATCGTCATCGGCAAGGGCGGTGCGCGGCTCAAGCGCGTCGCCAGCGACGCGCGCCGGGACATGGAAAGACTCTTCGGCGGCAGGGTCTGGCTGGAAACCTGGGTCAAGGTGAAGAGCGGCTGGGCCGACGACGAGCGCGCGCTGAAATCCCTGGGATACGAGTGAGCCGGCAACAGCGCATCGACGGGGCGGCAGCCTATCTGCTGCACGCCTATCCGTACAGCGAAACCAGTCTGATCCTCGAAGTCTTTGCGCGCGACCATGGCCGGCTCGCCATGCTGGCACGCGGTGCGCGCCGGCCGCGTTCCGCACTGCGCGGGGTATTGCACGCCTTCCAGCCGCTCGAACTGGGCTGGTTCGGCGGCGGCGAGGTCAAGACGCTGGCCAAGGCCGAATGGCTGGGCGGCATTCCGCTGCTGCGCGGCGACGGCCTGCTGCTCGGCTATTACCTGAACGAACTGCTGCTCAAGCTGCTGCCGCGCGAGGATGCCCATGCCGTGCTGTTCGACGCCTATGCGGCCGCGCTGGCGGCCCTATCACACGGGCGCGGCTCGACCGAGACTGCCGAACTGCGCCGCTTCGAGAAGACGCTGTTGCGCGAACTGGGCTACGGACTGGCGCTCGAGCGCGATGCGCTTGGCCATGCGGTCGAAGCCGGGCGCAGCTACCGTTACCAGGTCGGACGCGGCGCGGTCGCTGCCGACGCAACCGAATCCGGGCAGCCGATCAGCGGCAGGACGCTGCTCGACCTGGCGGAGGATAATTACGCCGATGCGCGCAGCCTGGCCGAAGGCAAGCAGCTGATGCGCTATCTTCTGAACCATTACCTCGCCGGCCAGCCCCTGCAGACCCGCCGGGTGTTCATCGAACTGCAAGATGTCTGAGTGGAGCAAGCAATGATC
>CAZPIE010000162.1:0-3539 GCA_964586275.1 uncultured Methyloversatilis sp. | reverse complement strand
TGGCGACAGGTTTCAAACCGGCGCTGCACGCATCGAAGTCGGCGCTGGCGGGACGACACCCATCACTGGGGAAACGTCACCCGCACGCTCAGCCCCGGCTGGCCGATGCCATCGGCCAGTTCGAGCTTCGCCCCATGCAACTCGGCAATGCGCGCAACGATCGACAATCCGAGCCCGCTGCCCTCGATCTCCTGCCCGGCAAGGCGATGCAGGCGGCGCAACGCGTTTTCACGCTGGTCGGCAGGAATGCCCGGCCCGCTATCGCTGACGGACAGCATCCGTGCCGTCACGCCAACGCCGACTTTTCCGCCCGCCGGCGTATAACGCACGGCGTTGTCGATCAGGTTGCGCAGCAGGATGCGCAGCATCGCAGCGTTACCGTTGATCGCGACCGGCTGCGGCGCTTCCAGTTCGAGCGCGATATTCTTTTCCAAAGCCGCGGCGCCTTGATCAGCGCAGACTTCCGCGGCGAGCGTATCGAGTCGCAGTTCGGTCATGGGCAGCCCGGCAGCAGGATCGAGTCGCGCGAGCGTCAACAGTTGCTCGACCAGATGGCTGGCACGCCGCGCGCTGGCCGTCAGTTGCGCCAGCGCGTGGTCGCGCTCGGCCGCATCGCGCGCCCGTGCAGCGACCTGCGCCTGCGTCGCGATCGCCGCCAGCGGCGTGCGCAACTCATGCGCCGCATCGGCGGTAAATGCGCGTTCATTTTGCATGGCACGGTCAACACGGGCGAACAGCGCGTTGAGCGCATCGAGCAGCGGGCGCACTTCGCGCGGCGCAGCGGGCGGCACGACCGGATCGAGCCGGTCGGGCGCGCGCTGGCCGAGTTCGGCAGCGACCTCGTCGAGCGGCTTGAGCCCGCGCCAGGTGGCAAACCAGATCCAGGCGCCGAAGAGCGGCACGCCGAACAGCAGGGGCGTCAGCATGGTCTTGAGCAAGTGATCGGTCAGTTCCTTGCTCACGCGCTTTTCGAGTTTCTCGTGCCGCTCGCGTTCTTCGAGCAGTTCCATGACCTCGTGCCGGGTCTCGACATACGCGAAACCAACGGCTGCCAGCCAGCCCGCCGTGACACCGCCAAGCAGCCACACCAACAGGCGGCGGCGCAGCGAGAACCAGCGGGTGGCGCTCGTCATGACTTGAGCATCATGTAGCCGACGCCGCGCAGCGTGCGGATGCGTTCCGCGCCGAGTTTTTTCCGCAAGTGATGGATATGCACTTCGAGCGCGTTGCTGTCGGGCTCGTCGCGCCAGCCGTAGAGCGAGGCTTCGAGTTGCGCGCGCGTCATCGCGCGGCCGCAGTTCTCCATCAGGGTTTGCAGGAGCGAATATTCGCGCTGCGGCAGTTCGACCGGCTTGCCGGCCAGCGTCACCTGGCGCGTTGCCGGATCGAGCGCCAGGTCGCCCACGGCCAGCACCGGCAGTCCTCGTCCGCCAGAACGACGCGCGAGCGCACGCACGCGCGCCGCCAGTTCGTCGAGGTCGACCGGCTTGACGAGGTAGTCGTCGGCGCCGCCGTCGAGGCCGGCGATCTTGTCGCCGGTCGCATCGCGCGCCGTCAGGATCAGCACCGGCAGGGTCTTGCCGCGTGCGCGCAGACGCGCCAGCACCTCCATGCCCGCCAGGCGCGGCAAACCGAGGTCGAGGACGAGCAGGTCGAAGCTCTCGCTCTTGAGCGCGAGGTCGGCGGCGATGCCGTCCTTCACCCAGTCGACCGCGTAGCCGTCCTGGCGCAGGCCGACGGTCAGGCCGTCGCCCAGATGGGGATCGTCTTCGGCGAGCAGGATGCGCATGACGGTTATCTTAGCGCGCCAGCCACCAGGCGCAGGCAGCGACCCAGACGAGCATCGGCAGAACGATCAGCGGCCGGGCACTGGCAATCGCCTCTTCCGGCTTGCCGTGCTTGAAGCCGGTGAGCATCGCGCGGACGAGGTTCTCGCGATGCGCCAGGCTGCTGACAACGACGCCGGCCACATGGAGCGTGGCGACGGCGAGCATGCCCGTGGCCAGCGCTTCATGCACCTCTTCCAGCCATTCCCCGCCGATGTCCTGATAGGTGAGCCAGCCGCTCGCGCCGGTCAGCAATCCGAGCGCCAGCAGCGCGACGATCGCCCAGCCGCCGGCGGCGTTGTGGCCGGCATACTGCGACGCGTCGCCGCGCAGCAGGCCGAGCACATAGTCGAGCGCCGCCCGCGGTCCACGCACGAAACTCGCGAAGCGCGCGTGCCGCGTGCCGACCAGACCCCACAGCAGGCGGAACAGGATGACGCCGACGACGGTGCCGCCGGCAAAGGCATGCACGAGCCGCCACTCCTCGCTATCGCCGGTAAGCCAGGCCAGCGCGAAGGCCCCGACGAGCAGCCAGTGCCCGATGCGCACCGGCCAGTCCCAGATCAGCACTTTGTCCATTTCAGTCCTTCCAACGGCGCCCCGCATTTTTCCCAAAGGGCATGACGATCTCGCGTTCGCGGTAGCTGCCTTCCGCCGCCTGCGTGTGGCAGGCCGCGCAATTGGCCGGCGTCTTGACCTTGGCATCCTTCCAGTCGGCTGCGGAGACCTTGCGATGCTCGCGCTGGAACCAGTCCGTCTGCGTCAGTCGGGGCGGTTCGCCGGTTCGTGCCGTCCCGCCAGCGCCGACTTTCGATGCCTTCCCGGCATTGCGGACATGGAAATCCTCGAGAATCTGGCGCGTCTTCTCGTCGAGACTGGCGTTGTCGCCGTAGTGCTTGTCGAGCGAGCGCATCACGCGCCGCCAGTCGTCGGCCGCCAGCAATTGCGGCGGGAAGGCGACATGGCAACTGCCGCATTCCGCCTGGAAGGCCGGCGGCGCATCGCGCAGCAGTCGCAGGTCGTCGGCCAGGGCCGGCAGTGGAAGCAATGCAAGCAGCAACAGGGATTTTTTCATGTCAGCGCCCTCCGGTGACGTAAGCGATGTAATCGGCCTTTTCGGCGGCGGAACACTCGCGGCCGACGACCTCGGTGCAGTTGCGCTTGAACCACTTTTCGACCTTGGCCGGATCGCTGAAGCGCTCGGCATTGGCGGACGGCGCCAGCGGCTTGATCGCCTTGTCGGTCACGGCGTGGCGTCCCGGCTGGGCCGGATTGTCGGTATGGCAGCTGGCACAGGACGTCAGCTTCGCTGAAACGCCGAAGCGTTTGGCATGGAACTCGGCGCCACGTTGCGCGGACGGCTGGAATCCGGCCGACTGCTGCGCGGCGGCATTGCGATAGCCGGCCAGCAGTTCGGCAGGCGTGGCGGCATGTGCGGAAGCCATGCCCAACATGAACAGGATTGCGATGGCGGTTTTCACGGTCGACTCCTCGTTGCGGTTGAAAGACGGGGGCAGTATGGCGACCGGAACTTAAGGTTCGATTAACTCCAGCTTAGGGCTGGCTTAAACACATCTTGTTACCAAGCAGGGCTGGCATTGCACACGCTGCGGGACTAGAAAGAATCGAGCGCAACCTTCTGTACTCGACGAAAGGAGAAAGCCATGAAACTCGCGTATCTCGGATTGGTTACCTGCCTGCTTGCCGCTCCAA
>CAZPIE010000161.1:0-3543 GCA_964586275.1 uncultured Methyloversatilis sp. | reverse complement strand
GCGCGAGGGTGGCGGAATGGGTAGACGCACTGGATTTAGGTTCCAGCGCCGCAAGGCATAAGGGTTCGAGTCCCTTCCTTCGCACCAGTTTGCCCGCCCACTTTCTTTTTTTAGTTTGTTTAAGGATTCTTCATGGAAACGACCCAGGACACCAACGCAGCGGCAGCGCCGGCAGCCGCCAATCCGCTCGAGCGCCGCATCGACATGGCCGTGACGCACGCCGAGATCGCGCGCGAAGTGGAGCAGCAGCTCAAGCGCATCGCCAAGACCGCCAAGATGGCGGGTTTCCGCCAGGGCAAGGTGCCAATGAAGATGGTGGCGCGGATGTACGGCGGCCAGGCGCATTCCGACGCGGTCGGCGCGGCCGTCGAGAAGGCCTTCGGCGAACTGGTGCGCGCCCAGAACCTGCGCATCGCCGGCCAGCCGCGCGTCGAGCCGAAGCAGTCCGAAGATACCGCGAAGATGGAATTCACCGCGATCTTCGAGGTGTATCCCGAGTTCCAGATCGCCGACGTCGCCGGCAAGGTGATCGAGAAGCCGGTGCTGGCCGTGACCGACGCCGAAGTCGACAAGACCATCGAAGTCCTGCGCAAGCAGCGCACGACCTACGAGCCGGCAGGCCGCGCCGCCGTCAAGGGCGACCGCCTCGTCATCGACTTCACCGCCCGCAAGAACGGCGAGGAGTTCGCCGGCGGCAAGGCGACCGATTATCCGGTCGTCGTCGGCAGCGGCATGATGCTGCACGACTTCGAGACCGCCCTGGAAGGCGTCACCGCGGGCCAGGTGAAGAGCTTCGACGTCAAGTTCCCGGATGACTACCATGCCAAGGACCTGGCCGGCAATCTCGTGCAATTCACCGTGACCGTCAAGCAGGTCGAGCAGCCGAAGCTGCCCGAGGTCGATGCCGATTTCGCCCGCGCGCTGGGCGTCAAGGATGGCGACACCGCCAAGATGCGCGATGAGGTGAAGGCCAACCTCGAGCGCGAGGTCGCCAAGCGCCTGCGCGCCCGGATCAAGGAGCAGGCGATGAACGTGCTGCTCGAGACCAACCCGATTGCGGTGCCGCAGGCGATGGTGCAGGCCGAGGCCCAGCAGATGGCCGAACGCGCGCTCGAGGACCTCAAGCAGCGCAATCCGCAGATGAAGAACATGCCGGTCGAGGCGAGCTGGTTCACCGACCAGGCCACCAAGCGCGTGAAGCTCGGCCTGATCGTTGCCGAACTGGTCAAGACCAAGGACCTGCACGTCAAGCCCGAGCAGGTGCGCGCCGTGGTCGACGATTTCGCCGCCGCCTTCGAGGATCCGAAGGAAGTCGTGCGCTGGTACTACAGCCAGCCGCAGCGGCTGGCCGAAGCCGAGGCGCTGGCAATGGAAAACAATGTCGTCGACTGGGTGCTCGCCAATGCCCAGGTCGCCGACAAGGCCATCGCTTTTGACGAACTGATGGGTAATCAGGCATGATCCCGCGCATGAATGCAAACATGCAGGACGATCCGCAGGCCATGATGGAGCCGCAGGCGCTCGGTCTCGTGCCAATGGTCATCGAGACCAGCGGCCGCGGCGAGCGCGCCTACGACATCTATTCCCGCCTGCTCAAGGAGCGCGTGATCTTCCTCGTCGGGCCGGTGAATGACGTGACCGCCAACCTGGTCGTCGCGCAGATGCTGTTCCTCGAGTCCGAAAACCCGGACAAGGACATCCATCTGTACATCAACTCGCCGGGCGGCTCGGTGACCTCCGGTCTGGCGATCTACGACACGATGCAGTTCGTCAAGCCGGACGTATCCACGCTGTGCGTCGGCCAGGCCGCCTCGATGGGCGCCTTCCTGCTGGCGGCGGGGACCAAGGGCAAGCGCTACTGCCTGCCGAACTCGCGCGTGATGATCCACCAGCCGATGGGCGGCTTCCAGGGCCAGGCCTCGGACATCGAGATCCACGCCAAGGAAATCCTCTTCATCAAGCAGCGCCTCAACGAGATGCTGGCCAGGCACACCGGCCAGCCGCTCGAGCGCATCGAGCGCGACACCGATCGCGACAACTTCCTGTCGGCCGAGGCCGCCGTCGAATACGGCCTCGTCGACAGGATGCTGACGAGCCGCGCCGACGCGGCCTGACCTACCCCCCAAGACCCCAGGAACCCAAGGAGATTCGGCGATGGCGGACAAGAAGAACAGCAGCCCCGAGAGGCTGCTCTACTGCTCCTTCTGCGGCAAGAGCCAGCACGAGGTCAAGAAGCTGATCGCCGGCCCGTCGGTGTTCATCTGCGACGAGTGCATCGATCTGTGCAACGACATCATCCGCGACGACAGCGGCGCCGCCGAGACCGCGAAGCCGACCAGGGATCTGCCGATTCCCGGCGAGATCCTCAATGTGCTCGATCAGTACGTCATCGGTCAGGGCCGGGCCAAGAAGATCCTCGCCGTCGCCGTCTACAACCATTACAAGCGGCTGCGCGAGACGGGTGGCAAGGGCGGCAAGGAGGGCAAGGATGGGGTCGAGCTGTCGAAGAGCAACATCCTGCTCGTTGGCCCGACCGGTTCCGGCAAGACGCTGCTGGCGCAGACGCTGGCGCGCCTGCTGAATGTCCCCTTCGTGATCGCCGACGCGACGACCCTGACCGAGGCCGGCTATGTCGGCGAGGATGTCGAGAACATCATCGCCAAGCTGCTGCAGAAGAGCGACTACGACCCGGCCAAAGCCCAGCAGGGCATCGTCTATATCGACGAGATCGACAAGATTTCCCGGCGCAGCGAAAACCGCTCGATCACGCGCGACGTGTCGGGCGAGGGCGTGCAGCAGGCGCTGCTCAAGCTGGTCGAGGGCACCATCGCGTCCGTGCCGCCGCAGGGCGGACGCAAGCACCCGAACCAGGACTTCGTGCAGGTCGACACTTCCAACATCCTGTTCATCTGCGGCGGCGCCTTCGACGGCCTCGACAAGATCATCCAGGAGCGTTCCGAGAAGTCGGGCATCGGCTTCGGCGCGCAGGTCAAGAGCAAGACTAGCGTGAGCGCCAGCGAGATTCTCGCGCAGGTCGAGCCGGACGATCTCGTCAAGTATGGCCTGATCCCGGAACTGATCGGCCGCCTGCCGGTGGTCGCCAACCTGTCCGAACTCGACGAGGACGCGCTGGTGCAGATCCTGATCGAGCCGAAGAACGCGCTGATCAAGCAGTACCAGAAGCTCTTCGCGATGGAAGGCGTCGAACTGGAAGTGCGTCCCTCCGCCCTGCAGGCGATCGCCCGGAAGGCGGTCAAGCGCAAGACCGGCGCGCGCGGCCTGCGTTCGATCATGGAAAACGTGCTGCTCGACACGATGTTCGAACTCCCCGGCCTGAGCGGTGTCGAAAAGGTCGTGATCGACGAAAACATGATCGAATCGGGCCACCAGCCCTTGCTGATCTACGCCGACCAGCCCAAGATTTCCGGCGCGAACTGACTGCGGTATCCTGCCGTTGCCCGTTGCGCCAGACGGGCGGCGGCTTGAATCCCCTGCCGCTGTCCCCATGTGGAAAAAACACGTCAATTATTGAGAGGATGCGTC
>CAZPIE010000160.1:0-3543 GCA_964586275.1 uncultured Methyloversatilis sp. | reverse complement strand
GATCGCGAAGTATTTGGCCTGCGGATGGGCGAAGTAGAAGCCGGCCACCGAGGCCGCCGGCGTCATGGCGAAATTCTCGGTGAGGTCGATGCCGGCATTGGCCGGGACGTCGAGCAGCGCGAACAAAGCCTGCTTCACGGTATGGTCGGGACAGGCGGGATAGCCGGGCGCCGGGCGGATGCCCTGGTATTTCTCGGCAATCAGGTCGTCGACCGTCAGCTTGCCCTGTTCCGCATCGCGGGCATAGCCCCAGTCGTCGATGCGCACGCGCTCGTGCAGCCACTCGGCGCAGGCCTCGGCGAGACGGTCGGCGAGCGACTTGAGCATGATCGCGCGGTAGTCGTCGTGCTGCGCTTCGAATTCCTTCAACTTCGCTTCGCTGCCGATCCCGGCGGTGACCGCGAAGGCGCCGATGTAATCCGGTGTTCCCTGCGGAGCAATGAAATCCGCCAGGCAAAGATTGGGCTGGCCGCTCGGCCGCTCGTGCTGCTGACGCAGGCCGTGCCAGGTCATCAGCAGCTTGTCGCGGCTCGCGTCCGCATAGATCTCGATGTCGTCGCCGACGGAATTGGCCGGAAATAAGCCGAACACGGCATTGGCGACGAGCCACTTCTCCTCGACGATCTTCCGCAGCATCGCCTGCGCGTCGGCAAACACCAAACGGGCCTGTTCGCCCACTTTCGCGTCATCGAGAATCTGCGGATAGCGACCGGCCAGGTCCCAGGTCTGGAAGAACGGGCCCCAGTCGATGTAGCGGGCCAGCGTTTCGAGATCGATCTTGCACAGCGGTCGAATACCAGGCCGGCGCGGTTTGAAAGGCTGGTATTCGAGTTTCGCCTTGTTGGCCCGCGCGGCCTCCAGCGTCAGCAATTTCACCCCCTGCTTGCCCGCATGCTGGGCGCGCACTTTCGCGTAGTCGGCGGCGATCTCGTCCTTGAAGCCGGCGGCCTGGTCCTGCGACAGCAGCCTGGTGACGACGCCGACGGCGCGCGAAGCGTCCGGCACATAGACCACCGTGCCCTGGTAGTGCGGCGCGATCTTGATCGCGGTGTGGGCGCGGCTGGTCGTCGCGCCGCCGATCAGGAGCGGCGCGGAAAAGCCCTGACGCTGCATCTCGCTGGCGACATGGCTCATCTCCTCCAGCGAGGGCGTGATGAGGCCGGACAAGCCCACCGCATCGGCGCCATGCTCTTTCGCCGCGTGGAGGATCTTGTCGCAGGCGACCATCACGCCGAGGTCGACGATCTCGTAGCCGTTGCAGGCGAGCACCACGCCGACGATGTTCTTGCCGATGTCATGCACGTCGCCCTTGACGGTGGCGAGCACGATCTTGCCCTTGGCCGCCGCGCCGGTGCGCAGCTTCTCTTCCTCGATGTAGGGCACGAGGTGGGCGACGGCCTGCTTCATGACGCGCGCCGACTTGACCACCTGCGGCAGGAACATCTTGCCGGCGCCGAACAGGTCGCCGACGGTGTTCATGCCGGCCATCAGCGGGCCCTCGATGACGTGCAGCGGCGGCTTGCCCTCCGCCGCCAGCGCGGCGCGGCATTCCTCGGTGTCGGCGACGACGTATTCGGTGATGCCGCGCACCATCGCGTATTCGAGGCGTTTTTCAACCGGCCATGCGCGCCACGCAAGGTCTTGCACCTGCTCCTTCGCCTGACCTTTCACGGTCTGGGCGAATTCGACCAGCGCATCCCCTGCGCCGGGCTTGCGGTTCAGGACGACGTCCTCGACCAGTTCGCGCAATTTCGGCTCGAGCTGGTCGTACACGCCGAGCTGGCCGGCGTTGACGATGCCCATGGTGAGGCCTGCCCGGATCGCGTGGTAGAGGAAGACGGTATGGATCGCCGCGCGCACCGGCTCGTTGCCGCGGAAGCTGAAGCTCACGTTGGAGATGCCGCCCGACACGTGGGCATGCGGCAGGTTCTGGCGGATCCAGCGCGTCGCCTCGATGAAGTCGACCGCGTAGTTGTCGTGCTCGGGAATGCCGGTGGCGATGGCAAACACGTTCGGGTCGAAGATGATGTCCTCGGCCGGGAAACCGTCGGCGACCAGCAGTTCGTAGGCGCGTTGGCAGATCTCGATCTTGCGCTGGTAGGTGTCGGCCTGGCCCTGCTCGTCGAAGGCCATGACGATGACAGCCGCGCCGAGCCGGCGCGCCTGGCGGGCCTGCCTGAGGAATTTTTCCGCGCCTTCCTTCATCGAGATCGAGTTGACGATGCCCTTGCCCTGCGAACATTTCAGGCCGGCCTCGATCACCTCCCACTTCGAGGAATCGAACATCAGCGGTACGCGCGAAATATCCGGCTCGCTGGCGATCAGGTTGGCGAAGCGCACCATGGCGGCGCGCGAATCCAGCATCGCCTCGTCCATGTTGATGTCGACGATTTGGGCGCCGTTCTCGACCTGCTGGCGCGCGACATGCAGCGCGTCGTCGTAGCGCTCTTCGAGGATCATCCTGGCGAAGGCGCGCGAGCCGGTGACGTTGGTGCGCTCGCCGACGTTCACGAACAGCGCGTCGGGCCCGATATTGCAGGGTTCGAGCCCGGCGAGGCGCAGCGAAAAGTCGGCCCTGGCGGGACGGCGCGGTGGAATCGAGCGCAATGCCTCGGCGACGGCGCGGATGTGGTCGGGCGTGGTGCCGCAACAGCCGCCGGCGATGTTGAGCAGCCCGTCCCGGGCCCACTGCGCGAGTTCGTCGGCGAGCATTTCAGGCGTCTCGTCGTAGCCGCCGAAGGCGTTGGGCAAGCCGGCGTTCGGGTGGGCGGAGACGCAGCAGTCGGCGACGCGGCCAATCTCCTCGACGTACTGGCGCAGTTCCTTCGCGCCGAGCGCACAGTTGAGGCCAAAAGACAGCGGCCGCGCGTGGCGCAGCGAGTTCCAGAAGGCTTCGGCCGTCTGGCCCGAGAGGGTGCGGCCCGAGGCGTCGGTGATGGTGCCCGAAATCATCACCGGCCAGCGCCGTCCGGTCTCATCGAAGAACCGCTCGATGGCGTAGAGCGCCGCCTTGGCGTTGAGCGTGTCGAAGATGGTTTCGACCAGCAGAATGTCGGCGCCGCCCTCGACCAGGCCGCGCACCGCCTCCGTGTAATCATCCACCAGGGCGTCGAACGTGACATTGCGCGCGCCGGGATCGTTCACGTCGGGCGAGATCGAGCAGGTGCGCGAAGTCGGGCCGAGCACGCCGGCAACGAATCTTGGTTTCGCGGCCGTCGAGTACCGGTCGGCGACTGCGCGCGCCAGCCGCGCCGCCGCCACGTTGAGCTCGAAGGCGAGGTCCGCCAAGCCGTATTCCGTCTGCGAGACGCGCGTCGCGTTGAAAGTGTTGGTCTCGACGATGTCCGCGCCGGCCTCGAGGTAGGCCGCATGGATGCCGCCGATCACGTCCGGCCGCGTCAGGCACAACAGGTCGTTGTTGCCCTTGAGATCCTTTGCGTGGTCCCGAAAACGCGCGCCGCGATAGTCGGCCTCGATGAGACCGTGTTTCTGCACCATGGTGCCCATGGCGCCGTCGAGAATGAGGATGCGCCGCGCGAGCAG
>CAZPIE010000159.1:0-3550 GCA_964586275.1 uncultured Methyloversatilis sp. | reverse complement strand
TGGGGGGCAGCGAGCCGGTTTTGCGAGCGAGGGGGGCCAGTAAAGTCGGCGCCGGCAGGACGGTACGCCAGCGGCGGCGGGTCAGCGATAGACCAGCTGGACGTTTGCCGGCGTCAGCCAGTCGTTAAGCTCGGCCAGCAAGCGGTCGTCAAGCCGTACACGCCAGCTGTCGGGTAGCGCGAGTTCGGTTTCGGCATCCGCGTTGCGGTAGCGCAGGCGCACCGGGCAGGCGCCGTCCGTGGCGCGATATGGCGAGAGCAGCGTGCGCAGGCGGCCGGCAGTCGCGCGGTTCGTCTGGCCGCTCATTTGGCCGTTGAGCGATAGCCGGAGGACGCGCGCGTAGCGACCGCGTGCCTCGGCGAGCGTCAGCAGGCTGTCGGCGACGACGCGCAGGCCGCCGCTGAAGTTGTCGCGCGCGACCTTGCCCTCGACGACCAGCAGTTCGTCCTCCTTGACCTTGCCGCGCGCGGCGTCCCACAGCTCGTTGTATACGGTGACCTCGACCTGGGCGCTGGCATCGTCGAGCATGACGATCGCCATCTTGCCGTTGCGCGACATCTGCGTGCGCACGCCGAGGACGACGCCGCACAGCAGCGCGGGTTCGCGCTGCGGCTCGAGGTCGGCCAGGCGGCGGCGCGCGAAGGCGGCGACTTCGTCGGCATAGGCGTTGAACGGATGGCCGGAGAAGAAGAAGCCGAGCGCCTGTTTCTCGTTGAGCAGTTGCTCGCGCTCGTCCCAGCGCGGCGCCTCGAGGTAGTGCGTTTCCGTCGCCGCCGGGGCGTCGGGCAGGTCGAACAGGCCGACCTGGTGGAGGTTGCGCTCGGCTTGGTCGGCAGCGTCGAGCGCGCGGCCGACCGAGGCGAGCAGCTTGGCGCGATGGTCGTCGATGCTGTCGAAGGCGCCGGCGCGGATCAGCGCCTCGATGACGCGGCGGTTGACGACGCGCTTGTCGACGCGCCGGCAGAAGTCGAACAGGTCGGTGAACGCCCCACCGGCTTCCCGCGCCGCGAGGATCGCGGTGAGCGCGGACTCGCCCGAGCCCTTGATCGCGCCGAGGCCGTAGCGCACGCTGCGGGCGTCGAGCGGCCGGAAGCGCACGCCGCCGCTGTTGATGTCGGGCGGCAGAAAGATGATGCCGTTGTCCTTGGCGTCGTCGAGGAAGAACTGCACCTTGTCGGTGTCGGCCATTTCCGACGACAGCGTCGCGGCCATGAAGGCGGCCGGATGGTGTTTCTTGAGCCAGGCGGTGTGGTAGGCGACCAGCGAGTAGGCGGCGGCGTGCGACTTGTTGAAGCCGTAGCCGGCGAACTTCTCCATCGTGTCGAAGATTTCGTTGGCCTTCGCCTCGCCGATGGCGTTCTCCGCCGCGCCGGCGACGAAGATCGCGCGCTGCTTGGCCATCTCCTCGGGCTTCTTTTTGCCCATCGCGCGGCGCAGCAGGTCGGCGCCGCCGAGCGTGTAGTTGGCCGCGACTTGCGCCGTCTGCATCACCTGCTCCTGGTAGATCATGATGCCGTAGGTGGGGCTGAGCACCTTCTCCAGGCTCGGATGCGGATAGACGACGCGCTCGCGGCCGTGCTTCCTGGCGATGAAGCTCGGGATGAAGTCCATCGGTCCCGGCCGGTAGAGCGCGTTCAGCGCGATCAGGTCTTCCAGGCAGTCGGGCCGCGCCTGCACCAGCGCGTCCTTCATGCCGCGCGATTCGAACTGGAACACCGCCGTGGTGTTGGCGTTCTTGAAGATGCCCTCGTAGGTCGCGGCGTCGTCGAGCGGCAGGTTTTCCAGCTTCAGCTCGATGCCTTCGACTTCCTTGACGAAGCTGACGGCCTCCGCGAGGATGGTGAGGGTGCGCAGGCCGAGGAAGTCGAACTTCACGAGGCCGACCTTCTCGACGTCGTCCTTGTCGAACTGGCTCACCGTCGCGCCGCCGTCGGCGGAGTAAAGCGGGCAGAAGTCGGTCAGCTTGCCCGGCGCGATCAGCACGCCGCCGGCGTGCATGCCGACGTTGCGCGTCAGGCCTTCGAGCTTCTCGGCGAGCGCCCAGAGCTCGCGCAGTTCTTCTTCCTGCTGCAGGCGTTCGTTGATCGCCGGCTCCATTTCGCGCGCCTTGGCGAGCGTGATGCCCAACTCGTTGGGAATCAGCTTGGCGAACTGGTCGACGAAGTTGAAGCCGAGGTCGAGCACGCGGCCGACGTCGCGGATCACCGCCTTGGCCGCCATCGTGCCGAAGGTGGCGATCTGCGCCACGGCGTGCTGGCCATATTTTTGGCGTACATAGTCGATCACCCGGTCGCGGCCTTCCTGGCAGAAGTCGATGTCGAAGTCGGGCATCGACACGCGCTCGGGGTTGAGAAAGCGTTCGAACAGCAGCTCGTAACGCAGCGGGTCGAGGTCGGTGATACCGAGGCTGTAGGCGACCAGCGAGCCGGCCCCCGAGCCGCGTCCCGGGCCCACGGGTACGCCGTTGTTCTTGCCCCAGTTGATGAAGTCGGCGACGATCAGGAAGTAGCCGGGGAAGCCCATCTGGATGATGGTTTTGATTTCGAATTCGAGCCGGGTGCCGTACTGCGGGCGCCGACTTTCGCGCTCGGCCGGATCGGGGTAGAGATGCTCGAGACGCTTCTCCAGGCCGGCACGCGCCTGCCGGTCGAGATAGGCCTCGATCGTCTCGCCATTCGGCGTCGGGAATTCCGGGAGGAAGCTCTTGCCGAGCGGGATGGACAGGTTGCAGCGCTGGGCGATGGCCACGCTGTTCGCCAGTGCCTCGGGCAGGTCGGCAAACAACTCGGCCATCTCGTCCTGCGTCTTGAAGTACT
Organism: uncultured Methyloversatilis sp.; assembly: GCA_964586275.1. Classification (GTDB taxonomy): domain Bacteria; phylum Pseudomonadota; class Gammaproteobacteria; order Burkholderiales; family Rhodocyclaceae; genus Sulfuricystis. Next base: position 734 of record CAZPIE010000159.1, on the reverse strand, counting down.
GCGCCGCACTGAAGCTCTTCGGCCGGCGCTTGTCGCCCATCACGTAACCTTCGGCGATGCAGACGCGCGCCTCGTGGGCGCGGAAGTCGTCGGCGCCGATGAACTGCACCGGATGCGTCGCGACGACCGGCAGGTCGAGTTCGGCGCCCAGCTTGAGCGTCGCGGCGATCAGGCGCTCCTGCGCGGGGTTCTCCCGCGTGCCGTCCGGCCGCTGGATCTCGAGACAGAAGCTGCCGGGAAACAGCCCGGCCCACTGGCGCGCACGGGCGGCGGCCTTGTCCATTTTTTCGGCGGCGAGCCACTGGCCGACTGCGCCGAAGTGCGCGCCGGAGAGGGCGATCAGGCCGCTGTTGTCGCCGCTGAAGGCGCTGCGCGGGATCTCGGCGCGGCCGTGGCGGCGCGGCCGCAGGTAGGCGGCGGAGAGCAGTTCGCACAGGCGCAGATAGCCGGCGCGGTTCTTCGCCAGCAGCAGCAGGCGGCTGGCGATTTCGCGCGTCGGATCGGGCGCTGCGCCTTCCTCCTCGGCGATCCAGGCGTCGCAGCCGATGATCGGCTTAACGCCCGCGCCGCGCGCCGCCGAATAGAACTTGACCATGCCGAACAGGTTGGCGAGATCGGTCAGCGCCAGCGCCGGCATGCCATCCGCCACGGCCTGCGCCACGGCATCGTCGAGCCGGGTCAGGCCGTCGGTGATCGAGTATTCGCTGTGGAGGCGGAGATGGACAAAGCGGGGG
>CAZPIE010000158.1:0-3609 GCA_964586275.1 uncultured Methyloversatilis sp. | reverse complement strand
TGCAAACCGTCAGCCTGTTTGACGCCAAAACCCATCTTTCCCGCCTGATCGACCAGATCGCTTCGGGCGCGGAGAACGAGATCGTGATCTCGCGCAATGGCAAGCCGGTGGCGCGCGTCGTGCCGATCGAGACGGATGTTTCCCGCCGCATCGGTCTGGCCAAGGGCGAATTCGAAGTGCCGGACGATATCGACGCGCACAACGCCGAAGTGGCTCGCCTGTTTCTCGGCGGGCGCTGAGCGTGCGCCTGCTGCTCGATACCCAGATCGTCCTCTGGGCGCTGACCGGTTCCAAGCGTCTGGGCCCGGTCGCCAGGGAACTGATCGCCGATCCGGCGAACGAAGTCCATGTGAGCACCGCCTCGCTCTGGGAAATCGCCATCAAGCATGCCCTCGGGCGCGGCGACATGCCGGTGAGCGGGACGCGCGCGGCCGAGCTGTGCGCCCGGGCAGGCTACCGCGAACTGCCGATCGCCTGGCGTCATGCCGCGCTCCTCGATGCGCTGCCGCCGCTGCATGCCGACCCCTTCGACCGCATCCTCGTCGCGCAGGCCAGCGCCGAGCCCATGCGCCTGCTGTCGCGGGATGCCGCCGTGGCCAGTTACGGCGCCATGGTGATGCCGGTCTGAGAGCCGCGATGCATCTGACCTTGTGGGTTCCCGGCCTGTTGCTGCCGGTCGAAATCCTCGAAAACACCGTTTATGACCTGGATGCGCCTGCGCTGTCCCGCCTGCTGGGCAGCGGTACGCGGCAAGAACTGCAAACCGGCTGGCTGCCGAGCGCGTTCGGGCTGGACGCCCTGCCAGCGGCCGCGGCGAGAAAAGTCGGCGCTGGCGGGACGGCAACAGCCGTTCCCGTCGCCAATAATCGGACGGCGCAAGCTGAATGGATTTGCCTCGATCCGGTGCATTGGCAGGTGTCGGCCGAGGGCGTGACGCTCGACGACCCCGCCAAACTGGAGCTTGATGCCGCGGAAAGCGCCGACCTCCTCGCCGCCGTGCAGCCGCTGTTTGCTAACTGGGGCGAAATTTCGGCTTCCGCACCCGGCTGCTGGGAACTGCGCCCGATCCGACCGCTCTCCCTGGAAACGCAGGATTTACCGGCCGCGATCCAGCAGCCCATCGATCCGCGCCTGCCCGGCGGGACCGACGGCCCCGCGTGGCGTTTGCTGCTGACCGAAGCGCAAACGGTGCTGCACGCCCACCCGGTCAATCGCCGGCGCGAAGAAACGGGCCGCCCGACCGTCAATAGCCTCTGGCCGTGGGGACAAGGCGCAACCCCCGCAAACCTTCTGCCTGCGTTCGATGCCGTCTGGAGCGACGACCCGGTACTGGCCGGGCTGTGCAAGCTCGCCGGCGTGCCCTGCCGGCAACCGCCTCGGGGTTTTCGACCAGCCGGCGGCAGGGTGCTGGCCGTTGTCGACAGCCTGGCCGCGCCCGCCCGGACGCTCGACGCCCTCGCCTGGCGCGAGGCGCTGCTGGCGCTCGAACGCGACTGGCTCGCGCCGGCGCTGGCCGCATGTTCCACGCTGCGGCTGGTGGGCAGCCGTATCGGGGCTACCCCGGCGCAGGTGGCGTTCGAATACCAGCGCCGCGACCGGCTGCGCTTCTGGCGCAAGCCGCGCCCCCTCGCGGAGCTGAAATGACCCGCATCGTCGAGCGCCCCGTGCCGCAGCGCGCGCGGCTGATGCTGGAGCAGTCCGGGGTGCATCCGCTGCTGGCAAGACTCTACGCGGCGCGCGGCATCGCTGTGGCGGATGAACTCGATACGCAACTGAAGTCCTTGCTGCCGCCGGAGGGCTTGAAGGGCATCGATGCCGCCGCCGCGCTGCTGGCCGACGCCGTGATGGCGGGCAGAAAGATTCTCATCGTCGCCGACTACGACTGCGACGGCGCGACCGCCTGCGCGGTCGGCCTGCGGGCCTTGCGGATGTTCGGCGGGAGCGTCGATTACCTCGTGCCGAACCGCTTCGAGACGGGCTATGGCCTCTCGCCCGAAGTCGCGCGGCTCGCCGCGGCGAAGAAGCCGGAGGTGCTCGTTACCGTCGACAACGGCATCGCCAGCGTGAGTGGCGTGGCCGAGGCGCAGCGGCTGGGCATGCAGGTCATCGTCACCGACCATCATCTTCCGGGAGACGAGCTGCCATCCGCCGCTGCGATCGTCAACCCGAACCAGCCGGGCTGCCGCTTCGCCAGCAAGGGCATCGCCGGCGTCGGCGTGATGTTCTACGCGATGCTGGCGCTGCGCGCCGAACTGAGAAAGCGCGGCTGGTTCAAGTCCGACGAACCCAACCTCGCCGAACTGCTCGACCTCGTCGCGCTCGGCACGGTGGCCGACGTGGTGCCGCTCGACCGCAACAACCGCATCCTGGTCGCGCAGGGACTGGCACGCATCCGCCAGCGCCGCATGTGTCCGGGCATCGCGGCGCTGCTGCAGGTGGCGGGCCGCGACCCGGCGCGGGCGAGCACCTTCGACCTCGGCTTCGCCGTCGGGCCGCGCCTCAACGCGGCGGGACGGCTCGCCGACATGAGCCTCGGCATCGAATGCCTCGCCACCGACGACATGGGCCGCGCGCTCAACATCGCGCAGGCGCTCGATGCGATCAACCACGAGCGCCGCGCCATCGAAGCCGACATGCGGGAGGCCGCCGCCATTCGGCTCGAAGGCATCGATGCCGCCGAGCGCGCCAGCCTGACCCTCTTCGACCCCGCGTGGCATCAGGGCGTGGTCGGCATCCTCGCCGGGCGCGTCAAGGAAAAGCTGCACCGCCCGACCTTCGTCTTCGCGCGCGGCGAGGGAGGCGAACTCAAAGGCTCGGGACGCTCGATTCCCGGCCTGCACCTGCGCGACGCACTCGATCTCGTCGCCAAGCAGCAACCCAACCTGCTGCTGCGCTTCGGCGGCCACGCCGCCGCCGCCGGGCTGACCCTGATGGAGGACGACCTGCCGGCCTTCGAGACGCTCTTCGAAAAGGTCGCGCGCGCCCTGCTTTCCCCTGCGGCGCTGACGCGCACCCTGGAGACCGACGGGCCGCTCGAAGCCGCCTATTACGGCATCAATGCCGCGCGCCTGCTGCAGGACGCGGTCTGGGGCCAGGCATTTCCTCCGCCCCTGTTCGCCGACGAGTTCGAGGTGGTGCAGCAGCGGCTGCTCAAGGACAAGCACCTGAAGCTGACGCTGAAGAAAGGCAGGGCGCGTTTCGACGCGATCCGCTTCAACCACGCCGAGGGCGCGGCCGACCGCATCCGCGCGGCCTTCCGCCTCGACATCAACGAATGGCAGGGCGAGGCGAACGTGCAGCTCGTGCTCGAACATTTCGAAGCGGCGTAACAGGTAAGATGCACGCTCAATCCACAGCGGAGATCGAGATGGGTATCGAAGGGCTTTCCAAGGAACAACGCATCCTGCGCGTGCTGCGCAAGGTGCTCGGCAACATCGTCAAGGACACCGCGCCGCGCCCCGGCCGGCCGAACCCGCTTCAGGAGAGCACGATCGAGGACATCCGCAACCTCTTCGGCCTGATCGCCGAGCGCGAACGGGAACTGGCGGACGCAGCCGGCATGACGGCCAAGGAGCGGCCGCATTTCAGCGACGAGCCGCAAACGGCCCA
>CAZPIE010000157.1:0-3613 GCA_964586275.1 uncultured Methyloversatilis sp. | reverse complement strand
AACGAGGCTCATCGCGAACTCCCTTTTTCTTGTTTTGTGGTGACGGCAATCTTAGTCGCGACACTTGCCGAACCATGTGAGGAATTGTTACCACTTGTTGCCGTCCCGCCGACGCCGACTTTTACGGCTGGCTAGCTGCCCATCTCGTCCTGAATGAACAAGCGGGCCGCGCCGGTGCGCGGCTGGCGGAAGAACTCAGCCACCGGCGTTTGCTCTATGAGCCGGCCGCCTTCGAGATAGATCACTTCCGCGGCGATGCGGCGCGCCTGACCGAGGTTGTGGGTGGTCATGACGATGCGCGCGCCGCCCGCGGCGATCTCGCCGATGATGCGCTCCACCTCGCGGCTGCTGGCCGGGTCGAGGCTGGCGGTGGGTTCGTCGAGGAAGAGGACTTCAGGCTCCAGCGCCCAGGCGCGGGCGAGCGCCACGCGCTGCTGCTCGCCGCCGGAGAGCTTGCGCGCCTGCCGTCGTGCCAGTTCTGGCAGGCCGACGCGCGCCAGCGCTTCATGTGCTTTCCGCTGACGTTCACCCGCCGGCACGCCGCGCAGCGACAGGCCGTATTCGATGTTGGCCAGCACGCTGGCGCGCAGCATGACTGGTCGCTGAAAGACCATCGCCTGCGAAAGCGATGCGGGCCAGATGATCGCGCCGGCGCTGGGGCGCAATAGCCCGTGCATCAGCCTCAGCAGCGTGCTCTTGCCCGCGCCGTTGGGACCGAGCAGTGCTGTCCTGCCAGCGCCGACTTTCAGGTCGATGTCGGCAAGGATGCGCGTCGCGCCCTCGGTAAGGCCCAGTCCGCGCAGTTCGAGCCACCCACTCATCCCCACCGCCTTTCCGCCCACTGGCGCAGGATGAAGGCACCGGCATTGATCACCAGCACCACGGCGACGAGGATTGCGCCCAGCGCCAGCGCCAGCGGCAGGTCGCCCTTGCTGGTTTCGAGCGCGATGGTCGTCGTCATCACGCGCGTCACGCCGTCGATGTTGCCGCCGACGATCATCACCGCGCCGACCTCCGCGACCGCGCGGCCGAAGCCCGCCAGCCCGGCCGTGGTCAAGGAGAAGCGCGCGTTCCAGAGCAGCGTGCGGCCGGCGCGCAGGCGGCTGGCGCCGAGGCTGCGCAGCTGTTCGCGATACTCGCGCCATTCGTCCTCGATGACCTGCCGGGTGAGCGCCGCGATGATCGGGGTGATCAGCACGGTCTGCGCGATGATCATCGCCGTCGGCGTGAACAGCAGGCCATACTGGCCGAGCGGGCCGGCACGCGACAGCAGCAGATAGACGAGCAGGCCGACGACGACCGGCGGCAGGCCCATGAGGCCGTTGGCCAGCACGATCAGCGCGTGCCGCCCAGGAAAGCGGCCGACCGCCAGCAAGGCCCCGAGCGGCATGCCGAGCAGGCAGGAGAGTGCCGTCGCGCCGAAGCTGACTTTCAGGCTGAGCCAGACGATCGCCGCCAGCTTGGCGTCACCGGCCGCGAGCAGTTCGCCGGCGATCGCGAAACTCGCAGCGAGGTCATTCATTTCTTCGCATTGGGAAAGAACAGCTGTTCGCCACCGATCCTGTTGGCGGCGATGGCCTGCTGGCCGGCCGGCGACACGATCCAGTCGATGAATTTCTGGCCGTCCGCGGCCTTGACGTGGGCATGCTTCGCCGGGTTGACGAGGATCACGCCGTACTGGTTGAACAGCGCCTGGTCGCCCGCCACGACGATGCCCAGTTCGCCGCGGTTCCTGAAGTTGAGCCAGGTGCCGCGGTCGGCGAGGGCGTAGGCATTCATCGACGCGGCGGTATTCAACGCCGGGCCCATGCCGGATCCGGTGTCGCGGTACCACGGACCCTTCGCCGTCGCGAGATCGACGCCGGCGGCCTTCCAGTAGCGCAGTTCGGCGGTGTGCGTGCCGCTCTTGTCGCCGCGCGAGACGAAGGGTGCCTGCGCGGCCGCGATGCGGCGCAGGCCTTCGAGAATGTCCTGGCCTGCCGCTTTCGCCGGGTCCGCCTTCGGACCGACGAGGATGAAGTCGTTGTACATGACCTCATGGCGCTTGACGCCGAAGCCTGCGGCGACGAATTTCTCCTCGGCCGCCGGGTCATGCACGAAGACGACATCGGTATCGCCGCGCCGGGCAAGGTCGAGCGCCTGGCCGGTGCCGAGCGCGACGACGCGGACCTTGATGCCGCTGGCCTTCTCGAAGGCGGGCAGCAGATGGCCGAAGAGGCCCGATTGATCGGTCGAGGTCGTCGAGGCGACGGTGATGAAGCGCTCCTGCGCCTTAGTCACGTTTGCGCCAATGCCGAGGTTCGCGGCGAACAGGCAACAGAGCATGAAGCGGACAACTCGCATGGTTTGCTCTTCGATGATTGGGGTAGCCGCAGATTATCCCAAAGCCGGGCCAGGTTCCCGGCCCGCGCCGGCCAAAAGCCAAGCCAGCGCGCCCTGCCCCGCCGCACGCCCGCTCGCGAAGCAGGCGGTGAGCAGGTAGCCGCCGGTCGGCGCCTCCCAGTCGAGCATCTCGCCCGCGCAGAAGACGCCGGGCAACCCCTTCAGCATCAGATGTTCGTCGAGCGACTCGGCCGTCACGCCGCCCGCGCTGCTGATCGCCTCGTCGAGCGGCCGCGGCGATACCACCCTCAGCGGCAGCGCCTTGATCGCAGCGGCGAGGCGCGCGGGGTCGGCATAGGCTTCCTTCGTTGCGCATTCGCGCAGCAGGCCGGCCTTGACGCCCGCGATGCCGGCGCGGCTCTGCAGGTGGCTCGCCATCGACCGCGCGCCGCGCGGATGAGCGATCTCCTGAATCAGGCGCTCCAGCGACTTGCCCGGCGCGAGATCGAGGCGCAGCATCGCGCTGCCCTGCGCTCCGATCGCGTCGCGCAACGCGGCGGAGAAGGCATAGATCAGGCTGCCCTCGATGCCGTGCCGCGTGACGACGAACTCGCCCGGCATCTGCTTGTCGGCGAACGAAGCCACCACCGACTTCACCGGCTGGCCGGCGAACTTCTCGCGGAAATGCGCGCTCCAGGCGACATCGAAACCGCAGTTCGCGGGCCGCAGCGGCGCGACGTCGATGCCCCGGTCGCGCAGCAGCCGCACCCACGCGCCGTCCGAACCCAATTTGGCCCAGCTGCCGCCGCCGAGCGCGAGAATCACTGCCGTCCCGCCAGCGCCGACTTTCAAGTTGCCGTCCGGCGTAGCGAACGAGAGCGCGCCGCCTTCCCAGCCCAGCCAGCGATGGCGCATGTGGAAGCGCACGCCGGCCGCGCGCAGGCGGTGCAGCCAGGCACGCAGCAGCGGCGCGGCCTTCATGTCCCGAGGGAAAACGCGGCCGGAGGAGCCGACGAAAGTCTCGACGCCCAGCCCGCGCGCCCACCCGCGCAGGGCATCCGCGTCGAATTCGCGCAGCCACGCGGCGACCCACTCGCTCCGGTCGCCATAGCGAGCGACGAAGCGCCCGGCGGCTTCGGCGTGGGTCAGATTGAGACCGCTCTTGCCGGCCATCAGGAATTTGCGTCCCGCCGATGGCATGGCGTCGTAGACATCGACCGCCACGCCCGCGGCAGACAGCACCTCGGCCGCCATCAGGCCGGCCGGGCCGGCCCCGACCACGATTGCATTC
>CAZPIE010000156.1:0-3630 GCA_964586275.1 uncultured Methyloversatilis sp. | reverse complement strand
CCCCGATCGACGGCGGATACCGATTACGAAAGTCGGCGCTGGCAGGACGGCTAAACCTACAATGGAGCACCCACTCGAAATTCAACAGAGGCAAGCGAGTTATCCATGACCCCCGCCGATCTTTCAGCCATCGAGGCGATCATCCGCGCCGTCGCGCGCGAGGAATTGCTCGAACGCTTTCGCCATACCCGCCGCCGCGAAAAGGCGGATGGCAGCTGGCTGACCGAGGCCGACCTGGCGATGCAGTCGCGCCTGCAGGCCGAACTGGCGGCGCGCCATCCCGGCATCGCCTTGCTGGGCGAGGAAATGGAGAAGGCGCAGCAGGAGCGCTTGCTCTCCGATGCCGGCACTGCCGGCCGCGCTGACCACAGCGGGCTGTGGATTCTCGATCCGTTGGACGGCACCAGCAACTACGCCGCCGGCATCCCGCTGTTCGCCGTGTCGCTGGCGCTGATGCGCCGGGGCCGCATCGAGGCCGGCATCGTCTGCGACCCGCTGCATGACGAATCCTTTGCCGCCCTGCGCGGCCACGGCGCCACGCTCAATGGCGCAGCGCTGCGCGCGCCGCCTGCCGGCATCCCGCTCGCCAAGACGACCGCCTGCATCGACTTCAAGCGCCTGCCCGCCCCGCTGGCGGCGCGGATTGCGGCGACACCGCCGTATTCGTCGCAGCGCTCGATCGGCTCGGTCGCGCTCGACTGGTGCTGGGTGGCGGCGGGCCGCTTCCATCTGTATCTGCATGGCCGGCAAAGCCTGTGGGATTACGCCGCGGGCAGCCTGATACTGGCGGAAGCCGGCGGCCATGCCGACACCCTCGACGGCCGGCCCGCGCCGCTGGACCTGGCGCCGCGCTCCGCCGTCTGCGCCGCCGACCGCGGTCTGTTCGAGCAATGGGTCGCATACCTCCGAGCCACCTGAATCCACCACCGTAAAATTGCCGCATCGTGTCATCCTGACTTCACGCCATCCGGGAAATGGCCTAAATTGGCTGCTGTCTTTTCGTTTCCTTTGCCGCCATGGCCGCACTCGCCTTCACCTGCCTCGACGATTACGATCCCGACGCGCTTTCCGTCGAGCGCGCCCGCCAGTATCTGTTCGACACCGTCCAGCCGGTTGCCGGCCATGAGCGGTTGTTCGTGCGCCAGGCGCTCGGTCGCGTGCTGGCGGAAGACGTGATCTCGCCGGTGAATGTCCCCGCGCACGACAATTCGGCGATGGATGGCTGGGCGGTACGCTACGCCGATCTCGCTGCGGACGGCGAGACGCGGCTGAAGAACATCGGCACGGCCTTCGCCGGCCGGCCGCTCGATTTGAAAGTCGGCGCTGGCGAGACGGCACGCATCATGACCGGCGCGGTGCTGCCGGCCGGCGTCGATTGCGTGGTGATCCAGGAAGTCGCGCGGGTCGAAGGTGATACCGTCGTCGTGCCGCCCGGCCAGAGGCCGGAGCAGAACGTGCGCCGCGCCGGCGAGGATCTGCAGGCCGGCAAGCCGGCGATCCCCGCCGGCAAGCAATTGCGGCCGGCCGAGCTGGGCGTGATCGCTTCGCTCGGCAGCGCCGAAGTGCCGGTGCGCCGCCGCGTCCGCGTGGCCTTGTTCTCGACCGGCGACGAGCTCTGCTCGCTCGGCACCCCGCTGCCGCCCGGCGCCGTCTATGACAGCAACCGCTACACGCTCTGGGGCATGCTGACGCGGCTGGGCTGCGAGGTGATCGACATGGGCGTGGTGAAGGACGATCCCGCCGCCCTGGAAGCCGCGTTCAGGGAAGCGGCGTCCTGCGCCGATGCGATCGTCACCAGCGGCGGCGTCTCGGTCGGCGAGGCGGACTTCATCAGGCAGCTGATGACGCAGCTCGGCGAGGTCGCGTTCTGGAAGATCGCGATGAAGCCCGGCCGGCCGATGGCCTTCGGGAAAATAGGCACAGGCAAGGAAAGCGCCTGGCTGTTCGGGCTGCCGGGCAACCCGGTCGCGGTGATGGTCACCTTCTACCAGTTCGTGCAGCCCGCGCTGTTCAAGATGATGGGCATCGACCCGGCGCCGCCGCTACCGACCTTCTCCGCGCGCTGCGTGTCCCCGATGAAGAAGGGCAAGGGCCGCACCGAGTTCCAGCGCGGCATCCTCTTCCAGGAAAACGGCGAGTGGTGCGTGCGGCCGACCGGCCACCAGGGTTCGGGCATGCTCAGCTCGATGGCCAGGGCCGACTGTTTCATCGTCCTCGAAGCCGGGCGCGAGAAGGTCGCCGCAGGCGACCTCGTGCAGGTGCAGGTGTTCGGCGGACTCGTCTGAAAGGCCGTGTTCTTCGAAACCGCAGGCATCACCGCACCGCTCTGGCTGCCCCCGCTGGCGGGCTTCGTGCTCGCCTTCTTCTGCTCGATGGTCGGCATCTCGGGCGCCTTCCTGCTGCTGCCCTTCCAGATGAGCGTGCTCGGCTATGTCTCGCCGTCGGTCACCGCGACCAATCTCGTTTTCAACCTCGTCGCCATTCCCAGCGGCGTCTGGCGCTACGCGCGCGAAGGCCGCATGGACTGGCCGCTCGCCCGCCTCATCGCGCTCGGCACCCTGCCCGGCCTGCTGGCCGGCTGGTGGCTGCGCCTGCACTGGCTGGCCGATCCGCGAACCTTCAAGCTCTTCGTCGGCCTCGTGCTCGGCTGGCTGGCGCTGCGCCTGACCCGCGAGCTCTTTTTCCCGGCGGTCGTCCCGGCCGCGCAGGTCGCCGCGCAGCCCGCGGGCCAGAAGCGCGCGATCTTCCTGCTGTCGCTGGGCATCGGCGTCATTGGCGGCGCCTACGGCATCGGCGGCGGTTCGCTGATGGCGCCGGTGCTGGTCGCGGCGTTCGGCCTCACGGTGTATGCGGTGGCCGGCGCGGCGCTGTTCGGCACCTTCGTCACCTCGGTGGTCGGCGTCCTCCTCTACCAGTTCCTCCCCGCGCCGGCCGGCACGACGGCGCAGCCCGACTGGCCGCTCGGCATTCTCTTCGGGCTGGGCGGCATGGCCGGCATGTACCTCGGCGCGCGCACGCAGAAGCGCATTTCGCAGCGCGCGCTCAAGATCGGTCTGCTGGGCGTTCTCGCCGCCCTCGCCGGCGGCTACGTGATCCAGTATTTCCGTTGAAAGTCGGCGCTGGCGGGACGGCATCCGCAGCGGCCTGGGGGCATGGGAGAGGGTATCATTGCGCTCCCCACAACCTACCTGACAGCGAGACCATGCTATTCCGCTTCATTTTTCTGCTTGCCGCTTTCTTCGCCCTGCCCGCCGCCGCGCAACAACTGAGCGCCCCGGAAGCCTTCGAGGCCGCCAGTGCCGGCAAGCTCGCGATCATCGACATCCGCACCCCGCCCGAGTGGAAGCAGACCCGCGTGGCGCGGGGCGCGAAGCTGATCGACATGCTGCATCCGCAAGGCCCGACCGGCTTCATGAACGAAGTGCTGCGCCAGGTCGGCGGCGACCGGAACGCCCCCATCGCGCTGATCTGCCGTACCGGCAACCGCACCTCGCAAGTGCTGCGCTACCTGCGCGCGCAGGGCTTCAGCAATGCCGTGCACATTCCGGAAGGCATGGCCGGCAGCGGCTTCGGGCCCGGCTGGCTGGCGCGCGGCCTGCCGACGGAGGCCTGCAGCGTCTGCTGAAACAA
>CAZPIE010000155.1:2176-3641 GCA_964586275.1 uncultured Methyloversatilis sp. | reverse complement strand
TCAGCGCGGCGAGTTCCTTGAGTGAAAGCTGACCGGAGAAATCGAAAGTCGGCGCTGAGAGGACGGCACGCCGCGCAATGATTTCCTCCACCATGGCCTTTTCTTTCGGATCCGGTGCCGCGGTCAGCACGAGCGGCCAGCCTTCCTGCGCCAGCGCATCGCAAAGCGCTGCGAAACGATCCGCCGGCCAGCATTTGAACAGCCAGCGCGAAGCGGGATGGATATGGATGAAACTGCCAGGTAACAGGCCGTGCTTGGCGAGTCGTGCATCGACGCTCGCTTCTGCTTCGCGACCAGAAATCAAGGTGAGAGGAACGCTTTTCTCGGGGATATGCAGGCCAAGATAACGCAATGCATCCAGATGAGTTTCAACCGTGTGTCTTCCGGCCAGGGCTGGGGGCGACTGGTGGGTGAAGCTCGCAGCCCATGAGCGGGCCGACCGATCGGGGCATTGCGGCGCCACTGCCCAGCGTGGCCGCAACAGGCGTACCAGCCATGCGCCACGCGGATGGTCGGTAAGATGGACAACGAGGTCGTAGTGCCGCGCGCGCAGGACTGCAAGCAGTCGCCATTCGGCCTGTGCCTGGCGGACGATGCCGAGCCGCTTCCAGTTGCGGTCGATGCTGTGGAGTTGCGTCAGGGCCGGATGCTCCGAGAGCATCGGCGCGGTATCGGCATAGACCAGGGCGTCGATCTCGCATTGCGGCGCGGCTTGCTTGAGCGCGGAGACGACCGGGGACGACAGCAGCACGTCGCCATGGTGGCGCAGCTTGATGACCAGTGCGCGCCGCAGGTCGCCGAAAACGATGGGGGGGGATTGCATGCCGCGCATTTTGCCAGAGCCCGCACTTCGCGCCCTGCCGACTAGAATGCCGCGATGAACCCGCTCTCCGCCGTCATCATCACCCGCGATGCCGCGACGCAGCTGTTGCCTTGCCTTGAATCGCTCGCCTTCTGCGCCGAAATCCTCGTCGTCGATTCCGGCAGCACCGACGGCACGGTCGAACTGGCCCGGCGTCACGGCGCGCGGGTGATCGAGACGCACTGGCGCGGTTTCGGGCCGCAGAAGCAGTTCGCCGTGGCGCAGGCGGCGCATGACTGGGTGCTCTGCGTCGATGCCGACGAACGGGTCAGCGCCAAGCTGGCCGACAGCATTCGTGCCGTCCTGCCGGCGCCGACTATGGATGGCCCGCCCACCCCCAGCCCCGCCCACGCGGGCGGGGAGACTGCGTGCGCCGGCGGGACGCCGGCGCCGGGTTTTACGGCCTACCGCTTCGCCCGCTGCAACCGCTTCATGGGACGTTACCTGCGGCACGGCGAGGGCTATCCCGACTGGAGCCTGCGTCTCTTCGACCGGCGGCGGGCGCATTGGTCGGATGACGCCGTGCACGAGCGCGTGGTGACTGACGGCCCGGTTGGCACATTGGCGGGCGACCTCTTGCACGACTCGGCCGAATCGCTGGAG
>CAZPIE010000155.1:0-2076 GCA_964586275.1 uncultured Methyloversatilis sp. | reverse complement strand
ACGGCCGAGGCGAGCAGGGCGACGATCATCATTTCCATGACGATGCCGTAGCCGCTGACCATTTCCATGACGATGACGAAGGCGGTGATCGGCGCCTGGGTGACGGCGGCGAGGAAGCCCGCCGTGCACAGCACGAGCACCATGCCGGTGTTGAGCTGGTCGCCGAGCAGCATGGCGATGTTGTTGCCGATGCCGGCGCCGATGGCCAGCGCCGGAGCGAAGATGCCGCCGGGCACGCCGCTGGCGTAGGAAAGCAGCGTGGCGAAGAACTTGTCGATGCCGTAATGCCAGGGCAGCTCGGCGGCGCCTTCGAAGAGGGCGCGCGTCTCGACGAATCCGGTGCCGAAGCTGCTGTAGCCGGAGAGCAGGCCGATCACGGCGATCAGCAGGCCGCAGATCGCCGCGTAGCGGACCGGATGGGCGTTGCGAAAGGCGGCGAAGAAGGGGCCGTTCTTCGCCGTGGTCAGCAGCATCAGGCGCGCGAAGGCGCCGCCGGCCAGACCGCAGGCGACGGCGATCAACAGCACCCATACCATCTGCAGATGGCTCTTGAGGCCGGCGAAGCTGACCCAGCCGAAATAGGCGGTGTTGCCGAGCAAGGCCTGCGACACCACGCCGGCGAGCACGATGGCGACGATCAGCAGGCCGCTCATGCGCTGGTCGAGGCCGCGGTTGAGTTCCTCGATGGCGAACATGATGCCGGCCAGCGGCGTGTTGAAGGAGGCGGCGATGCCCGCCGCGCCGCCGGCGGCGATCAAATGGCGGCGCTGGATGTTGAAGCGGCGCGGCAGATGGCCATGCAGGCTGTTCATCACGGCGGCGCCGATCTGCACCATCGGCCCTTCGCGGCCCGTCGAAAAGCCGGCGAACAGCGCGGCGGTGGCCAGAACGATCTTGCCCAGGGCGATTTTCAGCGTCAGCAGCGGGCGCCAGCCGGCCGGCGGCTGCTTGTCGATCTGGATTTCCGCCAGCGTCTGCGGAATGCCGCTGCCCTCGCTGCCCGAAAACCAGCGACGCGTCGCCCAGACCACGGCCGCGCCGCCGGCCGGACAGATGAGCAGCGGCCACCACCAGTGCCGCTCGGAAATGTCGCGGAAGGTCCGCACCGCGCCTTCGGAGAGTTCGGCGAAGAGCACGGCCAGCAGGCCGACGCCGACGGCGCCCGCCCAGACCAGCAGGCGACCTTGCCAGAAATGCAGCCAGGTGACGCGCCGCTGGCGCCGCGGTCGTGTGGGCGCCGCCGGCGGGGAATCAGGTGCGCCGATAGATCTCGCCCCCCTGCCTGACGAACTCGATGGATTTCTCCTGCATGCCCTTCTCGGCGTATTCGCGAGTCTGATCCTTGATGTCCTGGGTGATCTTCATCGAGCAGAAATGCGGCCCGCACATCGAGCAGAAGTGGGCCAGCTTGGCGCCCTGCGCCGGCAGGGTCTCGTCATGGAACTCGCGCGCCTTGTCGGGATCGAGGCCGAGGTTGAACTGGTCTTCCCAGCGGAATTCGAAGCGCGCCTTGGAGAGCGCGTTGTCGCGCGCCTGGGCTCCCGGGTGGCCCTTGGCGAGGTCGGCGGCGTGGGCGGCGATCTTGTAGGCCATGATGCCGTCCTTGACGTCGTTCTTGTCGGGCAGGCCGAGGTGTTCCTTCGGCGTCACGTAGCAGAGCATCGCCGTGCCGTACCAGCCAATCAGCGCCGCGCCGATCGCGCTGGTGATGTGGTCGTAGCCCGGCGCGATGTCGGTGGTCAGCGGCCCGAGGGTATAGAACGGCGCCTCGCCGCAGAGGCGCAGCTGCTCGTCCATGTTGTGCTTGATCATGTGCATCGGCACGTGGCCGGGGCCCTCGATCATCACCTGCACGTCGTGTTTCCAGGCGACCTGCGTCAATTCGCCCAGCGTCGCCAGCTCGCCCATCTGGGCGGCGTCGTTGGCGTCGTAAATGCTGCCGGGGCGCAGGCCGTCGCCGAGGCTGAAGGCGACGTCGTAGGCTTTCATGATTTCGCAGATGTCCTCGAAGTGCGTGTAGAGGAAGTTCTCCTGGTGGTGCGCGAGGCACCACTTGGCGAGGATCGAGCCGCCGCG
>CAZPIE010000154.1:0-3691 GCA_964586275.1 uncultured Methyloversatilis sp. | reverse complement strand
TCGCCAGCACCCGGCGGCCGACGATGCGCTCGCTGCCGCCGTGGCGCGCAATTACAAGTCGGCACTGGCGGGACGGCAACTGCGGGAACGCGCGCGTGCGAAACTCGCGGACTGAGCGCGCGCCCCTGCGCCTCGCCCTGTTCGCCCAGCTCGGCGGCACGGCGGTTGTCTTGCTGCTCGTCGCCGGGCTTGGCCAGCTGACCGCCGTCGATTTCGGGCAGATCACCTTCATTCTCGCCCTGCTGCAAGGCGGCATCGCCGCCATGATTTCGCTATGGCTGCGCGCGCCGAACTGGTGGCAGCCGATCCATCTCGGCTTCTTGCCGCTGGTGGTCGCCGTGCAGCAGCTCGATATCGCTCCGGGATGGTTCCTCGCCGCCTTCGTGCTGTTGTTGCTGGTCTTCTGGCGCACCGACAAAAGCCGCGTGCCGCTCTATCTCACGAATGCGGCGACAGCGGATGCCCTGCTCACGCTGCTGCCGGTAACGCCCTGCCGCATTCTCGATCTCGGCTGCGGCGACGGTAGCCTGCTGCGCCGACTGGCGGCGGCGCGCCCCGACTGCCGCTTCACCGGCATCGAACATGCGCCGCTCACCTGTCTGGTAGCCAAACTGCGTGCGCTCGGCCAGCCGAACCTGACGATCCGGCATGGCGATTTCTGGGAGGAGCCGCTGGGCGCCTACGACTTGGTGTATGCCTTTCTGTCGCCCGCGCCAATGCCGCGCCTCTGGGTGAAAGCCAGCGCCGAGATGGCGCCAGCGGCCCTGCTGGTCAGCAACAGCTTCGAGGTACCGGGTGTCGAGCCCGCCGAGAGCCTGGCCGTAGCCGATCGCCGGAGTACGCGGCTTTTCCTGTATCACCCCGCGCGGCAGACATAAAGCCGGCCCAATAAGCCGACGAATCCGCTGCATTTCCACCCATCCCCCGGGGCAGCGATCGAGAATAATCCGTTCCGGACGCAACCACGCAGAACGGACATGGCGGACATCATCTGTGTAATCGGCAACAAGGGCGGCACGGGCAAGACCACGCTGTCGCACATGCTCTGTCAGGGCATGGGCCTGCTCGGCCAGCGCTCGGTGTGCGTGCTGACCGACACCCACCGCGAACCGCTCGACCCCGCCGAGCGCCGCTACCTGATCGCCGACGCGCGGTCGCGCGAGGCGCTCGGCAAGGTGACCGACAAGATCCGTTCGCTGAAAGCCTGGCTGGGCGTGATCGACGGCGGCGGCAACCGCAGCGAGATGGATCGCCGTCTTTACGGCCTCGCCGACCTCGTGCTGCTGCCCTTCCGCGACTCGCACGAGGACATCCGCACCGTGATCCGCGACCTCGAAATGTTCCCGCGCGCCTATGCGATCCCGACCCAGTGGCCGACCAATGCTTGGCAGCGCGAAGCGGCCGAGAAGGCCGTGGCGGAGCTGCTGGCGCCCTATCGCGACCGCATCCTCGACCCGGTCTTCAGCCTCTCGGCGAGCAAGCTATTGCTGCAAAAGCAGATTCCCGGCAGCGTGCCGACGCCGCTGGCGAATGCCTGCCGCGCCGTGGCGCATCAGGTGATCGACCTGCTGCAACTGCCGCTGGAAGACGCCATGCCCCTGCAGGGTGTCGCGCACAACGCTGCGAATGGCACGGTAAACGCGCCACAGCCGATGGCCGTGGCGGCCTGAACGGGACTTACTTCTTGCCCTGCGCGACGAGCAGGGCCTGCGAACGGTTGTTCACGCCCAGGGACTTGAAAATCGCCGACACATGGATTTTCACGGTGCCTTCGGTCACGCCGAGCATCTCGGCGATATCCCGGTTGGTCTTGCCCTCGGCCAGCAGCTCGAGCACGCGCGCCTGGCTCTTGGTCAGTCCATAACGTTCGGCGACGGTTCTGGCGCGCTTGCGCTTGCGGGTCAATTCGCGGTATTCGGGCGGCAGCCAGATCTCGCCGGCCAGCACCTCGCGCAAGGCGCCGAGGAGCACTTCGGTCGGGCTCGCCTTGGACACGAAACCGGCCGCGCCCTGGCGCATCGCCTTCAGCACCGTGTCGGCATCGTCGAGCGCCGAGAGGATCACCACCGGCACATGCGGAAAACGCTTGCGCATGACGCCGAGGAAGGCCAGGCCGCCCGTACCCGGCAACATCAGGTCGAGCAGCGCGAGGTCGAAGTCGTCGTTCGCTTCGAGCAGCTGTGTCGCCTCGTCGGCATCGCGCGCACCGATGATCTCTGCCGTTGTATCGGCCTCCTCCAGCGCCTTCAGCGCAAGCAACAACCCCTCGCGCACCAAGGCATGATCCTCGATGACCAGAATCCGCAATTTATTCTCCCGCTTCGAATACGGCTATCATTGGACGCGAATCATAACCCCGTCGAGGCGAAACATGACGAACGAAACCCAGAACGACCCGATGGAATTCATCAAGAGCATGTGGGGCAACATGGGTTTCGCCCTGCCCGGCATGATAGCCCCAACCGTCGATACCGACGAACTCGGCAAGCGCATCGCCGACCTGAAGGCCGTCGAGGGCTGGCTCAAGTCCAACCTCGGCCTGCTGCAGATGACCATCCAGGGCCTCGAAATGCAGCGCGCCACGCTGCTGGCCTTCCGGCAGATGAGCCAGGCCACCCAGGAAGCCGCCGCCGAAGCGGAAAACGCGCCCAACCCCTTCCTCAACCCCGCGGCCTGGCAAATACCCTGGGATCTGATGAAGAGTGCCGTCCAGATCAACACGGCGGGAACGGCCGATGCCGTCCCGCCAGCGCCGACTTCTGCGGAAGCCGCCACTCCGGCACCGGAAGCGAAGCCGAAACGTTCACCCCGCAAGAAAAGCGAGCCAAAGGGGTAGCGTCGCCATCCCCAGCAGCGTGCTGGCGGAGATCAGCCAGGCGACGCGCGGGCCGTCGCCGCCCATGCGCTGGGCGAGGATGTAAGCCGACGACGCCGTCGGCAGGGCCGCGAAAGCCATCACCACGTCGAAATGCACGCCGCTCAGCCCGATCCAGCGGGCGACCAGCAGCGCGATCAGCGGCATCGCCAGCAGCTTCACCGCGAGGAAATAGCTCGCCGCGCCGCGCCCCTCGGGACCGATCGCGCCGCGCAGCCTGAGCGCCGCGCCGACCGCCAGGAGGCCCAGTGCGATCGCCGCCTCGGCCAGCCGGCCGAGGAAATGCCCCGCGGGCGCCGGCACGGGCAGGCCGAGGAGGTTCCAGGCCAGCGCGGCGAGCGTCGACAGGAACAGCGGATTCCTCGCCAGCTCGCGCCACACCGAGGTTTCGCCGTGGCGCGCCAGCATCCCGACCGCCACGATATTCGCGAAGGGCACCATGCCGCCGGTCAGCAGGCCCATCGACGCGATGCCCGCCGCGCCGTGCAGCTTGGCCGCGACCGCGAGGCCGATATAGGAGTTGAAGCGGAAGGCGCACTGGAACTGCGAGGCGAAGGAGATCGGCGTGAGCGGGAACAGCGGCCGCGCCAGCAACGCCAGCAGCATCGCGCCGGCCATCGCCGCCGCCCCGGTGCCGATCAGCGGCACGGCCGCGAAGGTCAGCGGCGTCTTCGTGATCGCGTTGAACAGCAGCGCGGGAAACAGCACGTAATAGACGAGCTTCTCCAGCCCGGTCCAGAAATGGTCGCCCAGCGCCATCCAGCGCCGCAGCCCGTAGCCGAGCAGGATCAGCGCGAAGTCGGGCAGCAGCGTGAG
>CAZPIE010000153.1:0-3697 GCA_964586275.1 uncultured Methyloversatilis sp. | reverse complement strand
CGTTTCAGGTAGGACAGCGACGAATAACCGGTGCCGAAATCGTCGATCGAAAACCGCAGCCCCATGGCTTCCAGCGCATGCATGCGCGCCGCCGCCTCGCCGACATCGGCAAGCAGCAGGCTTTCGGTGACTTCGAGCACCAGGCGGGAGGGGTTCGCGCCGGTCTCCGCGAGGATCGCGCGCACGCGGCCGACGAAATCCGCCTGACGGAATTGGCGCGGGCTGATATTGACGGCCAGGCGCAGATCGTGGCCGGCTTCTTCGAGCGCTCTTTGCAGGATCGCGGCTTGCCGCAGCACCCATGTGCCGAGCTCGTCGATCAGGCCGCTCTCTTCGGCCAGCGGGATGAACGCGGTCGGCGGCACCGCGCCGCGCCGCGGATGGTTCCAGCGCAGCAGGACCTCGGCGCCGACCAGACGGCGCCCGGCATCGTACTGGCCTTGCAGGTGAAGTTCGAACTGCTCGCCGGCGATCGCCGCACGCAGATCGTTTTCGAGCGCGAGACGCTCCTCCGCCAGCGCTTGCATTCTCGGTTCGAAGAAGCAGACGGCATTGCGGCCGCCCGCCTTGGCCTGATACATCGCGGTATCGGCCTGGCGCAGCAGGGTTTCGCCGCTTTCGCACGCGCCGTCGGGGAACAGCGCGACGCCGATCGACGCGCCCGAATGGCAAAGACCGCCGCGCGCGCCGAGATCGAAAGGCTGGGAAAGCGCCGACCTCAGCTGGTCGGCCACGTGCCGCGCCGCCGCGGCGGCCGCCGCCACGTCGGCGGCGAGCCCCGGCAGCAGGACGACGAACTCGTCCCCGCCGAAACGCGCGACGGTATCGACTTCGCGCAGCCGCCCTTTCAGCCGCGCGGCCACCTCGAGCAACAGGCTGTCGCCCGCCGTGTGGCCGTGAACATCGTTGATCTGCTTGAAATGATCGAGATCGATGAACAGCAGGGCGCCATGGTGACCGCGGCGACGCGCTTCGGCCAGCTCGCGCGCGATGCGGTCGAGCAGCAGGCGGCGGTTGGGCAACCGGGTCAGCGGATCGTAGAACGCGAGCCGTTCGATCTCTTCCTGGGCGGCGCGCCGCTCGGTGATGTCCAGATGGGTGCCGGTAGCGCGCAGCGGACGCCCCTCGGCATCCCGCTCGGTGACGCGGCCGCGCGCGAGGATCCAGCGCCATTGCCCATCCTTGCCGCGCATGCGGAATTCGGCTTCGTACTGCGGCGAGCGGCCCTCGAGGTGTTCCTTGAACGCGCGTTTCGCCGCCGGCAGGTCGTCGGGATGGATCAGCGCGATCCAGGGATCCTTTTGCGCGGGGAGCTCGTCGACGCGATAGCCCAGCATGCCGGCCCAGCGCTCATCGACGACCAGCGCATCGCACATCAGATCGCGGTCCCACAACCCCAGATTCGCGCCCTGGAGCGCCAGGGCAAGCCGGGCGCTCTGCGTTTCCAGATCGGCGCGCAGCCGGTAGGATTCGGAGACGTCGCGGAACACCATCACCACGCCGATGAGTTGGCCGGAGCGATCGCGGATCGGGGCGGCGGAATCGGCGATGTGATGACGCCGACCGTCGCGGGCGATCAGCACGGTATGATTCGCCAGGCCGACGACGAGACCGGTTTCGAGCACCCGTCCGACCGGGATTTCCGCCGGCTGGCCGGTCAGCGCGTTGATGATGTTGAACACTTCGCCCACCCCGCGCCCCTGCGCCTCGCGATCGCTCCAGCCCGTGAGCGCCTCGGCCACCGGATTCAGATAGGTGATGCGCATCGTCGCGTCGGTCGCGATCAGGCCATCGCCGATCGATTGCAAAATCGCCGTCACTTCGCCTTGACTGGCGGCGAGATCCTGCATCGTGGTCTGCACGGTTTCCGCCATGCGGTTGAAGTCGCGCGCCAGATCGCCGATCTCGTCGTGCGTCTCGTCTTCCACGCGGGCATCGAGGCGGCCGTCGGCGATTTCGTGCGCGGTCGCGGCCAGGCGCGCCAGGCGGCGCGTCAGCCGGCCGGACAGGATGCGAAACAGCGCCATCACCAGCGCCCCGGACGCGAGCGCGGCAACGAGGAGCGCCAGCCCCAGGCGCTCCAGCAGGACGAGGAGACCGCCGGCGCCCAGGCGCAGATTCACCCGACCGAAACTCATGCCGCCTGCCGCAAGCTCGATGCTGCACTCCTCGCCGACGGGCGCAGTGGTTGCCAGGATCGCCTCCCGCGCGACGACCTTGGCCACCGTGGCGCCTTCGGACGAAACGACCTCGATCGCGTCGATCGCGTCGCTTTTCGCCAACGCCTGCGCGATCTCCCACACGGTCGCATAGTCGCGTTCGATCATCGGCGCGGTGAGCGCCGCGACGAGCAGCGGGCGCAGCGTTTCTTCCTGCCGCTCGACGCTTTGTTCGGCCGCCCAGAAAAACAGCGCCGCCATCGTCGCGCCCAACAGCAGCAGGCCGACCGACGAAGCGCCGACGGCCAGGACTCCCAGCTTGTGGCGGATGGGCAGATTGGCAAAAAAACGCCGTGCGCCGGGAAACACTCAGGATTCCTCGCGCAGTTGGCGGTGGAGCTCGACCACCAGCGGATCGAGCGCCTGCATTTCCGCATCGGTGACCGGGACGAGCCCCCGATGACGGAGCGCGGCAATGAAAGACTGGCCGGCCGGCTGCGCGGCGAAGTCGAACAGGGCTTTGGCAAGCGCCGGCGCCTGGCTGCCGAGGCGCGGCGCGACATGATAGACGACCGCGGACAGGCCGCGCCCCAGCGGCAGCAGCACTCTCGCCTGGGCAGCCAGCGACGCGTCGACCTGGGCGAGCGCGGTGCGCGAAACGATCGCCGCCTCGACCTCGCCCGCCAGCAGACGCCGCAGGGAATTGGCGTGCGAGCCGGAGAGGACGAGCCGGAAATCGCGCCCGGCGACACGGTTCTGGTCGCGCAGGAAGCGCAGCCCGATCACCCCGAGCGAGGCGCTGCGGTCGGTGACGGCGATGGCGATCGCGCCCCATTTGAGCTGCTCGAGGGTTTGCACCGGCGCTTCCGCGCGCACCGCCAGCACGGGTTCGAGCGAGGCCAGCGTGCGCGCGAACGGCACGTGCCCCAATTCGCGCTGGGCCAGGCGGGCGTGAATCAGCCCGTCGGCGACGATGTCATAGTAGCCGGCGCGCAGGCGCGCGAGATGCTCCGCATAGTCCGGCGCGCTGGAAAACTGGATCTCCTGGCCGAGAACGCTTTCGAACGCCGGCTTCAATGGCGCATAGAGTTCGACGAGACGGCGCGCCGGCAAATACGGCACGATGCCGAACACCCGCTTGGCGCCCGTCTGCGCCGCCGCCGGCAAGGCCGCGCTCGCGGCGAGCGCCAGCGTTCCGCCCAGCAACCGCCGCCGCAATGAACTCACCCCGAAAACCTCGCTGCGCTCATTTCTCATCGGGTTTCTCCTTTTCCGCGGATATGGGTAATTGTATACAAACACGCGCCCCGCCGCCCTGCGCCGGGGAACGGTTGGCGAGCGCGATCGTGCCGCCGTGATCGACGACGATCTTGTGCACGATCGCCAGCCCCAGGCCGGTGCCCTTGGGCTTGGTGGTCACGTAGGGCTCGAAGGCGCGCTGCAGGATTTCCGGCGGGAAGCCGCTGCCGCTGTCGCTCACCGTCAGTTTCGCCATGTGGCCGTTGAGCTGGGTCGCGACCGTCACCGGCGCCGTCCCG
>CAZPIE010000152.1:0-3717 GCA_964586275.1 uncultured Methyloversatilis sp. | reverse complement strand
AGCAAGGCGGCGGTCGGGTCCTCTTCCTTGCCCTGGTCGTCGCGGCTCGGTGCGGCGGCTTCCAGGGGATTCTCCTTCGCCTCCCCTTCGGCAGCGGCCTCGTCCCCGGATTTTTCCTTCTCTTCTTCCCCAGCAGAACCGTAGCCGTGGTCGAAACCGCTCGGCTCGAATTGCAGCTCGATCTCGTCGACGCTGAGCGTCTTGGGTTTCTCGATGTTGCCGGTCACCAATTCGGGATTGGCGATGATCACGGCGACCATGACCAGCTGGATGCAGATGAAGGCGATCGACCCCTTGTAAATCTGCGCCGTCGTCACCGCGGGAATGCGTCGTCCGGTCACGGGATCGGCGTATGCCTGGCGGGCGGCGACGCTGCGCAGGTAGAACAGGGCGAAGCCGAACGGCGGCGTGAGGAAGGAGGTCTGCAGGTTCATGGCGATGATCACGCCGAACCAGACCAGATCGATGCCCATCTTCTCCGCCACCGGCGCCAGCAGGGGCACGACGATGAAGGCGATCTCGAAGAAGTCGATGAACATGCCGAGGATGAAGATCAGCAGGTTCACGAAGATCAGGAAGCCGATCTGGCCGCCGGGCAGCTTGTCGAACAGGTGCTCGACGAAGATGTGGCCGTCGGCGGCGTTGAAGGTGAAGGAGAACACCGTCGAGCCGATCAGGATGAACAGCACGAAGATCGACAGCTTGGTGGTGTTCTCCAGCGCCTGTTTCAACAGTTTCCAGTCGAGCCTGCCCTTGGCGAGCGCCATGGCCAGCGCGCCGACGGCGCCCATCGCGCCGCCTTCCGTGGGCGTCGCCAGGCCGAGGAAGATCGTGCCGAGCACGAGGAAGATCAGCACCAGCGGCGGGATCAGCGCGAAGGTGACGCGCTCGGCGAGCGCGGACAGGAAACCCAGCCCGAGCTTGCGGTTGATTGTGGCCAGCGCCAGCGCGACCAGACCGATGACCGCCATGCTGAAGATCAGGCGCTCGTCGAGCGGTGCGGGGCCTTCGCGCCCGGTCAGGGAGGCGATCGCCGCTTCGTGATTGAGATACCAAAGGCCGCCGCCGAGCCAGGAAACGGCCGACAGCGCCCACAACGAAACCTGTCCGCTGCTGCCGTTCGGCTCGCGGTAGATGCGCGCCTCGGGGGGCAGCGGCGGCACCCATTTCGGCCTGACGATCGCCACCGCGACGACGAACAGCGCATACAGGCCGACCAGCATGACGGCCGGCAGCATGGCCCCGGCGTACATGTCGCCGACCGAGCGGCCCAGCTGGTCGGCCATGACGATCAGCACCAGCGAGGGCGGGATGGCCTGCGCCAGCGTGCCGGAGGCGGTGATGACCCCCGTGGCGATGCCGCGGTTGTAGCCGTAGCGCAGCATGATCGGCAGGGAGATCAGGCCCATCGAGATGACGGCGGCGGCGACCACGCCGGTGGTGGCGGCCAGCAGCGCGCCGACGAAGATCACCGCCAGCGCCAGGCCGCCGCGCAGCGGGCCGAAGACCTGGCCGACCGACTCGAGCAGCTCCTCCGCCATGCCGCTGCGTTCGAGGATGATGCCCATCAGGGTGAAGAAGGGAATCGCCAGCAGCGTGTCGTTCTGCATGATGCCGAAGATGCGCAGCGGCAGCGCCTGGAACAGGGCCGGCGGAAACAGGCCGGCCTCCATGCCGAGGAAGCCGAAGAACAGCCCCGTGGCCGCCAGCGAGAAGGCCACCGGGAAGCCGGAAACGAGGAACAGCAGCAGGCCGCCGAACATCAGCGGCACGAAATTCTGGGCGACGAATTCCATCAGCGCGGCTCCTCCCTGGCGTGCTCGGCGTGTTCCTCGATTTCCTGGTCGACCGCATCGCGCGCGCCGGCCCGCGTGCCGGCCTCATGGTGCCCGAGCGTATCGGGGCCGGCGCCGACGAGGAAGGCGACGCGCTTGACGATTTCCGAGGCGCCCTGCAAGGCGAGCAGCGCGAAACCAAGCGGCACCAGCAGGTACATCGGCCAGCGGATCAGGCCGCCGGCGTTCTGCGACATCTCGCCGCTGTGCCAGGCGTTGGCAAACAGCGGCCAGGACAGAACCACCAGCATGTAGCACAGGGGAAACAGGAAAACGATGATGCCGACGACATCGATGATGTTGCGCGTCCGCGGCGACAGGCGATTGGAAAGGAAGTCGATGCGCACATGCGCGTTCTTGAGGAAGGCATAGCCGGCGCCGAGCATGAACACGGCGGCGAACAGGTACCACTGCACTTCGAGCAACGCGTTGGAACTGACGCTGAACAGCTTGCGGACGACCGCATTGCCCGCGGAAATCAGCACGGCAGCCAGAATCAGCCAGATCAGCAGCCGCCCGAGGCGATCCGTGAAGGCATCGACCAGACGCGAAAACCGCAGCAGGTATTTCATCGACTTTTTTCCTCCGGAGCGCGGCGGCGGGGCGATAATGCCGCCAACGGCCGCCAGTTCGCGAGGGCGCAATGTTAGCGGCTCGGCCCGGGCTTCGCCATGATATTGTGGAAAGCCGCAAGCGGCGTCCGTTTATATCCGCAGCCTTATGGAACCCCTTGGCATGAAAAGACGCAGATTCATCGGCAGCGCCGGCCTGGCCGGCATCCTGGCCGCCGGCATGGCGCCGGCCGCCCACGCCAACCAGGCGATCCGCTGGCGGCTGGCTTCGCGTCTGCCGAAATTCATGGACATTCCCTATGCCGGTGTGCATACGCTGATCCGCACCGTGAAGGAACTGTCCGGCGGCAAGTTCGAAATCGCCCTGCAGATCGCCGAGGAGTCGACAGCAAGCGGCGGCGTGCTCGATAGCGTCCAGCGCGGCAGTGTCGAATGCGGGCTCGCCTCCGCCGCCCGCTACGTCGCCAGGGATGAAACTTTCGCGCTCGACAGCGCGATCCCCTTCGGTCTCGACAGCCGCCAGATGAATGCCTGGCTGCGGCACGCCCAGGGTCTCGAGCTGCTGCGCGAGTTCTACAAGGGCCATGGCCTGGTCAATTTCCCGCTGGGCAACACTAGCGCGCAGATGGGCGGCTGGTACAAGAAACCGCTGCGCGGACTGGCCGATCTGAAGGGCCTGCGCATGCGCTTCTCCGGCCTCGGCGGGCGCGTCTTCGAGCGGCTCGGCGGCCGGCCGGTCACCCTTTCTTCCGACGAAACCCTCAAGGCCCTCGAGCGCGGCAATCTCGACGCCGCCGAATGGGGCGGCCCGCACGACGACTTGCGCCTCGGGCTGCACGATCACTGCAAGTACCACGCGCATCCGGGCTGGTGGAAGGGCGGCATGCAATATTCCCTCTACGTCAATCGCCGCGCCTGGGACGCGCTGACCGACGAGAACCAGGCGAACCTCGAGGCCGCCGCCGCCGTGGCCCATCTCGACATCCAGGCCCAGTACGATCTGCGTAACCCGCTCGCGCTGGCCGAACTCGCCGCGACGGGCACGCGATTGATTCCCATGCCGAAGCCGATCCTGGAAGCCGCATGGAAAGCGGCGCAGGATCTGTATGCCGAGCTCGCCGCGAAGAACCCGCAATGGAAGAAGATCCACGCCAGCCAGACGGCCTTCCAGCGCGCCCAGGCCTGGAACCAGCCCGAGACGGGATACGCGGCCTTCATGCAGCCGCAGCTCATGAAACAGTACGCAGCCGCGCTCAAGGCGGCCCGGAAGTCGGCGCCGGCGGGACGGCACGCAGGGAGTTTCACACTAA
>CAZPIE010000151.1:0-3725 GCA_964586275.1 uncultured Methyloversatilis sp. | reverse complement strand
ACGCGGCGGAATTCGGCGAGGCAGGGCGCGCTGCTCAGCGCGATCCAGCGCCCGGCAGCGACTTCGCCCCTGAACGGGGCGAAGCGGCTGTCCTTGAAGACGAAGAGGGAAAGCAGCACGTTCGTGTCGAACACCACACGAACGGGGTCGATCATCAGGATTTCTTCTGCTGGTCGAGACGGAACTTCACGAAGCTGCCCGGGGCGTCCTCGAGCACGCCGAGCTTGCCCTTGACGGGGTCGCGCGCCGGCACGCTGGCGTCGTCCTGCGCCATCAGCCAGGCCTGCCAGTCGGTCCACCACGAACCGGGGCGCTGCTGGGCGCCTTCGAAGAAAGCCTCGGGAGTGTCCGGCAGGGTCTTGGCCGGATTGATCCAGTAGCCGTACTTGTTGGCGGCCGGCGGATTGACGATGCCGGCGATGTGGCCGGAGCCGCCGAGGACGAAGCGCGTCGGGCCGGAGAGCAGCCGGGCGCCGAGGTAGGTGCTCTGCCAGGGGGCGATGTGGTCCTCGATGGTGCTGATGAAGTAGGCCGGGATCCCGATCTTGGCGAGGTCGATGGCGACGTCGCCGATCATGATGCCGCCCGGCTCCTTGAGCAGGTTCTTCATGTACATGTTGCGCAGGTAGAAGCTGTGCATCGCCGCCGGCATGCGCGTCGAGTCGGAGTTCCAGTAGAGCAGGTCGAAGGGGAAGGGATCCTTGCCCATCAGGTAGTTGTTCACCACGAAGGACCAGATCAGGTCGTTGGCGCGCAGCATGTTGAAGGTGCCGGCCATCTCGCTGCCTTCGAGGTAGCCGCGCTCGCTCATCTTCTTCTCGAGGCTGGAGACCTGCTGCTCGTCGATGAAGACGCCCAGCTCGCCGGGAATCGAGAAGTCGAGCATGGTGGTGAAGAAGGTCGCGGAGGCGAGGCG
The DNA here is from genome assembly GCA_964586275.1 of uncultured Methyloversatilis sp. Lineage (GTDB taxonomy): Bacteria > Pseudomonadota > Gammaproteobacteria > Burkholderiales > Rhodocyclaceae > Sulfuricystis. Next base: position 2,809 of record CAZPIE010000151.1, on the reverse strand, counting down.
CGGGTCTGTACTCTTTTGCTTCTTGGCCGCGAGGTAGGCGGCGGTGGTGCCGAGCAGCGTGCCGCCGAGGCAGTAGCCGGCCGCGTTGATTTCCTTCTCGCCGGTCTGCGCGCAGATCTGGTCGATGGCGGTCAGCGTGCCCTCGAAGACGTAGTCCTCGAAAGTCTTCCGGGCGAGCTTCGCGTCGGGGTTGACCCAGGAGATGCAGAACACGCTGTGGCCCTGGTCGACGGCCCACTTGATGTAGGAGTTCTTCTCGCGCAGATCGAGGATGTAGTACTTGTTGATCCAGGGCGGCACGATCAGCAGCGGCCGCTTGAAGTTCGTCTTGGTGGTCGGCGTGTATTGCAGCAGCTGGATCAGGTCGTTCTGGAAGATCACCTTGCCGGGTGTGGTGGCGACGTTCTTGCCGAGTTCGAAGGCCGTCGTGTCGGTCATCCTGACGCGCAGCTGGCCGTCGCCCTCCTCGATGTCGCGCAGCAGGTTGTTGAGGCCCTTGAGCAGGTTCTGGCCGTGCGACTTGACGGTCTCGCGGAACACCTCGGGGTTGGTATGCACGAAGTTGGAGGGCGACATCGCGTCGATGAACTGGCGCGTGTAGAAATTCACCTTGTCTTGCGTGTGGCCGTCGAGGCCCTTCACGCAGCAGACCGAATCATGGATGTGGCGCGCGGTGATCAGGTAGCTCTGCTTGATGAAGTCGAACAGGAAGTGCTCCTCCCACTGCTCGTCCTTGAAGCGCTTGTCGCCCTTCGCCGGCGCGGCGACCGGCGGAGTATGCATGCCCATGAAACGCAGCATCGAGTGCTGCCAGAGCGAAAAGTAGTCCCAGACGAGGTTCATCTGCGCCTGGGCCAGCTGGTAGGGGTTGGCGAGCATCTTCGCCATCATGTCCATGAAGGCCCGCGCGATGCCGAGTTCGTCCTGCGGCGGGGTGACGCCTTTCGCGATCTGCCGCTTCATGTGGTCGGTGAGCAGTTTCGAGGCGCGCTGGGCGACCTCGGCGTAGGTCTTGGCGACTTCCTGCGGATCGGGCAGGGCGGATTTTTCGTTTTCTTGTGTCGTACTCATGTGTCTCTCACTCCAGGTCAGGATTGCGATACAAAGTGGATAATGCCGTTCTCGATGCTGCGGCAAAGAAGGCTTTGGTGTTCCAGGTAATTCAGGTGGGCGATGGCCTCGCCCATGGCGAACAAGGCCTGGTGCGGATCGTCGATCGGCCGGCCGAACAGCACCTCGAGCAGGTCGCCGGCGCTGCGCGGGCCATCCGCGCAGGCGGCGAGCAGGTCGGCGCAGCGGGCGTCGTGATGGGCGTGCAGTTCGGCGACGCGCGTCCGGATGCCGCGGAACGGGCGGCCGTGGGACGGCAGCACCAGCGTGTCTTCCGGCAGTTCGGCGAGGCGGTCGATCGAGTCGAGATAGCGTTGCAGCGTATCGAGATGCGGCGCGGCGGCGTAGGTGCTGACGTTGGTCGAGATGCGCGGCAGCAGCATGTCGCCGGCGATCAGGATGCCCAGTGCCGCGCAGTAAAGGCTCGCATGCTCGGGGGCGTGGCCGTGGCCGACGATCACTGCCCATTCATACGCGCCGATGCGCAGCGTATCGCCGTCGAAGAGCGGATTGAAAGTGGCGGGAATGACCGGTACGCCGCGCCGGTAGGCGTTGCCGCGCGCTTGCAGCGCGGCGCAGCGCGCCGCATCGAGGCCGTGGCGTGCGAACAGCGCCACCATCGAGGGAATGTCGAAGGGTGCGAGGCCGGCGGCGATCACGCTGGCGGTCAGGTATTCGCCCTGCGTCATCCACAGCGGCGCGCCATATTCCGCTTCCAGCCAGCCGGCGAGGCCGAGGTGGTCGGGGTGGAAATGCGTGACGATCTGTCGTGACAAGTGCCGTCCCGCCAGCGCCGAGTTTTTACCAGCGCCTGCAAGCACGGCGCGCCAGGCCTGCTTGACCGCATCCATCGCGATGCCGGTGTCGACGGCGGTGAATCCCCCCCCATCCTCCAGCAGCCACAGGTTGATGTGGTCGAGCGCGAAAGGGAGGGGCATGCGCAACCAGTACACGCCGGGCGCAACCAGGCGGGTCGTGCCGGTTTCCGGCGGCGCATCGAAAGGATGGTCAAGCGGCATGCGGTCGAAGGCTGAGCGTTGCCCGGTGGTTGCAAATCTGTTTAACTGCGTGATCTTTTTCGGATAGTTTAGCTGAATCCGAACGCATTTGTGCACCGCAACATCATGTCCCCTGCTGCCGCGAAAAACGAAGCCACTTACAGCATCGCCGAGCTGGCGCGCGAGTTCGACCTGACGCCGCGCGCCATCCGCCATTACGAGGAGCAGGGCCTGATCACGCCGGCGCGCGCCGGGGTGCAGCGCGTTTACAGCAAGCGCGACCGCACGCGGCTCAAGCTCACCCTGCGCGGCAAGCGGCTCGGCCTCTCGCTCGCCGAGATCCGCGAGCTGATCGACATGTACGACAGCGCGCCCGAGTCCTCGCAGCTTGCCCGGCTGCTCGAGGTGCTGGCCCGCCAGCGCGCGAAACTGCAGCAGCAGCGCGAGGACATCGAGGCCGTGCTGGGCGAGCTCGACGCCTTCGAGAGGCAATGCCGAGACCTGCTGCAGGCGAAGAGGAAAGCCGGTTGACGTTAACGTTAACGTAAACATACAATCGGCCGAACAAAATAGTGGAGAAGCCATGAGTTACGGCATACCTCGCGGCGAATCGAAATTCGAACCCCGCGATCCGCACTGGGACGCGAAAGTCCGCGACAGTTTCAAGAGGCAGGGCGTCATGGGACTGATCGGTGCGACGC
>CAZPIE010000150.1:0-3788 GCA_964586275.1 uncultured Methyloversatilis sp. | reverse complement strand
TCGAGCGGCGGAGAAATTCTCTGGCAGGATGAGGTTTGCCGCGTCATCCGCGTCGGCGGTGCGGAAGGTGCTGCGTTTCCCGGTTTCTGCCGGGTCGTCTGGCAGGCGCATGTCGCCGAGCTGTCCGACCTGAGCGCGGACGAGCGCCGTCATCTGCTCGAAGTGGTGCAGGCGGTCGAATGTGCGCTGCGCGCCGCGGTCCGCCCCGACAAGATCAACCTCGCCAGCCTCGGCAACCTCGTGCCGCACCTGCACTGGCATGTCATCCCGCGCTGGCGCGACGACAGCCATTTCCCCGCGCCGATCTGGGCACCGGCTGCGCGCCCCGTGCCGGCGCGGCCGCAGCCCGGCAGTGACGCGTTGCGCGCCGCCTTCGTCGCCGCCCTGGGAGAACGCCCATGAACCTGGGCACGAAAATCGAACTGCCGCCGACCGGCACCACCGCGGCGCCGAATTTCGCCGACCTGCAAGCCTGCCACGACTGGATCAAGCGGCTGCCGCTGCTGAATCCCGGACTCGCGCAGGCGCAACTGCTCGAACAGCTGCGCGTGCTGAACGGCTACACGCTGGGCGGCGCGACGCGGCTCGGCATGCTCGAGGCGTTGCAGATCCCGATCCGCTTCGTGCAGGGCGAAAACGCGAACCTGTTTTCCGGCAAGCCGCTGCCGCTCGCGCCGCTGGAGCAGACCGCGAGCGACACGACCCACGCGCTGTGGCAGGAACTGCTGCTGGGCTACCTGCGCTGCCTCGAAAACCTGCTCGGCGGCGACGCCAGCCTCAAGCCGCAGGCGGCCGTCATCTGCCAGCGCGCCCTGGCGATCCTCGCCGACGATTTCGCCGACCTGGTGCGCGCCGGCCGGCAGGCGGACACGGCGCTGTGGCGCTTCGCCCACGCGGTCTATTCGAGCGCCGAAGCCCTGGCCGTGACGCTGATTCCCGTCGCCGACACGCCGCGGGATGCCAGCTTCGCGCAGCCGCCGGGGGACGTCGCCGATACGCTGCGCGGCTATCGCCCGGTGACTCCCGCGATGACCTACGTCGAACTGGCCCTGGTCGCCGCCGCCAGCCTGCACGAACTGGCGCCGCGCCAGCAGCGCTGGGTGATGAGCTGGGCGCGGCGCTGGTCCGCCAAGGTCTGCGTGCTGGCCGCCCCCCCGCAACTGATGTCCTCGCTGCCCCTGTGCGTCGATCTCGAGGGCGACGCCCCGCCGGGTTTCAAGCCGCACTCCGGCCCGGGCGCGCGCTGGCTCGACACCGCCGAGCTGCGCAAGAGCATGAAGAAGCGCCTGGTGCTGCTGGCGCGCGGCGAGCCGGGCCTCACGCCCGCGAGCCTCGGGCTGGGCGCGGATTGCACCATGCCCACCTGCGGCGAGGTGCTGCAGCGCATCTATCCGCGTTGGGTCAAGGGCGGCGTGCAACGCCGCTACGAGCGTCATCCGATGAGCGGCACCTGCCGCTTCGTCGCCGGGGTGGATGCCGTGCATTACTATGTTTCCGGCCACCAGGGCTTCCATCCGCCGGGCAGTACCACCAGCGACGAACTGCGCCGCCAGCGCGAGGAGCTGGCGATGTTCGGGCACGTGGCGACCCATTTCGAGGAACTGACCAGCCGGGATCAGGGCTTCCAGCTCGAGAGCTGGACAGTGGTCGAAGACTGGGGCCTGTTCGACCAGTCCGAGGACGGACTCTGCCTGGTGCGCCCGATCGAGCGCGACGGCGGCAGGCTCGGCATCGGCCAGCTGGTCGCCGTGCAGCCGGCCGCGCGCAGCGACATGCTGCTGGGCGTGGTGCGCTGGACACAGCGGCGCGGCGACGATCTCGTCGCCGGCATCCAGCTCATGCCGGGCCGGCCGCAGCCGGTCGCCGTGCGCCGCACCGGCGTGATGGCGACGCCGGACAAGTACCAGCCCGGTTTCATCCTGCCCGAGATGCCGGAAAGGCGGCTCCCCGCCTCGCTGATCCTGCCGCCGGGCAGCTTCCGGGCCGAGCGCATCATGGAAACCTGGACGCAGATCGCGACGCGCCGTTTCAAGCTCGGGGAAATCGTCGAGCGCGGCGCCGATTTCGAGCGCGCCAGCTGCGTCGAAGTTGCCTAGGCAGTCGGCTTGTTCAGCAGCGTCAGGAGTTCATCCGCAGGCAGCGGCTGGCTGTAGAGATAGCCTTGCGCGAGTTCGCAGGCATGCGCCAGGAGCAGGCTGGCCTGGCCCGCATTCTCGACGCCTTCCGCGACGACCGACAGGCCGAGGCTGTTCGCCATCGCGAGAATCGCCTCGACCAGCGCGCGGTTGCCGGCATCGCCGGCCATGTCCTTGATGAAGGTTTTGTCGATCTTGACGTGCCGCACCGGGAAGCGCTTGAGGTAGGCGAGCGACGAATAGCCGGTGCCGAAGTCGTCGATCGACAGTTGCAGTCCGGCCGCCCCCGCATCGACGAACCATTGCTGGATCGCCGGCGACTCGGCGAGCAGCACGCTCTCGGTGATCTCGAGCATCAGCTGTTGCGGCGACAGCCCGTATTTGTAGAGCACGGCGAGGATGTTCTTCACCGCGAGGGCCTCGGGCAGCTGACGGACCGAGACATTGATCGCCAGCGTCAGCTTGTGGCCGGCGGTTTCCCAGGCCGCGACCTGGCGGCAGGCCTCGTCGAGCGCCCAGGCGCCGATCGTGCGGATCAGGCCGGTTTCTTCGGCGAGCGGCACGAAATGGCCGGGGTCGAGCAGGCCGCGTTGCGGATGCCGCCAGCGCAGCAAGGCCTCGACGCCCACGATCCTGCCGCTGGCGAGATTGACGAGCGGCAGGAAATGGAGGCGGAATTCTTGGCGCGACAGCGCGCCGCGCAGGTCGGTTTCCAGCGCGCGGCGGTCGAGCGCGGCGGTCGTCAGGGCAGGTTCGAAGAACTGGGCGTTATTGCGCCCCATGGTCTTGGCGCGATACATCGCCAGGTCGGCGTTGCGGAACAGCGTGTCGAGGTCGTGCCCGTCGTCGGGGAAGATCGTGATGCCGATCGAGGCGCCGATGTGGATCTCGTTGCCCTCGATGACGAAGGCTTCGACCATCTGGCCGATCAGCTTGTCGGCGATGATTCCCGCCGGCGCGATGGCGTCGATGTCGCTCAGCAGGATGACGAACTCGTCGCCGCCGAGCCGCGCGATCGTGTCGGTCTCGCGCACGCACATGCGCATGCGTTCGGCGACGAGCTGCAGCAGCCGGTCGCCGACCGCGTGGCCGAGCGTGTCATTGACCTGCTTGAAGAAGTCGAGGTCGATGAACATTACCGCGACGCGCGAGCCCTCGCGGCGCGCCTGCTTGAGCGCCTGGCTGAGCCGCTCGGCGAGCAGGTTGCGGTTCGGCAGGCCGGTCAGCGCGTCGTAGTTGGCGCGGTAGGCGATCTCGTCCTCGTCGCGCTTTTTCTGCGTGATGTCGATGAACAGCGCGACGAAGCCGACGCCCCGGCCCTGGTCGTCGCGCACCGTCGAGACGATCTGCCAGGCGGGGAAGATCTCGCCATTCTTGCGCTTGTTCCACAATTCGCCTTCCCAGCGTCCCTGCGCCAGCAGCCGCGCCCACATGTTCTTGTAGAACTGCTCGTCCTGGCGGCCGGATTTGAGCAGGCGCGGCGTCTGGCCGATCGCCTCGGCGGCGCTGTAGCCGGTCATGTTCGTGAAGGCCTGGTTGATGCGCCGGATCACGCCGTTGCCGTCGGTGATCATGATCGCCTCGGTGGTCGCCTCGAACACCGTCGCCGCCTCGCGCAGGCTGCGTTCGGCCGCGACGCGCTCGCTGATGTCG
>CAZPIE010000149.1:0-3846 GCA_964586275.1 uncultured Methyloversatilis sp. | reverse complement strand
GCATTCTTCGCCTTCGCCTCGACCGGCAGGTAATCCTGCAGCGAGGCAAAGAGCTTGAAAGTGATCTTCACGCCGCTTTCTGTGCGGTGGCCAGGTAAGCGGCCATGAAGCCGGTCGGGTCGGCCTTCAGCCGTTCCTTCCAGGCGCCGAGACGGGTGCGGGTCTGGATCAGGCCGCGCAGGGCGCCGACGTGGTCGGTCCAGCCGATGCTCGTCGCGCCGATCAGCACGTCGCCCTCGAACTGCAGCGAGAGGTAGCGGAAGTTCGGCGCGTCGACGAGTTCGGCGCCATCCCCTTTGCCCTGCCAGTGGCCGAAGGAGGTCGAGATCAGTCCCAGCGTGTCGAGCACGTTGATGGCGAGGCTGCCCTGCAGTTCGGCATCGCCGCCCGCCATGTTGATGGCCGCGATGCGCGCCTGGTCGGCGGCGTTCGGCTGGATGGCGTTGAGCTCCGGCTGGCCGGAGTGGAAGCCGAGGGCCTCGGTGACGTCGCCCGCCGCGTAGATGTCGGGCACCGTGGTGCGCATCCGGCTGTCGACGCGGATGCCCCGGCCGGTTTCGATGCCGTTGCCGGCGATGAAGTCGATGTTGGGCCGCACCCCGGCGGCGCTGATGACCAGATCGGCGTCCAGAGCCGCAGCCGATGCCGTCCCGCCGGCACCGACTTTCACGCGCAGCGCGTCGCCGCCATTACTCACTGGCTCGATGGCGGTGATGGCGGTATTCACATGCACCGCGACGCCTTTTTTCTCCGCCCACCGTTTGATCATCGCGCCGGCCTGCGGGGTCATCATGCGCGGCACCATGCGGTCGCCCATTTCGACGACGGTGAGCTGCACGCCGCGCGCGGCGAGCGCTTCCATGATGATGCAGCCGATGAAGCCCGCGCCGAGCTGCAGCACGCGGCTGCCCGGCCTGGCCTTTGCGGCAATCGCGCGTGCGTCGTCGAGCGTCCAGCAGGTATGCACGTTCGGCAAATCCATGCCCGGCACGTTCGGCCGGATCGGCCGCGAGCCGGTCGCGATCAGCAGCCTGTCGTAGTGGATGCGCTCGCCCGACTCAAACTGCAGCTGCTTCACCGCCGAGTCGATGCAGCTGACGCGTCCCTCGATCAGGTGGATGCCATGCGTCGCGTAATGGTCGTGGGTCTTGCGCAGGTGGGTGCCGTGTGCGTCGATGTCGCCGTGCAGGAAATAGGGGATCGCCATGCGCGAATAGGGCGGCTCGGCCTCGTCGCCGATCAGGGCGATCTCCGCGTCCGGCTGCAGGCGTCGCAAAGTCTCGGCGGCAACGACCCCTGCAGGGCCGTTGCCGATGATGATGTGCTTCATGTCCCGCCCCCCTTCACCCCCCTCGCGGGGGGTTCGAGAATGCTCGCTCCGCTCGATATCACGGGCGGCACCTGACTGCGCCCGGGGCGGTTCGCGCCTTGCGGCGCGTGCCGCGTTTGCTTGGGACGGCCCGGCGCAAACGCTACTGCGTATGCCACCTTAAAGCCCCAGACGCTTGAGGGTCTCGCCGGTGGGTTTGCCATTGGCATCCCAGCCGCGCTCCGCGTAGTACTCGGGGCGCATCTTGTCGATGCCATTCACCAGACCCTTGGCCGGGCCGGTCTTGGCGGGCTCGGTCTTCAGGCGCGGCGGCAGGTCGTCGTCCTTTGCGGTGAAGCCGGCCGCGAGGTTGAACTGGCGCTCCATGTTCCAGATGCGCTCGCCGACCTCGTTCAGCTTGTCCATCGTCCAGTCGCCCTCGCAGGCCGCGTCGATCTGCGGCTGGATGTCGGCCAAGCTCCACGCGAACGAGGTGAAGATGCACAGGCCGGAGGAGTCGAACACTGCCGTGGCATCCTGGAAGGCCTTGACCAGCCCGGCCTTGCCCTCGGTGACGAGCGGATCGGTCTTGACCGGGATGCCCAGCACCTCGGAGGCGACGGTATAGCCGCGCAGGTGGCAGGCGCCGCGGTTCGAGGTGGCGTAGGCCAGCCCCATGCCCTGGATGCCGCGCGAGTCGTAGGCGGGGAACTCCTGCTTCTTGACCCCCATCGACAGCTCGGGCTTGCCATGCTTTTCGCACAGGCGCGCGGAACCGATGCCCAGTTCCTTGCCGAAACCTTCGCCGAGCGCGGTCATGCGCGCCAGTTCGCAGAGCGCCTGGGCCGAGCCGAAGGGCGCTTCCATGCCGATGTCGGAGGCCTTCAGGATGCCGAGCTCGTAGAGCTCCATCGCCGCGCCGACGGTGGCGCCGAAGGAGATCGGGTCGAAGCCGTCCTCGTTGCAGATCAGGTTGGCGTACTGCAGGGCCTCGAGGTCGCCCACGCCGTTGGCGGCGCCGAGCGCCCAGGCCGCCTCGTATTCGAGGCCGCCGCTGGCGCCCCAGTATTCGGGCTTGTTGACGACGCTGAAGTGCGTCTCGTCGATGCGCGAAATGCGGCCGCAGGCGATGGTGCAGCCGAAGCAGGCGGCGTTGGTGACGAGGTGGGTCTTGCCGTCGGTCGGGCGTTTCTCCCTCATCGCCTCGGCCGAAATCTTGCGCGCCTCCTCGAACTGCACGTCGCGGTGGTTGCGCGTCGGCAGCGCGCCCATTTCGTTGATGACGTTCATCAGCACCTGCGTGCCGTAGGTCGGCAGGCCCTGGCCGGTGACGGCGTTCTCGGCCAGCACTTTCTTGCCGGCGACCGTCGCGGCCATGAAGGCCTTCGGGTCCTTGATGTTGGCGGCGCCCGTGGTGCCGCGCACGGCGACGGCCTTGAGGTTCTTCGCACCCATCACGGTGCCGACGCCGGAGCGTCCGGCGGCGCGGTGCAGGTCATTGACGATGCAGGCGTAGAGCACGCCGTTCTCGCCGGCGCGGCCGATGCTGCAGACGCGCAGCTGCGGGTCCTGGTGCGTCTTCTTGATGGTTTCTTCGGTGACCCAGGTGGTCTTGCCCCAGAGGTGCGCGGCGCACTTCAGCTCGGCCTTGTCGTTCTCGATCGAGAGGTAGACGGGCTTGGGCGACTTGCCTTCGAAGATGATCATGTCCCAGCCGGCGAACTTGAGTTCGGCGCCGAAATAGCCGCCCGAGTTCGAGCAGGCGATCGCGCCGGTGAGCGCGCCCTTGGTGACGACCGAATAGCGGCCGCCGGTCGAGGCGGGCGTGCCGGTGAGCGGGCCGGTGGTCATGATCAGCTTGTTGGCGGGCGAGAGCGGATCGACCTTGGGGTCGACCTCGCTGACGAAATACTTGGTGGCCAGTCCGCGCTGGCCGAGATACTGCTGCGCCCACTCCATGTTGAGCGGTTCGGACTTGCAGGTGCCGTTGGTGAGGTCAACGCGCAATACTTTACGGGTCCATGCCATGTCGGTTCTCCTCGATTCAGGCGCTGGCGCGCGGTGAAGTGTCGGTCTTGCCAGCCCAGGCGCGCATCTTGTCGAGGCCCGTCCAGTCGGCATCGACGAAGCTGATGGCCCCGGTCGGGCAGGCGGTCGCGCAGGCGGGGTCGCCGCCGCAGAGGTCGCATTTCTGCACCTTGCCGGTCTCGGCGACGTAGTTCACCGTGCCGAACGGGCAGGCGATGGTGCACACCTTGCAGCCGACGCAGGTCGCTTCATGCACCACCTTCGCGCCGGTGGCGGCGTCGATGCGGATCGCGTCGACCGGGCAGGCGTTCAGGCACCAGGCCTCGGCGCACTGCGTGCAGGTGTAGGGCACCTTGCGGCCTTCGTGCTCGAAGTTGAAGACCTTGATGCGCGACTTGGCGATATTGAACACGCCGTAGTTCTCGTAGGAACATGCCATTTCGCACTGCAGGCAGCCCGTGCATTTGTTGGCGTCGATGTGCAGCGATTTCTGCATGGCCATCTCTCCA
>CAZPIE010000148.1:0-3846 GCA_964586275.1 uncultured Methyloversatilis sp. | reverse complement strand
GGCATCGACCGCATCCTGCGCATCGTCGTCGGCCTCGCCCTGGTTGCCTGGGCGCTGATGGGCGGCCCCGTCTGGGCCTGGATCGGCGTCGTTCCCCTCGCTACCGGTCTGATCGGTTTCTGCCCGGTCTACCCGCTCCTCGGCATGAATACCTGCCCGAAGAAGGAATAAGGCTTGTAACTCCGTGTAACGGCGCACTTCGGTGCGCCGTTTTGGTTTTAAAATGTTGCCATGTTAAGGCAACGTACGCTCAAATCCCTCATTCGCACGACCGGTGTCGGCCTCCATTCCGGCACCAAGGTGACGCTCGTCCTGCGTCCGGCCGCCCCCGGAACAGGGGTGGTGTTCCACCGCGTCGATCTCACGCCGGTCGTCGACATCAAGGCCGACCCCTTTGCCGTGGGCGACACCCGCATGGCATCCTGCCTGGAAAAGGACGGCGCGAAGCTCGGCACCGTCGAGCACCTGATGTCCGCGCTGGCCGGGCTGGGCATCGACAACGTCCATGTGGATGTCGATGCCGAGGAAATCCCGATTCTCGACGGCTCCGCCGCGCCTTTCGTCTTCTTGCTGCAGTCGGCGGGCATCGAGGAGCAGAACGCGCCGAAGCGCTTCATGCGGGTGAAGCAGGTCGTCGAGGTCAAGGATGGCGACAAGTGGGCGCGCCTTGCTCCCTACGACGGCTTCCGCCTCGAGTTCTCGATCCGGTTCAACCATCCGGCGGTCGACAAGTCGGGTACCCGGGTGGCAGTCGATTTCGGCGACCAGTCCTACATCCGTGACATCGCCCGCGCGCGCACCTTCGGCTTCACGCAGGACGTCGAGGCGATGCGGGCCCAGGGCCTGGCCCTCGGCGGCAGCCTCGAGAACGCCATCGTGATGGACGAGTACCGTGTGCTCAATGCGGACGGCCTGCGCGTGCCGGACGAGTTCGTGCGCCACAAGGTGCTCGATGCCGTCGGCGACCTCTATCTCGTCGGCGCCCCCCTGCTGGCAAGCTTCAGCGCCCACAAGTCGGGCCATGCGCTGAACAACAGGCTGCTGCGTGCCCTGCTGGCTGACGCCTCGGCCTGGGAATGGGCGACCTTCGAGCAGCCGGCCACGGCCCCGGCGCGCGTGGCGCGGCTCTATCCCGACGTGCAGTTCGCCTAGGAGCGGGATCGGTCATGCTGCTGCTGCGCATCGTCGGCATCCTCGCGGCGATTGCCATCGGCGCCGGCATCGTCGCCTATCTGTTCACCCGGGACCGGAAATATCTCCGCCTTTCCTGGCGCATTGCCAAATACGCCCTGATTTTTGCGCTGGTGCTGTTCGCCCTGTTGGCGTTCGAGCGCCTGATCGTCATTCTTTAGCTGTTTTTCAGGAGTCTTTCCAGCGCACGTCGCACCGGCGAATCCTCGTTCAATCCTGCAATCAGGGATGAAAGTGAGCGCTTCGACTGAATACCCAGTGTTTTCGGTTGTTTTTTTCGGGATGGCGACAAAGGGCGCCAGCCGGGTTGCACACGCACCTCGATTCCGTTAAGCTCTTGACCCTGTTGAATAAAACCCTCGGCGAGCCGTGGGGCCAACTGCCTCAGCTTGACCGCGACCGCGCCGCTGTCGGCGTGAATAACGACTTTGCCCCGCTTGAGATTCGCGACGCGAGCGCCCGGCGCCAGATGGGGCGGTAGTGCTGCGTCGAGCAGAGTTTGCAGTCGCCGCAGGCGATCCGCCTGCCCTGATAGTCGGGCGAAGCTGTCGCTGGCGGCAAGATGGTCTTTCAGCAAGCCTCGTTTTATCGAGGACATGCTGCCCGGAAGATGAGATTTCTGGCGTGGCGTCATGTCTGCGGACCGGGGTCTTGAAAAGGTTGCAAGGAGTATACGCGTGCAGATCATTCTGGTTTCCAACCACATGGCCACGGCCCGTAGCTTCACGCTGACGATCCGCCATCTGGTCGTGGCTGTCGCCGTGCTGGTGCTGACGGTGCTGATGCTGTCCTCGCTGTTTTCCTATCTGACGATGCGGCATGCCGCCGAAATCCGCCTGCCCTTCCTGCAGGACATGCTGCGCAACATCAGCCTCGAGGAAGCCGCCAGGACGCGCGATCTGGTGCGCGACAATCTCGCGAACATGGCGGCCAGGCTCGGCCAGATGCAGGGCCAGCTGATGCAGCTCGATTCCCTCGGCGAACGGCTCGCCGGCATGGCGGGCGTCAAGCCGAAGGATGCGAAAGGAAAGTCGGAAGCAAAGCCGGCCAGGGAGGGCAGCGGCGGGCCGCTGATCCGTCCTGAGCGCCTTTCCGCGGCGTCGCTGCAGCAGGCGCTCGACGATTTGGCGCGACAGGTCGACGCACGCAGTCAAACACTGGCGGTACTGGAAAGCCGCCTCCTCGACGAGCGCATCCGCAAGAACCTGTTGCCGACCTCGATTCCGGTAACCGAGGGGGTTCGTTCCTCTAACTTCGGCTTGCGTTCCGACCCCTTCACCGGGCAGGTCGCGATGCATGAAGGCATCGATTTCACCGCCGAGCCGGGGACGCCGATCTACGCGGCGGCGGCCGGCATCGTCAAGAGCGTCGAACGCCATCCGGAATACGGCAATGTGGTCGACATCGACCATGGCGACGAGCTGGTGACGCGCTACGCCCATGCCTCGCTGGTGCTGGTCAGGGAAGGCGAATTCGTCAAGCGCGGCCAGCATATCGCCGCCGTCGGCAATACCGGCCGCTCGACCGGCCCGCATCTGCATTTCGAGGTCAGGCTCAAGGATGTGCCGCAGAATCCGGCGCGCTTCCTCGACCGGGATCCGGCCGAACTGGCGAAGCGCTGATTGCGGTAGGGTAGAATCGCCGGCTATTTCCTGTGCCGGCCGGATTCATGATTTCCAATTTCCTCAAGAAGATTTTCGGCAGCCGCAACGACCGGCTGCTGCGCCAGTATTCCGCCATCGTCAAGAGCGTCAATGCGCTCGAAAGTCAGATGCAGGCGCTCTCGGACGCCGAACTGGCCGCGCGGACGCCCGCCCTGAAGGCGCGCGTGGCGAACGGCGAGCCGCTCGACAGCCTGCTGCCGGAAGCCTTTGCGGTGGTGCGCGAGGCCGCGCGCCGCGTGCTGGGCATGCGCCACTTCGATGTCCAGCTGCTCGGCGGCATCGTCCTGCACAACAACAAGATCGCCGAAATGCGTACCGGCGAGGGCAAGACGCTGGTGGCAACCCTGCCGGTCTACCTGAACGCCCTGGCCGGCAAGGGCGTGCATGTCGTGACCGTGAACGACTACCTCGCCAGCCGCGACGCCGAGTGGATGGGGCGCGTCTACAACTTCCTCGGCCTGACGGTCGGCTGCAACCTGCCGCAGATGAGCCATGCGGACAAGCAGGCCGCCTACGCCGCCGACATCACCTACGGCACCAACGGCGAATTCGGTTTCGACTACCTGCGCGACAACATGGTCTATGCGGCCGGCGAGCGCGTACAGCGCCCGCTGAACTACGCGATCGTGGACGAGGTGGACTCGATCCTCATCGACGAGGCGCGCACGCCGCTGATCATCTCCGGCCAGGCCGAGCAGCACACCGAGCTCTACGTCAAGATGAACGCCGTGCCGCCGCTGCTGGAGAAAGGCGAGGCGGCCAAGAGCCAGGAGGAGAAGGACAGCGGCGACTTCGTCGTCGACCTCAAGGCCCACTCCGTGCTGCTCACCGAGCAGGGACACGAAAAGGCCGAACGGATTCTCGCCAACCTCGGACTGCTGCCCGAAGGCAGCAGCCTCTACGATCCGCACAACATCCTGCTGATGCATCACCTGTATGCCGCCCTGCGCGCGCACAACCTGTTCCACCGCGATCAGCAATACGTCGTGCA
>CAZPIE010000147.1:0-3862 GCA_964586275.1 uncultured Methyloversatilis sp. | reverse complement strand
CCCACCCACCTCCGCGCGTTGCGGAACATCGTCATCCAGGGACTGTCCTCGCCCAGTTGATCCGGATGCCAGCTCATCTGCACGGTGCGGAAGACGCGCTCGGGGTGCGGCATCATGATCGTGAAGCGGCCATCGGGCGTGGTCACGGCGGCGATGCCGTCGGGCGAGCCGTTCGGGTTGAACGGATAACTCGTGGCCACCGCACCGCGGTTGTCGATGTAGCGCAAGGCAATGTCCGGACACGAGGTCGCACGGAACACCGCGCGGCCTTCGCCATGGCTGACCACCACCGGCAGTTTCGAGCCGGCCATGCCAGCAAAGAAAATCGAAGGCGACTTGGGAATCTCGACCATCGCGAAGCGTGCCTCGAACTGCTCGCTGCGGTTGCGATGAAAAGTCGGCCAAGCGCCTGCGCCGGGAATGATGGCCGCGAGGTGGCTCATCATCTGGCAGCCGTTGCAGACCCCCAACGCAAACGTATCGGGGCGCGCGAAAAAAGCGGCGAATTCGTCCTTCAGCTCCGGATGGAACAGCACCGACTTCGCCCAGCCCTGCCCCGCGCCGAGCACGTCGCCGTAGGAGAAGCCGCCGCAGGCCGCGAGGCCCTTGAAGTCGGCCAGCCGCACGCGGCCGGCCATCAGGTCGGACATGTGTACATCGAAGGACAGGAAGCCCGCGCGGTCGAAGGCGGCGGCCATTTCGACATGGCCGTTGACGCCCTGCTCTCTCAAGATCGCCATCTTCGGGCGGTTGCCGCCGACAGCGAATGTGGATGCCGGATCGAATGTCAATGAGCACGACAGGCCGGGATCGGCGGCGTCGAGCAGCGCGTCGAACTCCTCCTGCGCGCAGTCCGGATCGTCGCGCAACCGGGCGATTTGGTAACTCACTTCGCTCCAGGCACGCTGGAGCTCGACGCGGCTGGCCGTGAATGCGGGCTTCGCGTTGCGCCAGATACGGATCTCGTCGGCATCGTTGAGCGTGCCGATGCTGTGGCTGCAGGCGCCAAGACCGGCGTCGCGCAGCGCCTGCATCACGGCGACGCGGTCGGCGCGGCGGATCTGGATCACCGCGCCGAGCTCCTCGTTGAACAGGGCCGCGATCATGCGGTCGCGCATGCGGCCGTCGAGGATCTGCGGCATGCGCTCGATGCCGTCGACGTCGTTCATCAGCGGGTCGTAGCAGAGCGCGTCGAGGTTGAGCGAGACGCCGAGGTGCGAGGCGAAGCTCATCTCGGCCACCGTGGCGAACAGGCCACCGTCGGCGCGATCGTGGTAGGCGAGGATCTGCGGGCGCAGTTGCTGGATCGCGGCGAAAAAGGCTTTCAGCAGTACCGCATCGGCATCGGGCGGCACGTCGCCAGACACGCCCTGCACCTGTGCCAGCGCCGAGCCGCCGAGGCGGTTTTTCCCCTGGCCGAGGTCGATCAGGATCAGCTCCGTCTCGCCGTCCTCGTCGGACTGCAGCTGCGGCGTCAGCGTCGCGCGCACGTCGACGCAGGGGGCGAAAGCGGTGGCGATCAAGGACAGCGGCGCAATCACCGCCTTGTCCTGTCCGCCATCGTTCCCCCCTTCGTTCCATTTCGTGCGCATCGACAGCGAATCCTTGCCGACCGGAATCGACACGCCCAGCGCCGGACAGAATTCGAGGCCGACGGCCTTGACGGTGTCGAACAGCGCGGCATCCTCGCTGCCATGGCCGGCAGCAGCCATCCAGTTCGCCGAGAGCTTGACCTGGCCGAGGTCGGCGACCTGCGCCGCGGCGAGGTTGGTGAGCGCCTCGCCGACCGCCATGCGGCCCGAGGCCGGGGCATCCAGCAGGGCGAGCGGCGTGCGTTCGCCCATCGCGAAACACTCGCCGAGATAGCTGTCGTAACTCATCGCGGTGACGGCGACGTCGGCCACCGGTGTTTGCCACGGGCCGACGAACTGGTCGCGCGCGGTGAAGCCGCCGACGCTGCGGTCGCCGATGGTGATCAGGAAGCTCTTGCTCGCCACGGCCGGCAGGCGCATGACGTCGAAGGCCGCCTTCCGCAGGTCGACCTTGCCGAGGTCGAGTGCCGGCATCGTCACCTGCTTGCGTTGCGCGTTGCGGTGCATGCGCGGCGGCTTGCCGAGCAGCACGTCCATCGGCATGTCCACCGGCTTGTTGCCGAAATGATCGTCCTTGACGACGAGCTGTCTTTCTTCGGTGGCCGCGCCGATCACCGCATAGGGGCAGCGCTCGCGCGCGCACAGCGCGGCAAACTCCGCCAGCCGGTCCGGGGCGATGGCCAGCACGTAGCGCTCCTGCGCCTCGTTGCACCAGATCTCGCGCGGCGCCATGCCCGGCTCCTCGTTCGGCACGGCACGCAGGTCGAACTGCGCGCCTCTTCCGGCATCGTTCGCCAGTTCGGGCATCGCGTTGGAGATGCCGCCGGCGCCGACGTCGTGGATGGCCAGGATCGGGTTCCGCTCACCCATTTGCCAGCAGCGGTCGATCACCTCCTGCGCGCGGCGCTGCATCTCGGGGTTGCCGCGCTGCACCGAGGCGAAGTCGAGGTCGGCGGTGTTGGCGCCGGTGGCCATCGACGAGGCCGCGCCGCCGCCCAGGCCGATCAGCATGCCGGGACCGCCGAGCTGGATCAGCTGCGTGCCGGCCGGGAAGCGTTCCTTGAAGCAGTGCCGATCGGCGATGTTGCCGACGCCGCCGGCGATCATGATCGGCTTGTGGTAGCCGCGCACCTCGCCGTTGAAAGCCTGTTCGAAAGTGCGGAAATAGCCGGCGAGGTTCGGCCGGCCGAACTCGTTGTTGAAGGCCGCCGCGCCGAGCGGCCCTTCGATCATGATGTCGAGCGCCGAGGCGATGCGATCGGGCTTGCCGTAGTTCGATTCCCACGGCTGCGCGTAGCCGGGAATCCTCAGGTCGGACACCGAAAAGCCGCACAAGCCGGCCTTGGGCTTGGCGCCGCGCCCGGTCGCGCCCTCATCGCGAATCTCGCCGCCGGAGCCGGTCGCCGCCCCCGGGAAGGGGGAAATGGCGGTCGGGTGGTTGTGGGTCTCGACCTTGGCGAGGATGTGGGTCGTATCCTCGATGTACTGGTAGCTTCCATCCGCCTGCGGGTAGAAGCGGCTGATCTTCGCCCCCTCCACCACCGCGGCATTGTCGGAGTAGGCGACCACCGTGCCCTGCGGGTGGGCCTGGTGCGAAGCGCGGATCATGCCGAACAGCGACAGGGGCTGGTCGGCGCCATCGACCGTCCAGCTCGCATTGAAGATCTTGTGGCGGCAGTGCTCGGAGTTGGCCTGGGCGAACATCATCAGCTCGACGTCGGTCGGGTTGCGGCCGGCCTTGGCGAAATTCTCGACGAGGTAGTCGATCTCGTCCTCGCTCAAGGCCAGGCCCAGCTCGCCGTTGGCCTTGACCAATGCGGCGCGGCCGCCGGCGAGAATGTCGACCGTGGTCAGCGGCTGCGGCGCGACATGGTGGAACAGTTGTTCGGCGGCGTCGATGCTGTCGAGCACCGACTCGGTCATGCGATCGTGCAACTGGCCGACCGCCTGCCGTCCCGCCAGCGCCGACTTTCGGATGTGGTAAGCCACGCCGCGCTCGATACGCTTGATGGCCGCGAAGCCGCAGTTGTGGGCGATGTCGGTCGCCTTCGACGACCAGGGCGAAATCGTGCCGAGGCGCGGCGTCACCAGCAGGAGCTCGCCGGTCGGTTCGGGCGGCAGCGTCGCCGCGATGCCGAGCAAGTCCTTGAGCCGCGCCAGTTCATCGCCCGTCAGCGTACCGTCAGTCTCGACGAAATACCAGTGTTCCGCCGTCAGGGCCGTGCCAAGCTGCTGCTGCAGGCGGGCGAGACGGGAAGCCGAAAAGGCGG
>CAZPIE010000146.1:0-3887 GCA_964586275.1 uncultured Methyloversatilis sp. | reverse complement strand
TGCTCGGGCAGCGCGGACCGGGCAGCTTCTATCCGGGCTACTGGGAGTTTCCCGGCGGCAAGGTCGAGCCGGGCGAGACGCCGCGCGATGCCATCGTGCGCGAACTGCGCGAGGAGCTCGGCATCGAGGTCGTCGCGGCGACGCCCTGGATCGTGCGCGAGCATGTCTACGCGCATGCGCATGTGCGCCTGCACTTCTTCCGCATCACGCAGTGGCGCGGCGAATTGCGCGACCATGTGCACAGCGCGCTGGTCTGGCAGCGGCCCGCGGCGCCAACCGCGGAACCGATGCTGCCGGCCAACGGCCCGCTGTTCGCCGCGCTGAAGCTGCCGCCGCTCTACGGCATCACCCACGCCTGGCAGATCGGCATGCAAGCGCAACTGGCGGCGCTCGATGCGGCGCTCGAACGCGGCTTGAAGCTCGTGCAACTGCGCGAGGGCAGCCTGCCCGAAATGCAGCGCGAATCCTTCGCGGCCGCGGCGGTGGCGCGCTGCCGGCAACGCGGCGCGCGCGTGCTGGTGAATGGCGACGCGCAACTCGCACGCGCCAGCGGCGCCGACGGCCTGCACCTGCCGGCGCGCCAACTCATGGCGCTGAGCCAGCGCCCGTCCTTCCCGCTCGTCGGCGCATCCTGCCACGAACGGCGCGAACTCGAGCAGGCCGCGCGCCTCGGCCTCGACTTCGCCGTCCTCGGCCCGGTGAAACCCACCGCGACACACCCCGGCGACGCAGGCATCGGCTGGGAAGGTTTTGCCCGGTTGGCCGCGGGCTTGCCGCTGCCGGTCTATGCCATCGGGGGATTGTCATCCGCCGCCATGCCGGAAGCATTGACGGCAGGGGCGCAGGGCATCGCCGCTATTCGCGCGGCGTGGTCGACTCCGGCTGGCTGAAATCTCCGACTTCACAGATTGCAGAAGGTCAGCTCGAACTCGATGTCCGCTTCGGTCTGTTTCGGGCGCATGTCGGTGTCGGGCACGATGAAGCGGATGTTGAGCGCATATTTGTTGGCGCTGATTTCCGGCACCACGGCCTGGCTTCTTGCCACGCGCAGGCGGATCAGCTGGGCGGCACGGCCGGACAGCATCTGCTGGAAGGCGCCGTGGAGCGCGACCTGCCGTTCGGGCCGGCCCGACGAGCGCAGCAGGCGCAGCACGATGCCCAGGCCATCGCGGATCGGCAGCAGCGGATGGACCCAGCCGTGCAGTTCGCTGCGGCGCTGCGCGGCATCGCGGTTGAGCCAGAAGTGATAAGAGGGCAGGTCGAACTCGCAGACGCCGCCGGGAATGCCGGCGCGGTTCTTGATGCTCATCAGCCATTCGTTCTCGCGCAGGTACTGCCCCGTCTTGCCCTGCATCGCCAGCAGCGCCGCCGAGGCCTGCTCGATCTCGTAGAGCGCGCCGTTGAGGGCATCTTCGGAGATGTCCGGATTGTTGCGGAAAGAGAGCAGCGCCTGCCGTTGCCGCTCGAGTTCCTGCACCATGTCCATCTTCAGGTCGGCGCGGCTCGCGACTTCGAGAATGTCGAACAGCGTCACCAGTGCGACATGATGGGATTCGGGTTCATCCGACTCGACGAAATGCCCGGTCCGGTCGAACAGATCCTCCAGCCGCAACAGGGTGCGGATGCGTTCGTTCAGTGGGTAATCGTAGGTGATCACGCGGCGGCCCGGGGATTAATCCGGCGCATTCTGACCGAAATATCCCCAAACCTCAACTCGAACTCGGGCAGAAAGCCCCCGCAATCATGGGGTTCGCGCCGGTTCCCGACAAGTTTTTTTCGCCAGTGCGCAGTACTTTGCGTGCAGGCGGTCGACCTGTTCGACGAGCGCCGCGAGGCTGCCGCCGTTGTCGATGACATCGTCGGCGGCGGCGAGGCGCTCTGCCCGGCCGGCCTGGGCAGCCATAATGGCAATCGCCGCATCCCGCGTCAGACCACTGCGCGCCATTACCCGTGCAATCTGGATGTCCTCGGGGCAATCGACGACGCAGACGCGGTTGACGCGCTCGCGATAGCCCCCCGACTCGACCAGCAGCGGCACCACGAGCACGATGTAGGGAAAGTCGGCAGCCGCGCTACGGCACCGCGTCTCGCTTTCGGTGCGAATGAGCGGATGCAGGATGGCCTCGAGCCGTGCGCGGGCGGCGGGATCGCTGAAAGCGATACGACGCATCGCGGCCCGGTCGAGCGCGCCATCGGCGGTGATCACGCTGTCGCCGAAGGCGGCGCGGATCGGCGCGATGCCGGCGCCGCCGGGCGCGGTCAGCTCATGCGCGATGACATCGGTATCGACGCTGGCGGCGCCCAGCGCGGCGAAGCGTTCCGCCGCCGCGCTCTTGCCGCTGCCGATGCCGCCGGTCAGGCCGACGATGAAAGTCATTGGGCCTGGACGATGCGCAGCTTCTCCGGCGCGAGTTGCTGCGCCATGCGCTCGGGCTCGCGCCCGGCGTCCTGCGTGCCGAGACGGCCCTGCCCCCAGACGAGGAGGACGAGGTTCGCCAGCAGCAGGACGAGAAATGCGATGCGCATCGCTGGACCGGTCAGCCGACCTTGGGCAGGTGCTGGAGCGACTCCTGGATCGCCTCCGCCGGATACTCGAAGTCTTCGAGCTTGCCCGCGAAATAGCTTTCGTAGGCGGTCATGTCGAAGTGGCCGTGGCCCGACAGGTTGAAGAACAGCGTCTTCGGCTCGCCGGTCTGCTTGCAGCGCAGCGCCTCGTCGATGCAGGCGCGGATGCCGTGGGCCGATTCCGGCGCGGGGATGATGCCCTCGGCACGCGCGAACATCACACCGGCCTCGAAGGTCGCGGTCTGATGCACGGCCACCGCCTCGATCAGCTTCTCGTGGTAGAGCTGGGAGATCAGCGGGCTGTCACCGTGATAGCGCAGGCCACCGGCATGGATGCCCGGCGGCATGAAGTCGTGGCCGAGCGTGTACATCTTCATCAGCGGCGTGTAGCCGGAGGCGTCGCCGTAGTCGTAAGCGTAGACACCCTTGGTCAGCGTCGGGCAGGAGGCCGGCTCGACGGCGACCATGCGGATCTTCTGCGCGCGCTTGTCGCCCGCCGCCGCGTCGCCGAGGAAGGGGAAGGTCGCGCCGGCGAAGTTGCAGCCGCCGCCGCAGGGCGCGAACATCATGTCGGGATATTCGCCGATCTTCTCGAACTGCTTCTTGGCTTCGAGGCCGATCACGGTCTGGTGCAGCAGCACGTGGTTGAGCACGGAGCCCAATGCGTACTTGGTGCCCGGTACCGACACCGCCTCCTCGACCGCTTCGGAGATCGCGATGCCGAGGCTGCCGGGATTCTCCGGATCTGCCGCCAGCACGTCGCGGCCGGCCTTGGTCAGGTTGGTCGGGCTGGCCAGCACTTCGCCGCCGAAGGTCTGCATCATCAGGCGGCGATAGGGCTTCTGCTCGTAGCTCACCTTGACCATGAAGATGCGCACCGGCAGGCCGAACATCTGGCCGGCGAGCGCCAGCGAGCAGCCCCACTGGCCCGCGCCCGTTTCCGTCACCAGCCGCTGCGTGCCGGCGATCTTGTTGAACCAGGCCTGCGGCACGGCGGAGTTCGGCTTGTGCGAACCGGCCGGCGAGACGCCTTCGTACTTGTAGAAGATCTTGCAGGGCGTGCCGAGCACCTGCTCCAGCCGTTCGGCGCGGCACAGCGGGCTCGGGCGCCACAGCGCGTAGATCTTGCGCACCTCCTCGGGAATCGGGATCCAGCGCTCGGCCGACATTTCCTGCTCGAGGATCGGGCCGGGGAAGATGGCGAGCATCTTGTCCGGCGTCACCGGCTGGCCGTCCGGGCCGAGCGGCGGCGCCGGCGGATTCTTCAGGTCGGCGGCGATGTTGTACCAGTGCGTCGGAATTTCGGATTCGTCGAGGATGAC
>CAZPIE010000145.1:0-3912 GCA_964586275.1 uncultured Methyloversatilis sp. | reverse complement strand
GGCGTGACCTTGACGCCGGCGGCGCGCAGTAGATCGGCGGTGGCGGACATGCGCGCATGAAAACATAGCCGGCGATTATTTGCAACATGGTTGCATTTGCAACATGGTTGTGTTTCAATCCGCGTCCATGTCCTCCCTCCCCCTGCTCCTGCAGATCGTCGTCGCCTGCCTGCTGGGCGGCATCCTGAGCCTCGCCGCCGCCGCGCTGGTGCTGTTCGGCCTGCCGAAGAAGTGGCTCACCTACGCCGTCAGCTTCTCGATCGGCATCCTGCTGGCGACCGCCCTCCTCCACCTGCTGCCCGAGGCGCTCGAATCGGGACTGACCCCGCACGAGGTTTTCCCCGTCCTGCTGGGCGGCATCCTCGGCTTTTTCGCGCTGGAAAAGTTCGCCATCTGGCGCCATTCCCACGGCAACGAAGACGACCACGCGGGCAGCGGCAACTGCCTGGATCACACGCACGACCACCATCACCTGCACGGCGGCGAGGCGGTGAGCATCCTGGTCGGCGACGGCTTCCACAACTTCACCGACGGCCTGCTGATCGCCGCCGCCTTTCTCGCCGACCCCGCCCTCGGCTGGGCCGCCACGCTGGCCGTGATCGCCCACGAGGTGCCGCAGGAAGCGGGCGATTTCGCCATCCTGCTCGCCGCCGGCTGGCGGCGCGCCAAGGCCTTGTTCTGGAACGGCGTGTCCAGCCTCGCCTCGCTGGTCGGCGGCATTCTCGGCTATCTTGCCCTGGAACGCGCGCAGGACTGGGTGCCCTACATCCTCACCATCGCCGCCGCCAGCTTCGCCTACATCGCCATCGCCGACCTGATGCCGCGCCTCAAGCGCGAGCAGCGCGGCATCGGCTGGCACGGCCTGCTGCTCGCCGCCGGCCTCGCCATCGTCGTCTTCGGCAGCGGCCATTCCCATTGATCCTTCTTCCCCTGAAAGGAGACCCGCCGATGAACCGCCCCGCCCTGCTCGCCGCCGCCCTGCTCTTCGCCTGGCCCGCCTATGCCCAGCACAAGCACGTCCATGGCGAGGGCAAGCTCGACGTCGCCATCGACCAGGACACGGTCACGCTCAACCTCGAACTGCCGCTGGATGCCGTCGTCGGTTTCGAGCGCGCGCCGAAGACCGACAAGGAAAAGGCCGCGCTGGCCGCCGCCGAGAAATCGCTCAAGGATGCCGCCGCGCTGTGGCTGCCGACGCCGGCCGCCAATTGCGCCGTGCAGTCCGTCGCGGTGGAGATGCCGAAGTTCGACGGCGGCGAACACGCCGACGCGGTTGCGCGCCATGTCTTCCGCTGCGCCAATCCGGCCGCGCTGAAAGGCATCGAGACGACGCTCTTCAAGCAGTTCAAGCGCCTGTACCGCCTCGAAACGCAACGCGCCGGCCCCAGCGGTCAGGGCGCGCAACGGCTCACCCCGAAGAACCCCGTGCTGGGCTGGTAAATTCGGGCGCATGATCGCGCTCGACAATCTGGTCTTCCGCTGGCGCGGACAACACGCAAACTGTCTCGACATCCCGCGCTTCGCCGTCGCGGGGGGCGAGCGGGTGTTCCTGCACGGGCCGAGCGGCGGCGGCAAGAGCACGCTGCTCGCCGTGCTCGGCGGCGTGGCGCTGCCTTCCGCCGGCACGGTGACGCTGCTCGGTCAGCGCATCGACACGCTCTCCGGCCGCGCGCGCGACCGCTTCCGCGCCGATCACATCGGCTTCATCTTCCAGCAGTTCAATCTGCTGCCCTGGCTTTCCGCGCTCGACAACGTGCTGCTGCCCTGCACCTTCTCGGCGCAGCGCGCCGCGCGCGCCGGCGCTGCGCGCAAGGCTGCCGCGCAACTGCTCGACCATCTCGATCTCGCGCCCGGCCTGTGGGGCCGGCCTGCCGCCGAGCTGTCGGTCGGCCAGCAGCAGCGCGTCGCGGCGGCGCGCGCCCTGATCGGCCGGCCGGAGATCGTCCTCGCCGACGAACCGACCTCCGCGCTCGACGCGCCGCGCCAGCAGCGCTTCGTCGACCTGCTGCTTGCCGAGACGCGGGCGGCGGGCGCCGCGCTGCTCTTCGTCAGCCACGACGAGCGGCTCGCCGCGCACTTCGACCGCCGCGTCGCGCTCGCCGACATCAATCGCGCGGGCGCCGGAGGCGACGCATGAAGGCCGTACTCTTAATCGCGCTGAAGAGCGCCTGGGCGCGGCGGCTGACGCTGGGCATCACGCTCGTCGCCATCGCGCTCGCCGCCGCGCTGCTGCTCGCCGTCGAGCGCCTGCGCCACGACGCGCGCGCGAACTTCGCCCAGTCGGTCTCCGGCGTCGACCTCGTCGTCGGCCCGCGCGGCGGCGCGACGCAGTTGATGATGTACGCGGTCTTCCATACCGGCGCGGCGACGCAGAACATGCGCTGGGACAGCTACGCGGCGCTCGCCACGCATCCGGCCGTAGCCTGGGCCGTGCCAGTCTCGCTCGGCGATTCGCACCGCGGCTTTCCGGTGGTCGGCACGACGCCCGACTACTTCCTGCACCGTCGCCCCGCCGTCTCGCAACCGCTGACTTTCGCGGCCGGCCGCTCCTTCGCCGGCAACGTCGATGCGGTGTTCGAAGCGGTGCTCGGCAGCGCGGTGGCGAAGGAGCTGGGCTATCGCGTCGGCGACCGCATCGTGCTGGCGCACGGCATGGAGCCGCTCGGCCCCGAACACGCGGACAAGCCCTTCACCGTCGTCGGCATCCTCGCCCCCACCGGCACGCCGGCCGATCGCGCGGTGCATGTGAGCCTGGAGGCGATCAGCGCGATCCACCTCGACTGGGCCGGCGGCGCGCCGCTGCCCGGCTTGAACATCCCCGCCGAGCAGGTGCGCAAGTTCGACCTCGCGCCCAAGGAAATCACCGCCATGCTGGTCGGCCTCAAGAGCCGCGCCGACGTGTTCCGGCTGCAGCGCCACATCAACGCGTATCGCGGCGAGCCGCTGATGGCCGTGCTGCCCGGCGTGGCGCTCGACGAGCTGTGGCAGACGCTCGCCAGCGTCGAGAACAGCCTGCTCGCCATCTCCGCACTGGTCGTGCTGGTCGGGCTGGCCGGGCTGACTGCCACGCTGCTCGCCGGCCTGAACGAACGCCGGCGCGAGCTGGCCATCCTGCGCAGCCTCGGCGCGGGGCCGGGCGACATCTTCCTCATGCTGGTCGCGGAAGGCCTGGTCGTCACCGTGCTGGGCGTCGCGCTCGGCGGCGTGCTGCTGGCCGCCGGCATCGTCCTGCTCGCGCCGCTTGCCTTGACGCACTTGGGCATTCCCTTGCAACTGCGTCCGCCCGCGGCGAACGAATGGGCGCTGCTGCTGTCCATCGTCGGCACCGGCCTCGCCGCCAGCCTCGTGCCCGGCTGGCGCGCCTGGCGCATGTCGCTCGCCGACGGCCTCACGCCAAGAAACTGACCATGAAGTCACTGCCGCTCTTCGCCGTCCTGCTGTTTTTCGCGCCGCTCGCCGTAGCCGACGCCTGGCCGGAACTGAAATGGGAAGCCATGGTGCCCAAGGGCTGGGATCCCTCGAAGGAGTTCAAGGACCTCGACTTCTCGAAGCTGCAGGATTCCGACCCGCGCGCGATGGAGGCGCTCGACAGGCTGAAGAAGCTTTGGGACGCCGCCCCGGCCGAGCCATCGCTCGACGGCAGGAAAATCCGCATCGCCGGCTTCGCGCTGCCGCTCGAACGGCAAGGGGATAAGGTGACCGAATTTCTCATCGTCCCCTACTTCGGCGCCTGCATCCACACGCCGCCGCCGCCCGCCAACCAGATCATCCACGCCAAGTCGTCCAGGCCGCTGACGGGCGTGAAGATCATGACGCCCCTCTGGACCTACGGCACGCTCGCCGTGCAGCGCGGCGAAACGCAGTGGGGCGTCGCCGGCTACCGGCTGACGGTCGACAAGATCGCGCCCTACA
>CAZPIE010000144.1:1674-3935 GCA_964586275.1 uncultured Methyloversatilis sp. | reverse complement strand
GTCACGGTCTTCGAGAAGAACGATGCCATCGGCGGCTTGCTGCGCTACGGCATCCCCGACTTCAAGCTCGACAAGCGCCTGATCGACTGGCGCGTCGCGCAGTTGCGCGTCGAGGGCGTGAAGTTCCTGACCCACACCCTGATCGGCGCCGGCATGCCGCCCGGCGTCGCCAACGACGCTGTCCGGGTCGTCGCGCCGAGCAAGCTGCTCAAGGAGTTCGATGCCGTCATCCTCGCCGGCGGTTCGGAAACGCCACGCGACCTGCCGATTCCCGGCCGCGCGCTGGCCGGCGTGCATTTCGCGCTCGAATTCCTGATTCCGCAGAACAAGGAAGTGGCCGGCGGCAGGAAGAATACGATCAACGCCAGGGGCAAGCACGTCGTCGTGATCGGCGGCGGCGATACCGGTTCGGATTGCGTCGGCACCGCCAACCGCCACGGGGCGGCGAGCGTGACCCAGTTCGAACTGCTGCCGCAGCCGCCCGAACAGGAAAACAAGCCGCTGGTCTGGCCCTACTGGCCGACCCGGCTGCGCACCTCCTCTTCGCACGAGGAAGGCTGCGCGCGCGACTGGTCGATCGCCACCAAGGAATTCGTCGGAGAAAAAGGCAAGCTCAAGGCGCTAAAGTGTGTGCGCCTCGACTGGAGCGACGGGAAGATGAAGGAGATCCCGGGCAGCGAGTTCGAGATCCGGGCCGACCTGGTCTTCCTCGCCATGGGCTTCACCCACCCGATCGCCTCCGTGCTCGACGGCTTCGGGGTCGCCAGGGACGCGCGCGGCAACGCCAGCGCCACGACGGACGGAGAAGGCTGCTACGCCACCAGCGTGGCCAAGGTCTTCGCCGCCGGCGACATGCGGCGCGGCCAGTCGCTCGTGGTGTGGGCGATTCGCGAAGGCCGCCAGTGCGCACGCGCCGTCGACGAATTCCTCATGGGCGCCAGCACGCTGCCGCGCTGACGGGCTGATAAACTGGCGGCATCATGCTGAATGTCGTCATACTGGCCGCCGGGAAAGGAACGCGCATGCGTTCCGACCTGCCGAAGGTGCTGCACCCGCTCGCCGGCAAGCCGCTGCTGGCCCATGTGCTCGACACCGCACGCAAGCTCGGTGCAGCGAAAATCTGCGTTGTCTATGGCCATGGCGGCGAGCGCGTGCCGCAGAAGCTCGCCGCGCCGGATGTCGCCTGGGCCTTGCAGGAGCCGCAGCTGGGCACCGGCCATGCGGTTCTGCAGGCCCTGCCGCATATCGATGCCGTCCCGCCAGCGCCGACTTTGATACTGTATGGCGATGTGCCGCTCACCCGCGTGGAGACCTTGCAACGCCTGATCGCCTGCGCGGGCGAAAACAGGCTGGCCCTGCTCACTGCGCATCTCGAGGATCCCAGGGGCTATGGCCGCATCGTCCGCATCGATGGAAAAGTGACCCGCATCGTCGAGGAGAAGGATGCTGACGACGCCGAGCGCGCGATCCGCGAGATCAACACCGGCATCCTCGTCGCGCCGGGCGCGGCGCTGGCGCGCTGGCTGCCGCTGCTCGGCAACCGCAACGCGCAGGGCGAGTACTACCTGACCGACATCGTGGCCATGGCCGTGGCCGAAGGCATGGAGATCGCGACCGCCCAACCGGACGACAACTGGGAAACCGATGGCATCAACAGCAAGAACCAGCTGGCCCGGCTCGAACGCATCCATCAGCGCAACATCGCCGAGGCGCTGCTGACGCAGGGCGTCACGCTCGCCGATCCCGACCGCATCGACGTGCGCGGCGAGCTGGTCTGCGGCCGCGACGTGTTCATCGACGTCAATTGCGTCTTCGAGGGCCGCGTCGAGCTGCAGGACGGCGTGCGCATCAACGCGCACTGCGTGATCCAGGACGCCGTGGTCGGCCCGCATTCGATCATCGGGCCGTTCGCGCGCCTGCGGCCCGGCACGGTGCTGGCCGAGGATGTGCACATCGGCAATTTCGTCGAGGTGAAGAACTCCACGATCGCCGCGCATTCGAAGGCCAACCACCTCGCCTACGTTGGCGACACCACGATGGGCAGCCGCGTCAATGTGGGCGCCGGCGCCATCACCTGCAACTACGACGGCGCCAACAAGTTCCGTACGGTGATCGAGGATGACGTCTTCATCGGCTCCGACACGCAACTCGTCGCGCCGGTGACGGTCGGCCGTGGCGCCACCCTTGGGGCAGGAACGACGCTGACCAAGGATGCGCCGCCGGACCAGCTCACGATCTCGCGCGCCAAGCAGATTTCGATT
>CAZPIE010000144.1:0-1574 GCA_964586275.1 uncultured Methyloversatilis sp. | reverse complement strand
CAAGGATGCGCCGCCGGACCAGCTCACGATCTCGCGCGCCAAGCAGATTTCGATTCCCGGCTGGAAACGCCCGGTCAAACAGAAACAGCAGAAAGGGTAGTCCATGTGCGGTATCGTCGCGGCCGTCGCGAGCGGCAACATCGTTCCGGTTCTCGTCGAAGGCCTGCGCAAGCTGGAATACCGCGGCTACGATTCGGCCGGCCTCGCCTTCCTCGGTCCGCAACTCGAGCGCCTGCGCAGCGTCGGGCGGGTCGCCGAACTGGCCGCGCTGGCGGCGGGCAAATCCGCCGGCATCGGCATCGCCCATACGCGCTGGGCGACCCACGGCGTGCCCACCGAGCGCAACGCGCATCCGCACGTGTCGGGCGGGCTGGCGGTCGTGCATAACGGCATCATCGAGAACTACGCCGAGATCAAGCAAGAGCTCGTCGCCGCCGGCTACGTGTTCACCTCCGACACCGACACCGAGGTCATCGCCCACCTGCTGCAGGAAAGCCTGAAGACCGCCGCCGGCCTGTTCGAGGCGGTCGGCAAGACGACCCAGCGGTTGATCGGCGCCTATGCCATCGCCGTGCTGTGCGAAGGGACGCAGCGCATCGTCGTCGCGCGGCAGGGCGCGCCGCTGCTGCTGGGGCTCGGCAAGGACGGCAACTACGCCGCCTCGGATGCCTCGGCGCTGCTGCAGGTGACCCGCCGCATGGTCTATCTGGAAGAGGGCGATGTCGCCGAGTTGTCGCGCGAGGGCATCCGGATAGTCGGCGCTGACGGGACGGCAGTCGAGCGTGCGGTCCATGAAAGCACGCTCTCGGCCGACGCCGTGGAACTGGGCGAATACCGCCACTACATGCAGAAGGAGATCTTCGAGCAGCCGCAGGCGCTGGCGGCGACGCTCGAGATGATCGGCGGCGCCCAGACCTTCTCCGCCAACCTGTTCGGCGCGAGCGCGCCCGAAGTGCTGCGCGACGTGAAGTCGGTGCTGATCATTGCCTGCGGCACGAGCTACCACGCCGGCCTCGTCGCCCGCTACTGGATCGAGCAGCTCGCGGGGCTGCCCTGCACGGTCGAGGTGGCGAGCGAATACCGCTACCGCGCTTCGGTGCCCGCCCCCGACCAGCTGGTCGTCGCGATCTCCCAATCCGGCGAGACCGCCGACACGCTGGCCTCGATCAAGCATGCCAAGTCGCTCGGCATGGCGAAGACGCTGGCGATCTGCAACGTGCCGGAATCGGCGATCGTGCGCGAATGCGCGCTGCGCTTTCTCACGCGCGCCGGCCCCGAGATCGGCGTGGCATCCACCAAGGCGTTCACTACCCAGTTGGCCGCGCTGTTCCTGCTCGCCGCCACGCTGGCGAAGCAGGGCGGACGACTTGAGGCCGCGGAGGAGAGCCGGCATCTCGCTTCGCTGCGCCACCTGCCGGTCGCCGTGCAGAAGGTCTTGGCCCTCGAAGCGGAGATCCGCGCCTGGGCCGGCCGTTTCGCCGACAAGCGCCACGCGCTGTTCCTCGGCCGCGGCCATCACTACCCGATCGCCCTGGAAGGTGCGCTCAAGCTCAAGGAAATCTCCTACATCCACG
>CAZPIE010000143.1:0-3936 GCA_964586275.1 uncultured Methyloversatilis sp. | reverse complement strand
TGCACGTCCAGCCCCGGCCAGACGGCTTCCAGCGCAGCCTTGAAGTCGGCCTGGATGCGCGCCAGCGCCTGCGCATTGTCGGCCTCGAAGCGCAGCACGATCACCGGCGTCGTGTTCGAGGCGCGCGCGAGGCCGAAACCGTCGGCATATTCGGCGCGCACGCCGTCGAGGGTGATCAGCTCGCGGGCGCCGGGGAACTTGCCGTTTTGCTGCAGCTTGGCGATCAATTGGTGCGGTTCGCCTTCCTGCATCTTGAGATTGAGCTCGGGCGTCGAAATCGCGTTCGGCAAATGCTTCAGCGGCCAGTTCGCGTCTTGCCAGCGCGAGATGATTTCGAGCAGGCGCGCGCCGGCGTAGAGACCGTCGTCGAAGCCGTACCAGCGCTCGTTGAAGAACATGTGGCCGCTCATCTCGCCGGCCAGCGGTGCGCCGGTCTCGCGCAGCTTGGCCTTGATCAGCGCATGGCCGGTGTTCCACATCAGCGGCACGCCGCCCTGGAAGCGCACGGATTCGGCGACCCAGCGCGAGCACTTCACGTCGTGGATGATCGTGGCGCCGGGATTGCGCGCGAGGATGTCGGCGGCGAAGAGCATCAACTGCCGGTCGGGGTAGATGATCTCGCCGTCCTTGGTGACGACGCCGAGGCGGTCGCCATCGCCGTCGAAAGCCAATCCCAACTCGGCGTCGGTCTCGCGCAGCACGCGCTGCACGTCGCGCAGGTTCTCCGGCTTCGACGGATCGGGGTGATGGTTCGGGAAGTGGCCGTCGATCTCGCAGAACAGTTCGATGACTTCGCAGCCCATGCGGCGGAGCAGTGCGGGCGCCAGTTCGCCGGCGACGCCGTTGCCGCAGTCGACGACGATCTTCATGGCACGGCTCAGCTTCACATCCTTGACGATGCGGTCGAGATAGGCCTCACGCACGTCGGTGCGGCAAAACACCCCTTTGCCCGTGGCGAAGTCGCCCTTCTCGATGCGCTGGCGCAGACGCTGGATGCGCTCGCCGTGGAGCGTCTCGCCGCCCAGCACCATCTTGAAGCCGTTGTAGTCGGGGGGATTGTGGCTGCCGGTGACCGAGACGCAGCTGTGCGTGCCGAGGTGGTAGGCGGCGAAGTAGGTGACCGGCGTCGGCACGCAGCCGATGTCGACGGCGTCGGTGCCGGTGCTGACGATGCCTTCGGCGAGCGCGGCGGCCAGCGCCGGACCGGAGAGGCGGCCGTCGCGGCCGATGGCGATGGCGGTCAGGCCGGCGGCGCGGGCTTCCGTGCCGAGCGCCTGCCCGATCTGTCGTGCCGTTTCGGGCGTCAGCGACTGGTCGATGATGCCGCGGATGTCGTAGGCCTTGAAGATTTCTGGAGCGATCATGGTGGTTGCCTCAGTGCAAGACTTGCGGGGCGTCGCCGATGCTGCTGGGCGGCACGGGCGAGGCATGGTGGACGATCATGCGCCAGCCGAGCGCCCCGCGGATATAGACGTTGGTGGCGACGACGGGCGCGGCGAGGTGCTTCTGCCCGACGACGGCGATCTGTTCGATGATGCTATGCACGGCGGCGAAGGGACTGTGCACGGTGGA
This sequence comes from uncultured Methyloversatilis sp., assembly GCA_964586275.1. Taxonomy (GTDB): domain Bacteria; phylum Pseudomonadota; class Gammaproteobacteria; order Burkholderiales; family Rhodocyclaceae; genus Sulfuricystis. The sequence continues at coordinate 2,364 of CAZPIE010000143.1, read as the reverse complement.
TAGCGCGAGCAGCTGCACCTTGAGCCGCGTGCCGCCCGCGAAGATGCGGCGCCAGCCTTCGCGCACCAGCGCGTAGCCGGCGAGACGCGGCCCGCCGGGATGCACGCAGACGATTTCCTCGTCCTCGGCCCAGACGTTCATCATCGCGTCGAGATCGCCGCGCTCCAGCGCCTCGTAGAAGGCGGCTTCGGCTTCCTGCGGCGAGGTGAAGATCGGCTTCTTGGGCATCAGGGATTCAGGGCAGCGTGGACGCGCTCGGGCGTAATGTCATCGAGGCAGCGCAATGTGTCCGGGGAAGGCAATGGGCATTCCCGCTTGAAGCAGGGGCTGCAGTCGAGGCCGAGCGAGAGGATTGTCGCATGGCGGGACAGCGGCGGCGTGTAGTCGGGACTCGATGATCCGTACAGCGCGACCAGCGGGCGGTCGAGCGCCGCGGCGACGTGCATCAGGCCGGAATCGTTGCTGACGACGGCGCGCGCGCCGGCGATCAGGTCGATGGCCTGCTCGAGCGAGGTGCGCCCGCAGAGGTTGAGCGCCGTGCCTTCGGATTGCAACGCGACGGCATCGCCGACCGTACGGTCTTTGGCGGAGCCGACGATCCAGATGGCCGTGCCATCGGCGCCAATCCAGCGTGCCAGGTCGGCAAAGTGACGGATCGGCCAGCGCTTGGCCGGGCCGTATTCCGCGCCGGGGCAAAAGACGACGGGTGCGGCCTCGGGCGGCAGGCCAAGTGCTTCGCGCGCGGCACGCTGCTGCTCGGGCGTCGAGGTCAGCCGCGGTTCAGGCGTCGGATCGGGAAACTTGCCGGCCAGCGCGGCATAGCGGTCAACGAGGCGGGGCAGGGCGCTCTTCGGGAAACGCCGGTTCAGGAGCACATAGCGCGCTTCGCCGTGGTAACCGATGCGCTCGGGAATCCTGGCGAAGAAGGGGACGAGCGCCGATTTCCACGAGTTCGGCAGCACGTAGGCCTGTTGAAAGTCAGCTTCCGCGAGACGGCGCCCCAGGGCCTTGCGGCCGGCCCAGTCGAATGTTCCGTGGGCGAAGGGGTTCTCGATGCTGGCGGTGACTTCGGGCATGCGCGCCAGCAACGGCGCGCTCCAGGCCGGCGCCAGCACATGGATTTCGACCGTCTGATGAAGTTCGCGCAGCCGCATCAGCAGCGGCTGCATCATGATCGTGTCCCCGATCCAAGAAGGGGCTACGATCAGGATGCGCTGTGGATGATTCAGTGATGACCCTTCGGTTTCTCGCCGCTGAAACGATACTTGGTGCCGCAGTACGGACAGATCGTTTCATCGTTCTTCAGCACGTCGAGGAAGACGCGCGGATGGCGCGCCCACAGCGGGGCGCCGGGACGCGGGCAGTGCAGCGGCAGGTCGTGCGCGGTGACGGCGACCTCTCTTGCGGTTTCGTCAATTTGGCTCATGGCGGTGCTCACACTTTGGACAGCCAGTCGGCGTGGGCCGGCGCCCGGCCGTTCACCACGTCGAAGAACAGGCTCTGGATTTTCGTCGTCAGCGGGCCGCGGCGGCCGGCGCCGATCTGGCGGCCGTCGAGCTCGCGGATCGGCGTGACCTCGGCGGCGGTGCCGGTGAAGAAGGCTTCATCGGCGATGTAGAGGTCGTCGCGCGTCAGGCGCTTGGAGGTGACCGTGTAGCCGAGCTCGGCGGCCAGCGTGTGCACCGTGGCGCGCGTGATGCCGGTCAGCGCCGAGGCGATCTCGGGCTCGTAGATTCGGTCGTCCTTGACGATGAACAGGTTCTCGCCCGCGCCCTCGGCCACGAAGCCGTCGACGTCGAGCAGCAGCGCCTCGTCGTAGCCGTGTTCGGTCGCCTCCATGTTGGCGAGGATCGAGTTGGCGTAGGTGCCGGAATACTTGGCGCGGCACATCGAGACATTGACGTGGTGGCGCGCGTAGCTGGAGGTCTTGACGCGGATGCCCTGGGCCATGCCTTCCTCGCCGAGGTAGGCGCCCCAGGGCCAGGCGGCGATCGAGACATGCACCTTGGCGCCCTTGGGAGACACGCCCATCTTCTCGGAGCCGTAGAAGGCGATCGGGCGGATGTAGGCCGACTCGAGCTGGTTCGCCCGCACGACTTCCTTCTGCGCGGCCATCAGCGTCTCCTTGTCGTAGGGCATTGTCATCCGGTAGATGTGCGCCGAGTTGAACAGGCGGTCGGTGTGTTCCTTGAGGCGGAAGATGGCCGTGCCATTGACGGTCTTGTATGCGCGGACGCCCTCGAAGACGGCGAGGCCGTAGTGCAGCGAATGGGTCAGCACGTGGGTGGTGGCCTCGCGCCAGGGCACGAGTCGGCCATCGTGCCAGATGAAGCCGTCGCGGTCCGACATTGACATGTTCGATCT
>CAZPIE010000142.1:0-3956 GCA_964586275.1 uncultured Methyloversatilis sp. | reverse complement strand
GTGCGCGACCTCCCAATCGCAAACGTCGCGCGGTGCGCGACCTTCCTCTCGGGGGGTTCTTTCGTGCTCGCTTGCGCTCGATATTACGGGGAGCCATCACAAAGCTTTCGGCGCGTACCGCGCTTTTCCTTGGGGCGGCCCGGCAAAAGCGCTGCGTTTTTCACATAATTCCCGTATGGGAATACCCAACGCCCTGTTGTGACTATAAAAAATTTCTTGCATGTGAGAACCATTCTCATATACACTGAGAGCCATTCTCAATGGATGTGCTAACGTAAGTCACAAAATGCGTTCGATCCAGGCACGCACCGATGCCCTGAAGGCGATCAACCAGGCCGAGGCCAAGCTGGCCGGAAAGGCTCCGGTCCCGCAGCCCCTCGACAGTCGTGCGCTGTTCGCCGGCAGCAGCGAAGTCGTCATCGAACACGGCGCCGAAACCTACCGCCTGCGCCTGACGCGCCAGAACAAACTGATTTTGACCAAATAGTCCGATGGAAAGGTGAAATCGGCATGAAGGAAAACCGCTTGCCCTGGTTTGCCGTTCTCGCGGCGACCGCGCTCCTTGTCGCCACGCCGGTACTGGCCGAAAGTCCGATGGCGACCGACGACGCCGGCACGCTCGACAAGGGCGGCACGAAGGTCGAGGGCGTCTGGAGCAAGGACGACAAGACCAAAGGCGGCGAACTGCTGTTCGGCTTCAGCCCGGTCGATAACCTCGAACTGGAAGTCGCGGTCGCGCGCGCGAGGGACGCTGACTTCAAGGCTAACGCCCACGGTTTCGGCGCCAAGTGGGTGCCCTATCGAAACGACACGGGCTGGTCGCTGGGCGCCCGCTTCGATTTTGGCCGCGTCCGCGTGACCGAACGCGCGACATCGGACAAATTCACCGAACGCGAATACGCCCTCGCCGGCTTGGCGTCCTACCGCCGCGAGAACGGCCAGGTGCTGCACCTCAACCTCGGCGCCGCGCGCGTCAAGGCGCCGGGCGAGAGCGCTACGGTCGGCGCCTGGGGCGCCGGCTATGAATTCCCGCTGGACGAAAAGCTGCAACTGACCGTCGAAGCCTACGGCGAAGAACACGCCCGTCCGGACAAGGCGATCGGCCTGCGTTACGAGATCGTCGAGGGCCTGAAGATCTCCGGCGCGGTCGGCCGCGGCAACGACCGCAGCTTCGGCCAGGTCGGCTTCGCCTGGGAATTCTGAAAATCGGCGCTGGCGAGACGGCATGACACCCACCGCTTACCCGCTCATGATGGCCGACGAGGGCGCGCGCGTGCGCGTCGTCGGCCTCATGGGGGGCGCGGGGCTGGCGCGGCGCATGACCGAGATGGGACTCAATGTCGGGGCCGAGCTGGTGGTGCGGCAGCGGCAGGGTGGCGGGCTGGTGGTGATGCGCGGCGAGACGCGCTTCGCGCTCGGCGGCGGCATGGCGCACCAGATCATGGTGGCGCCGGCTTGAACAAAACAGGTCAATGACGATGACGACGATCAGCGAATTGAAAGTGGGCGACCGTGCCAGGGTGGCGGGTTTTGCCGAAACGGGCCGCGGCTACCGCCGCAAGCTGCTGACCATGGGCCTGACGCCCGGCGTCGAGTTATCGATTACTCGCCTGGCGCCGCTGGGCGACCCGGTCGAGATTCGCGTGCGCGGCTTTTCGCTCTCCCTGCGCAAGGAAGAGGCGGCCGCGCTCAACGTGGAGAAACTGTGATGCGGAATTCATACACGATCGGACTGGTCGGCAACCCGAACTGCGGCAAGACCACGCTGTTCAACGCCCTCACCGGATCGAAGCAGCGCGTCGGCAACTGGCCCGGCGTCACCGTCGAGAAGAAGAGCGGCGAGTTCCGGCAGGACAATCTGCGCATCGAAGTCGTCGACCTGCCGGGCACCTATTCGCTCGACGTCGTCGATCGGGAAATCTCGCTCGACGAACGCGTCGCGCGCGACTACGTGCACACCGGCGAGGCCGACCTGATCGTCAATATCGTCGATGCGGCCAACCTCGAACGCAACCTCTACCTGACCACGCAGCTCGCCGAGATGGGCGTGCCGCTGCTGGTCGTGCTCAACATGACCGACGTGGCGGAGTCCAAGGGCATGCGGGTCGATGCCGCCGAGCTCGCGGCGCAGCTCGGCTGCCCGGTGCTGCCGGTCGTCGCCTCGCAGGGCAAGGGCATCGAGGCGCTCAAGACGGCGATCCTGGCTGCGGCGATCGAACAGCCGCGCGCCAGCGTGCGTCCGCGCTATGCCGATGCGGTCGAAACAGCGATCGCCGCACTGATCGACCAGATGCCGACCGACGGCAAGGTCGCGCCGCGCTGGCTGGCCGTGCGCCTCCTCGAAGGCGACGACCTCGCGCAGCAGGTCGTCGGCCCCGCAAAGTCGGCGCTGGCGGGACGGCTCGCCACCGACCTCGAAGACGACCTCGACATCTACGTCGCCGATGCGCACTACGGCTTGGCCAACCGCATCGCCAACGCCGCCGTCAAGATCGACGGGCGCCACGGAACAAGCGGGCGCGGCGCCACCGACCGCACCGACCAAATTGATCGAATTGTGCTCAACCGCGCGCTCGGCATCCCGATCTTCCTGCTGATGATGTACCTGATGTTCATGTTCACCATCAACCTCGGCGGGGCTTTCATCGACTTCTTCGAGCAGGCCGCCGGCGCGTTGTTTGTCGACGGTTTCGGCGCGCTGCTGGCCGGCTTCGGGGCGCCCGAATGGCTCAACGTGCTGCTCGCCAAGGGCATCGGCGGCGGCATCCAGACCGTCGCGACCTTCATCCCGGTGATCGGCTTCCTCTACCTGTTCCTCTCGGTGCTGGAAGATTCCGGCTACATGGCGCGCGCCGCCTTCGTCATGGACCGCTTCATGCGCTGGGTCGGCCTGCCGGGCAAGTCCTTCGTCCCGCTGATCGTCGGCTTCGGCTGCAACGTGCCGGCGATCATGGCGACGCGCACGCTCGAGCATCGCCGCGACCGCCTGATGACCATCGCCATGGCGCCCTTCATGTCCTGCGGCGCGCGCCTGCCGGTGTATGTGCTGTTCGCCGCCGCCTTCTTCCCCGCCTACGCGCAGAACGTGGTGTTCGGGCTGTATCTGATCGGCATCGCCGTGGCCGTGCTGACCGGCCTGGTCCTCAAGCATTCGCTGCTCAAGGGCGAGGCGACGCCCTTCATCATGGAACTGCCGCCCTACCACCTGCCCACGCTCAAGGGCGTGCTGATCCATACCTGGGACCGCCTCAAGAGCTTCATCTTCAAGGCCGGCCGCATCATCGTGCCGATGGTGCTGGTGCTCAACTTCCTCAATGCCGTCGGCACCGATGGCAGCTTCGGGAACGAGGACAGCGACAAGTCGATGCTCGCCGCCGTCGGCCGCACCATCGCGCCGGCCTTCACGCCGCTGGGCCTCACCGAGGAAAACTGGCCGGCCGCCGTCGGCATCTTCACCGGCGTGCTCGCCAAGGAAGCCGTCGTCGGCACGCTGAACGCCACCTATCGGGCGCTGGCGGAGGAAGATGCGAAAGCCGCCGGAGAAGAAGCCAAGGAGGAGGAGGCCTTCGATCTCGGCGATGCCCTGTCCGCCGCCGTCGCCACGATCCCCGGCAAACTGGAAGAGGCGCTGGGCGCCTGGGCCGATCCGCTCGGCATCAATGTGGGCGACCTGTCCGACCAGGAAGCGGTGGCCGAAGAGCAGGAAGTCGCGGCCAGCACCTTCGGCGCCATGGCGGCGCGCTTCGACGGCGCGGCGGGCGCCTTCGCCTACCTGCTGTTCATCCTGCTCTACTTTCCCTGCACGGCGGCCATCGCGGCGGTCTATCAGGAGAGCGGCTGGCGCTGGACGCTGTTCGTCGGCGCCTGGACGACGGGCATGGCCTACGGGCTCGCCACGCTGGTCTATCAGGGCGCGACCTACGCGAGCCATCCGTCGGCGTCGCTGGCCTGGATCG
>CAZPIE010000141.1:0-4015 GCA_964586275.1 uncultured Methyloversatilis sp. | reverse complement strand
ATCGGCATCAACCATCCTTCAAGGCGCGTCGGAGAATCTTGCCGACATTGGTCTTGGGCAGGCTGTCGCGGAACTCGACGTGCTTCGGAATCTTGTAGCCGGTGAGCTGGCCGCGGCAGAAATCGATGATCGCCTGCTCGGTCAGGCCGGGATCGCGCCGCACGACATAAAGCTTGACGACCTCGCCGCAGCGCTCGTCCGGCACGCCGACCGCGGCCGCCTCGACCACCCCCGGATGCTGCGCCACCACTGCGTCGATCTCGTTCGGATAGACGTTGAAGCCGGACACGAGGATCATGTCCTTCTTGCGGTCGACGAGGAACACGAAGCCCTGCGGATCGACATAGCCCATGTCTCCGGTGCGCAGGAAACCGTCCGGGGTGAATGCCAGCGCCGTCTCGTCGGGCCGCTGCCAGTAACCTTGCGTGACCTGCGGCCCGCGCACACAGATTTCGCCGATCTGGCCGGGCGCGACTTCCTTGCCCGCATCGTCCCGGATCGAGATATCCGTCGAGGAGATCGGCAGGCCGATCGCGCCGTTGAAGCTCTTCATGTCGAGCGGATTGATCGTCACCGCCGGCGAGGTTTCCGTCAGGCCATACGCCTGCAGGAGGGGAACGCCGGTCGTCTTGAGCCAGCGCTCGGCCACGGGCGCCTGCACGGCCATGCCGCCGCCCAGCGTCACGCGCAGCGGGGAGAAGTCGAGTTTCGCGAAGTCGGGATTGTTGAGCAGCGCATTGAACAGCGTGTTGACCCCTGTCACCACCGAGATCGGATACTTGCGCCACTCCTTGACGAAATTCGGGATGTCGCGCGGATTGGCGATCAGCAGGTTGCGCGCGCCCATGCGCAGCAGGGTCAGGCTGACCGTCAGCGCGAAGATGTGGTAGAGCGGCAATGGCGTGACGACCAGCTCCTCGCCGTCCCGCAGCACCGACTTGATCCATTCGTGCGCCTGCGTGACGTTCGCGCCGATATTGGCGTGGGTCAGGATGGCGCCCTTCGCCACGCCGGTCGTGCCGCCGGTGTATTGCAGGAAAGCGATGTCCTCGTGCCCCAGCACGACCGGGGTGAAGCCGTGGCTCTGTCCGGCCACCAGCGCCTGGAAGAAGTTGATCGCGCCCGGTATGCGCCAGGGCGGCACGAGCTTCTTGACCTTGCGCACGACGAAATTCACCAGCGCGCCCTTGACGAAGCCGAGCATCTCGCCCATCGGCGTCACCACGACATGCTTGACCGCGGTGCGCCCGATCACCTGTTCGAGCGTTTGCGCGAAATTCTCGACGATCACGATCGCCTTGGCGCCGGAATCCTGCAACTGGTACTCGAGTTCGCGCGGTGTGTAGAGCGGGTTGCAATTCACCACCACGCAGCCGGCGCGCAGCGTGCCGAACAAGGCCACCGGGTATTGGAGCAGATTGGGCATCATCAGCGCCACCCGGTCGCCCTTCTGCAGGCCGAGCGACTGCAGCCAGCCGGCGAATTCCCGGCTGCGCTGGTCGAGCTGGCGATAGGTCAGCGTCGCGCCCATGCTGATGAAGGCGACCTTGGTGTCGTACCGGGTGCATGCCTTCTCGAACAGATCGACCAGCGACGGTAACTCGGCGATGCTGATTTCCGCGGGCACGTCCTGCGGATAAGTCTTCAGCCAGATCTTTTCCATGAATTCCCCATCACCAACCTGAATGCCGAATATCGGGGGCATTCTTCCCGATTGAGACAAAATTGCAATAGCTAGCTTGCGGCATCCACAAAAGCCGGCGCTGGCGAGACGGCACCCTATAATCGCCGCTGTCTTTTCGACCACCCGCCGCCATGCCCTCCACACCGACCAAGACGCCATCCAAACAACTGGAGACCTTCCCCAATCCGGCCCCGCAGCGCGATTACCGCATCCACATGGAAATCCCGGAATTCACCTGCCTGTGTCCGAAGACCGGCCAGCCGGACTTCGCCGTGCTGACGCTCGACTACATCGCCGACAAGCTCTGCGTCGAACTGAAGAGCCTCAAGCTCTACATGTGGAGCTTCCGCGACGAGGGCCATTTCCACGAGGATGTCACCAACCGCATCCTCGACGACCTCGTCAGGGCGACGAAGCCGCGTTTCATGCGCCTGACCGCGCGCTTCTACGTGCGCGGCGGCATCTTCACCAACGTCGTCGCCGAGCACCGCAAGAAAGGCTGGCAGCCCGCGCCCAGAGTGGAACTGGACGATTTTCCGGCGCAGTCGAACACGCGCGGCTGAAGGTAACCGAACGATGAACCCGAACCTCGACAAGCTGCAGACCTATCCCTTCGAGAAGCTGCGCGACCTCTACGCCGGCACGACGCCCCCTGCCGGCCTTTCCGAAATCAAGCTGCACATCGGCGAGCCGCAGCACCCGACGCCGCAGTTCATCAAGGACGTGCTGGTCGCCAATCTCGGCGGCCTGGCCAGCTACCCGGCCACCAACGGCAGCGACGACCTGCGCCGCGCCATCGCCGACTGGATCGCGCGGCGCTACGGCATCCCCGCGCCGGACATTGCCACTCAGGTCCTGCCGGTGGCCGGTTCGCGCGAGGCGCTGTTCGCCATCGCGCAGGCCGTCATCGAGCGCAAGCACCGCCAGCCCGTCGTGATTTCGCCCAATCCCTTCTACCAGATCTACGAGGGCGCCGCCCTGCTCGCCGGTGCGCGCCCCTTCTTCCTCAACACGCTGCCCGCAAACGATTTCCGCATGGACTGGACGCGCGTGCCGGAAGAAGTCTGGGAGGATTGCCAGCTCGTCTATGTCTGCTCGCCCGGCAATCCGACCGGCAAGGTGATGACGCTCGATGAGTGGAAAATCCTGTTCGAGCTTTCCGACCGCCACGGCTTCGTCATCGCCGCCGACGAGTGCTATTCGGAGATCTACTTCGACGAATCACATCCGCCGCTCGGCGGGCTGCAGGCGGCGCGCCAACTCGGCCGCGACGACTACCGGAACCTCGTCATGTTCGGCAGCCTGTCGAAGCGCTCGAACGTGCCGGGCATGCGCTCCGGCTTCGTCGCCGGCGATGCGGCGATCATGCAGAAGTTCTGGCTCTACCGCACCTACCAAGGCTGCGCGCTGTCGCCGCCGATCCAGGCGGCCAGCGCCGCGGCCTGGCGCGACGAGGCGCATGTCGCGGACAACCGCCGGCGCTACGCCGAGAAGTTCGCACGCCTCGCGCCGCTCCTCACGCGGCACCTGGAAACCGCCGTGCCGGACGCCGGCTTCTACTTCTGGGCGTCGGTCAAGCCGACCGGCCTGTCGGACACCGCATTCGCCCGCCGCCTGCGCGCCCAATATAATGTGACCGTCCTGCCCGGCAGCTATCTCGCCCGCGATGCCGCCGGCGCCAATCCCGGCCGCGACTTCGTCCGCATCGCGCTGGTCGCCAGCGTGGAAGAATGCCTCGTGGCGGCGGAACGCATCGCCGCCTTCTGCCAGTCGCTCTGAATCTGCTGTGAACCTTTCTGACAAGGAAACCGCCATGCACGAACTGCAAACCCTCATCGACCAGGCCTGGGAAGACCGCGCCAACCTGAAACCCGGCACCGCCCCCGCACGGGTCGGCGAAGCGGTCCAGCACATCCTCGGCGAACTCGATGCCGGCCGGCTGCGCGTCGCCGAGAAGATCGACGGCCCCAACGGAAAAGAGTGGGTGACCCACCAGTGGATCAAGAAGGCCGTGCTGCTGTCCTTCCGCCTCGAGGACAACGTCGTGATGGATGGCGGCGCGCTGCGCTACTTCGACAAGGTGCCGACCAAGTTCGCCAACTACGACAACCACAGGTTCCAGAAGGGCGGCTTCCGCGTCGTGCCGGGCGCCGTGGTGCGCCGCGGCGCCCATATCGCCCCCTCGGTGGTGCTGATGCCGAGCTTCGTGAATATCGGCGCCTACGTCGGCGCAGGCACGATGGTCGATACCTGGGCGACCGTCGGCTCCTGTGCGCAGATCGGCAAGAACGTGCATCTCTCGGGCGGCGTCGGCATCGGCGGCGTGCTCGA
>CAZPIE010000140.1:0-4027 GCA_964586275.1 uncultured Methyloversatilis sp. | reverse complement strand
CTTCCTGCAAATAACTCAGCAGGGCTGGGGCGTGCTGCACCTCGTCGAAGATGGCGCCCCGCCGGTATTCATCGAGGAATCCGCGCGGATCGTGAATGGCGGTTTCGCGCCGGTCGAGGGGTTCGAGCGAAACATAGGGCAGATCGGCAAACAGGCTGCGGCACAGGGTCGTCTTGCCCGATTGCCGGGGGCCGACAAGCAGCAGGACGGGGTAGAGGCCGGCCGCCTGCCTGAGGATGCGTGCAAGATTGCGCTGAATCATATATTCACTGATTGTAAGTCTTAATTACAATCCATGCAGTGCCGCCTTCGATCAGAAGATCATGTCGTTGATCAGGCAGCGGCTTCGGCAAACTGCATCCGGTAAAGCTGCGCATAAGCGCCATCATTCGCCAGCAGTTCGGCATGCGCGCCGCTTTCGACGACGCGGCCCTTGTTCAACACGACGATGCGATCGGCCTTTTCGATGGTGGAGAGGCGATGGGCGATGACCAGCGTGGTGCGGTTCTGCATCAGCGCGTCGAGGGCGGCTTGCACCAGGCGCTCGGATTCGGTGTCGAGCGCAGAGGTGGCCTCGTCGAGAATCAGGATCGGCGCGTCCTTGAGGATGGCGCGGGCGATGGCGATGCGCTGGCGCTGGCCGCCGGAGAGCAGCACGCCGTTTTCGCCGATCAGGGTGTCGTAGCCCTGCGGCATGGCGGCGATGAAGTCGTGGGCGTGGGCGGCGCGCGTGGCGGCTTCCACCGCCTCGGGGGCGGCGGCGCGCGCGGCGCCGTAGGCGATGTTGGCGCGTACCGTGTCGTTGAACAGCACGACGTCCTGCGAGACGATGGCGATGTTGGCGCGCAGGTCGGCGAGGCGGATGTCCTCGATGTCGATGCCGTCGATGCGGATGCGGCCGCCGCTCGCGTGGTAGAAGCGTGGCAGCAGGTTGGCGAGGGTGGTCTTGCCGCCACCCGATTTGCCGACGAGCGCAATGGTCTCGCCGGGGGCGATGGAAAGATCGATGCCATCCAGTACCGGCGCAGCTTCGGGCCGATAGCGGAACGACAGGTTCTCGAAATCGATGCGGCCGGTGGCGCGCGGCAGCGCTTGTGTGCCGGTATCGCGTTCCGGTACCTGGTCGAGCAGGCCGAAGATGCTCTCGGCGCCGGCCAGGCTGCGCTGCAGGGCCTCGTTGACGGTGGTGAGCGCCTTGATCGGGTCCATCAGCATCACCATCGCGGTGATGAACGAGACGAAGCCGCCGACGGTGGTTTCGTCGCGGATCGACTGCATCGCCGCGAAGTAGATGATGACCGCCAGGGCGATCGAGATCATCATCTGCACCGCCGGCGTGGACAGGCCCGCAGCCACCGACTGCTTCATGCCGAGCGTGCGCACGCGCTCGGAAACGCGGTCGAAGCGGTCGATCTCGTAATCCTGCCCGCCGAACACCTTGACGACCTTGCGGCCGACGATGGCTTCCTCGAGCACGTGGGTCATCTCGCCCATGGCCAGTTGGTTCGTGCGGCTGAGCATGCGGATGCGCTTGGCGGCGGCGCGCGTGATCAGGGCGACGGGCGGCGTCACCAGCAGGGCGATCAGGGTGAGTTGCCAGTTCAGGTAGAACAGCCAGGCCAGCAGGCCGACGAGCGTGAGCGTTTCCCGCACCAGCACGGTGATGGCCGAGGAAGCGGCGGCGGCGACTTGGCCGGCGTCATGGTTGAACTTGGAGATCAGCAGTCCGCTGCCGTGGTGGTCGTAAAACGGCACGGGCAGGGAGATCAGGCGCCGGAACATCTGCTGGCGCAGGTCGGCGACGACGCGCGAGCCCACCCAGGCCATGGCGTAGCCGCTGACGAAGCTGGCCAGTCCGCGCACGACGAACAGCGCGACGAGCGCGAGCGGAGCGAGCTGGATGACCAAGAGATCCTTTTCGACGAAACCCTTGTCGAAGATGGTCTTGAGCAGGGCGGGGAAAACCGGCGCCGCCGCCGAAACCGCCAGCATGGCGCAGACCGCCACGACGAACATGCGCCAGTGCGGCCGCACATAGGCCAGCAGGCGCCCGTAGAGCGCTCGGCCGTTCTGTTGCGAGTGAAGAGGGGTCAAGCTATTGGGGGTCATCAAGGCGCGGAAGGGCCATTGTAAGTCAGGCCGCAAGTGCGGAGCCCAGCGCGTCGCGCAGGATGAAGATGCGCTTCAGGCTGCGTTCGCGCCGATTGCGCAATGGAGAAAACAGCTTGCAGGCGAACTCCAGGGCGGGCAGGGCGCGCGCGAGCGTGGCGCGCAGCGCGGGGTCGGGACGCGCCGTCAGATAGCGCTTGAACATGTCGATGGCGAGTGCGGTCGAGGCTTGTTCGTCCAGGTCGCACAGCAGGGTCGAGGATTTCACGAGCAGCACAAAGTCATAGGCCTGCTTGACCGCCAGGGCGGGTGCGCTCCCAGGTCTTCCTCGAAGTCGATGCGGAAGAGCTGGCCGTTTCTGAGCGTCATGTTCTTGACCTGGCTGCCGCCGTGCCAATGCCCCGCGGCATGAAAACGCGCCAGGTCGTCGGTGGCCGCAATCAGGCGGGAGAAGATTTCTGCGTGGCTGAGAGGATACAGGCTTTGTTCGAGCGTTTCGCCCACGTGCTCGAGTACGAGGCAATCCGACGCGAGTGCTAGCACTCGCGGCACCGCTTCGCCGGCTGCTACAAGGGCGCGCAGGCGCTCGGCTTCGCGCGCGAGACGCGGTGCGCCGCTGGCTAGCCGCAGGGTTTCGAGCGGTACGTTGCTGCCGAGCGCGATTCGGCAAAAGGCTTTCAGCAGCAAGGATTGCGCGCGGCCCCGTACCGTGCCGGGGGCCTTGGCGATGCAAAGCCTCCCGGCGTGACTGAATTGCGCGATGCGCCCATTGCTGGCGGCGAGGGCGCGGCGCGCAGCGTCGAGCAGCGTCGGAGTGTCGATGGCTGTGGTTGCGTTCAATGCGCTGACTCCATGAGCTGGCGATAGAGCCCGAGCAGTTGCGCGCCCATCGCTGCGGGGGTGAGTGCGGCAACGCTATCGACCGCTGCTTGCAGCATGGCATGCGCAATGCCGGGCGCGCACAGCGCATCAAGGCGGGTGGCCAGCGCGACCGGCTCTAGCGGAGGACAGAGAGCGCCATTCACTCCCGGTGCGATGAATTCGGCGGCGCCGCAGGTCGTGGTCGTGACGACCGGCAGGCCGCAGGCGAGCGCTTCGAGCGCGGCATTCGGCAAGGGATCGTAGAGCGTCGGCAGGCAGAAAAGATCGGCAGCGCCAAGAAACGGGCGGACATCGTGTTGGGCGCCGAGGAAGCGGACACGTTTCTCCACGCCGAGCTTGCGGGCCAGTTGCCGGTAGTGGTTCTCGTGCTTGTCGCGACCGACGATCCAGACCGCCGCGCTGGCTGTCGTCATGTGCGCGAGCGCTGCGAGCAGGGTGGCCACGCCCTTGCGCGCATAGCCCGAACCGACGTAGAGGATCACCGGCGCCGTCCCGCCAGCGCCAAGTTTTGCGCGCACCGCATCGCGATGCAGTGCGCGCAAGCCCGGATGAAAATGACCGAGGTCGACGCCGTTGTGGATGACGTGGAGTTTGCCGGCGATCGCCGGAAAGCGCCGCGCAATGTCGTCCCGCACCATGCGCGAGTTGCAGATCACCGCGCGCAAATCGGGGTGGCGGAACATGGCGGCTTCGGCCGCCAGCGTGTACCGGTGCCAGGGCGACAGCCAAGTCGACGGCTTGCCCGCGAGTTCCAGCCAGGTGGCATGCACGCCGTCGCCGGCGCGGAAAATGTGGCAGCCGGGGATGCGCTCGTGGCTCTGCACGAGATCGTAGCGGCCGGAAGCGATGATTTTCCGCACACAGCGCGCAAAAGACATGTCGCGCCAGGTGCGGCCGAGATAGAACGGGTCGCATTTGACGCCCGCGCTGTCGTCCTGCCAGTTGCGGGCGACGATATCCACCGACACCCCCTGCGCACGCAGGGCGTCCAGCGCGCGCGCGACGAAGCGCTCCGCGCCGCCGAAGGGCGTGTATT
>CAZPIE010000139.1:0-4040 GCA_964586275.1 uncultured Methyloversatilis sp. | reverse complement strand
CTCAAGCAGCTCGATGCGGGCATCAACGTCTGCCTGATCGACAAGGGCGCGGAAATCGGCGCCCACATCCTTTCCGGCGCGGTGATGGACCCGCGCGCGCTGAACGAACTGTTCCCCGACTGGCAGGAGCGCGACGCCCCGCTCGACACGCCGGTGACCGAAGACCGCCTGCTGCTCCTCACCGAGAAGAGCGCCCACGCCCTGCCCGCCGCGCTCTTGCCGGCCTGCTTCCACAACGCCGGCAACTACGTCATCAGCCTCGGCGAGGTCTGCCGCTGGCTCGGCCAGCAGGCCGAGGCGCTGGGTGTCGAGGTCTATGCCGGCTTCGCCGGCGCCGACGTGCTCTATGAAGAGGACAGGGTCGCCGGCGTGATCACCGGCGACATGGGCGTGCTCAAGAGCGGCGAACCGGGGCCCAACTTCCAGCCGGGCATGGAACTGCGCGGCAAATACACGCTGTTCGCCGAGGGCTGTCGCGGCCATCTCGGCAAGCGGCTCGAACAGCGCTTCAACCTGCGCGCCGGCGCCGACCCGCAAGTCTATGGCATCGGCATCAAGGAGCTCTGGCAGGTCGCGCCCGAACAGCACGTCAAGGGACTGGTGATGCACACCGCCGGCTGGCCGCTCGCGAACGACACCTACGGCGGCGGCTTCTGCTACCACTATGCGAGCGCCACGCAGCAGAACCTCGTCTCCTTCGGCCTCGTCGTCGGCCTGGGCTACGCCAACCCCTGGCTGTCGCCCTTCGAGGAGATGCAGCGGCTCAAGACCCACCCTGCCCTGCGCCCGCTGTTCGCAGGCGGCACGCGCCTGTCCTACGGCGCGCGCGCGCTGGCCTCGGGCGGCCTGCAGGCGCTGCCGAAGCTGATTTTCCCGGGCGGCGCGCTGATCGGCGACGATGCCGGCTTCCTCGTCGCCTCGCGCATCAAGGGTTCGCACAGCGCGCTCAAGTCCGGCATGCTGGCAGCGGAAGCGACGGCGGCCGCGCTCGCCGCAGGGCGCAGCGGCGACGAGCTCACCGCCTATCCGGAAAGTTTCCGCGCTTCATGGCTGTTCGACGAGCTGCAGCGCGCGCGCAACTTCAAGCCGCTGATGGCCAAGGGGCTCTGGAAGGGCGCGCTGCTGTTCGGCATCGACCAGCAGCTCTTCCGCGGCAAGGCGCCCTGGACGCTGCGGCTGACCGCCGACCACGCCAAGCTCCGGCCCGCCGCCCAGTGCCAGCCCATCGACTATCCGAAGCCGGACGGCGTGCTCACCTTCGACCGGCTGTCTTCGGTCTTCCTTTCCAACACCCACCACGAGGAAAACCAGCCCTGCCATCTGCGCCTCAGGGACGACAAGGCGCCCGTCGCCCGCAACCTGCCGCTCTACGCCGCGCCCGAGCAGCGCTATTGCCCGGCGGGCGTCTACGAGATCGTCGCGGAAGGCGGTACCCCGCGCCTGCAGATCAACGCGCAGAACTGCGTGCATTGCAAGACCTGCGACATCAAGGACCCTGGCCAGAACATCGACTGGGTGACGCCGCAGGGCGGGGAAGGGCCGATCTACCAGGGGATGTAAGGCCGCATCGCCGACCTCGAACCACGCATCGCCGATGAATCACCGGCGGTAACGGGCGGCGCTTGAGGCGTTCCAAATATTGGTCGGCGCTGGCGAGACGGCACTTCAAGCCTACTTCTGCCATAGATAGCGCCGGTCGTCGAAACTGCCGACCCAGCGCGGGACATAGACGACCATCAGCGTGATGGCGGCGCCATTCAACCACGCTTCGGCGAAGCCGAGCAGGATGTAGAACGGCAGGTAGTCGGACATCAGCAGGTCAAGGCCGTAGATGCCGGCGCCCCAGAACAGCAGGCCGCTGAAAAGTCCGCAGGACACGGCGGCAAGCGCCCCGCCGAAGAAGCCGGCGACGAAGAAGTAGACGAAGATGTTGGGCGGCAGGTAACGCTCGACGAAGCGCAGCACGAGGTGCGCGACGAAGACCGGCACCACGGCCAGCGCCAGCCCGTTGAGCGCGAAGGCCTGCCAGCCCTCGATGCCCTTGAGGCCCGCATTGAACGTCACGGCCGCCAGCACGATCGACAGGCCGAGCAGCGCGAGCTGCCGACCGAACATCAGCGTGAAGGCGGTTGCTCCGAGCAGGTGCAGGTGCAGGCCCGGTTTGGCGCCAGCCTTGAGGCTCCAGACCAGCGCCAGCACGACGATGGCGCCCATCCAGACATGCATCTGCTCGTTATCGCCAAGGCGCCGCCACGGCGCGGTGCGAACAGCCCACAGCAGCAACAGGGCGTAGGGGAAGAAAGCCCCGTAGGCCCATACGTCGCCAAACAAGCCATCCGTGAAATTCATGTCGTCTTTGAGTTACAGCGCCGCCGTCAGTTCCGGGACAATCTGGAACAGGTCGCCGACGAGGCCGTAGTCCGCCACCGCGAAGATCGGCGCGTCCGGGTCCTTGTTGATCGCGACGATGACCTTGCTGTCCTTCATGCCGGCGAGGTGCTGGATCGCCCCCGAGATGCCGATGGCGAGGTAAAGCTGCGGCGCGACGACCTTGCCGGTCTGGCCGACCTGGTAGTCGTTCGGCACGAAGCCCGCATCGACGGCGGCGCGCGAGGCGCCGAGGGCGGCACCCAGCTTGTCGGCCAGCGGTTCGAGCAGCTTGTGGTAATTCTCGCCGGAAGCCAGACCACGCCCGCCCGAGACGATCACCTTCGCCGCGCCGAGTTCGGGGCGTTCGGACTTCGTCAGCTCGCGGCCGACGAGTTCCGTCAGCCCCAGGTCCGGGCCGGCGGCGATGGCTTCGACCGGAGCAGCGCTGCCCTGTCCGCAAGCATCGAAAGCGGTGGTGCGCACGGTGATGACTTTGACGGGGTCGGCGGATTTCACGGTCGCCAGCGCATTGCCGGCGTAGATCGGCCGGATGAAGGTGTCGGGTGACTCGATGCCGCAGATTTCGGAAATCTGCGCCACGTCGAGCAGCGCGGCGACGCGCGGCAGCAGGTTCTTGCCGAAGGTGGTCGCCGGGGCGAGGATGTGGCTGCAGCCCGCGGCGTTGTCCCTGACGAGGACGGCAAGGTTCTCGGCCGTCTGGTCGACATAGTGGGCCGCGTCGGCGAGCTTCACCTTCGCCACGCCGGTGAGCTGGGCGGCGGCCTGCGCAACGGCGGCGCAGCCGCTGCCGGCGACCAGCAGATGGATCTCTCCGCCGATCTGCGCGGCGGCAGAGACGGTATTGAGGGTGGCCGCCTTCAGCGCGGCGTTGTCGTGTTCGGCAATGACGAGGATGCTCATGGTCAGATCACCTTGGCTTCGTTCTTGAGTTTCGCCACCAGCTCGGCGACATCCGCAACCTTGATGCCTGCCTGGCGCTTCGGCGGCTCGGCGACCTTCAGCGTGGCGAGGCGCGGCGCGATGTCCACGCCCAGTTCGGCAGGCTTCAACACATCCATCGGCTTCTTCTTCGCCTTCATGATGTTGGGCAGCGTCGCATAGCGCGGCTCGTTGAGGCGCAGGTCGGTGGTCACCACCGCCGGCAGCTTGAGCGCCAGCGTCTCGAGGCCGCCGTCGATCTCGCGCGTCACGGTCGCCTTACCTTCGGCCACGATCACTTTCGAGGCGAAGGTCGCCTGCGGCCAGCCCAGCAGCGCGGCGAGCATCTGGCCGGTCTGGTTGGCGTCGTCGTCGATCGCCTGCTTGCCGAGGATCACGAGCTGCGGCCGCTCCTTGTCGCAGACCGCCTTGAGCAGCTTGGCGACGGCCAGCGACTGCAGCGTCTCGGCCTGCGCGGCATCCGTCTCGACGAGGATGGCGCGGTCGGCGCCGAGCGCCAGCGCGGTGCGCAGTTGCTCCTGGCAGGGCGTCGCGCCGCAGGACACGGCAACGACTTCGCCGGCGATGCCGGCTTCCTTGAGCCGCACCGCTTCCTCCACCGCGATCTCGTCGAAGGGGTTGAGCGCCATCTTCACGCCGGCCAGCTCGACGCCGCTCTGGTCCGCCTTGACGCGCACCTTGACGTTGTAATCGATCACCCGCTTGACGGG
>CAZPIE010000138.1:0-4047 GCA_964586275.1 uncultured Methyloversatilis sp. | reverse complement strand
AAAATTGCTTTGCCGCGCAAAGACTTGTACAATGCACGGCTTGAATAGTTCGTGGCTGTTTCCACTGGAAGCATGGCGCGAAAACAAGAAAATGGGCGGTTGGCCCATTTTTTTTGTTGTTGCACATCAGGATGGGCAAAAAGCAGGAATGGCGGATCTGGCAGGCATCATCGAACAGGCGGTCGTCGGACTGGGTTACGAACTCGTGGATTTCGAGACGAGCCCGCGCGCGCGCCTGCTGCGGGTATTGATTGACCGACCGCTGGTCGGGGACCGGCCTGCCGGCGTCGCGGCGGAAACCCGCAGCGGCATCACCGTCGAGGATTGCGCCGCGGTCAGCAACCACCTGACGCGCCTGTTCATGGTCGAGAACATCGACTACGACCGGCTCGAGGTGTCCTCGCCGGGCATGGATCGCCCCCTGAAGAAGATCGAGGATTTCGTGCGCTTCGCCGGGCAGGACGTGCAGCTCAAGTTGCGCATTCCAGAAGGTGTGCAGCGGAACTTTTCCGGAACGATCCTCGCTTGCGCTGAAGGTCGCGTACGGATCGGAACCACCGAAGGCGAGCGCGAGTTCGCCTTCGACAATATCGACAAGGCCCGCCTGGTGCCGAAGTTCTAACGCATTCTGAGTTATCGAGTATTGGAGAAGAGTCATGAGTCGTGAGTTGCTGTTGCTGGTTGATGCCCTGGCGCGGGAAAAGAATGTCGGCAAGGACATCGTGTTCGGCGCCCTCGAGCTGGCGCTCGCTTCCGCCACCAAGAAACGCATCCACGACGAGGCCGACGTGCGCGTCGAGATCAACCGTGAAACCGGCGCATACGAGGCCTTCCGCCGCTGGCTGGTGCTGGACGACGAGGAAGTCGAGATTCCCGCCCAGCAGATCGGCCTGACCGAGGCGCGCGCGGACGACCCCGAGGTGCAGATCGGCGACTACATCGAGGAACAGCTCGAAGCCGTCGATTTCGGCCGCATCGGCGCCCAGACCGCCAAACAGGTGATCCTGCAGAAGATCCGCGACGCCGAGCGCGAACAGGTGCTCAACGACTTCCTCGAGCGCAAGGAGCATCTCGTCACCGGCACGATCAAGCGCATGGAACGCGGCAACGCGATCATCGAGGCCGGCCGCATCGAGGCGCTGCTGCCGCGCGACCAGATGATCCCGAAGGAAAACCTCCGTCCGGGCGACCGCGTGCGCGCCTGGCTGATGAAGATCGACCGTCAGGCCAGAGGGCCCCAGTTGATCCTCTCGCGCACCGCGCCGCAGTTCATCATGAAGCTGTTCGAGCTCGAGGTTCCCGAGATCGAGGACGGCCTGCTCGAGATCAAGTCCGCCGCCCGCGACCCCGGCGTGCGCGCCAAGATCGCCGTCAAGTCGAACGATCCGCGCGTCGATCCGATCGGCACCTGCGTCGGCATGCGCGGCTCGCGCGTGACGGCGGTGACCAACGAGCTGTCCGGCGAGCGCGTCGACATCGTGCTGTGGTCGGCCGATCCCGCCCAGTTCGTGATCGGCGCGCTGGCGCCGGCCGAAGTCAGCTCGATCGTCGTCGATGAGGAAAAGCACAGCATGGACGTGGTGGTCGACGAGGCCAACCTCGCCATCGCCATTGGCCGCAGCGGCCAGAACGTGCGGCTGGCCTCCGAACTCACCGGCTGGACGATCAACCTGATGACGGTCGAGGAGTCGAAAGAAAAGCAGGAGAAGGAAACCGCGAGCATCCGCGAACTGTTCATGGGGAAGCTCGACGTCGATGCGGAAGTTGCCGAGATCCTCGTCCAGGAAGGTTTCTCGACACTGGAAGAAGTCGCCTACGTGCCGCTGGCCGAGATGCTCGAAATCGAGGCCTTCGACGAGTCGACGGTCAACGAGCTGCGCGATCGCGCGCGCAACGTGCTCTTGACCGAAGCCATCGTCAATGAGGAAGAACTGGAAAAGGTCGCCGACGACATGCTGGAACTCGAGGGCATGGACAAGCCGCTGGCGGCCAAGCTGGCCAGGGGCGGCATCTGTACGCGCGACGATCTGGCCGACCTCGCGGTCGACGAACTGGTCGAGTTGACCGGCATCGAAGCAGAGCGGGCCAAGGCCCTGATCACCGTGGCGCGCGCGCATTGGTTCGCCGGTGAGCAGCAGTAAGGAGGCGCAATCGTAATGTCAGCCCAAATGAGTGTTGCCCAATTCGCCGCCGAGCTGAAAATGCCGCCGGTGGCCCTGATCGAGCAGTTGGCCAAGGCCGGTGTCGTCAAGCAGACGAGCACGGACACCCTGACCGAACAGGACAAGACCCGCCTGCTCGAATTCCTGCGCAGGTCGCACGGCGAAACCGCGCCGAAGGCGAAGATCACCCTGACGCGCAAGCAGACCACCGAAATCAAGGCGGCCGATGCGACCGGCAAATCGCGCACCATCCAGGTCGAGGTGCGCAAGAAGCGGACTTTCATCAAGCGCGATGCCGAGGCGCCGGCAGAAGTTCCGGCGCCCGAGGTTGTCGCGCCCGCTGTCCCGCCCGCGCCGATCATCGACGCCGAACAGGCGGCCCTGCGCGAGGCCGAGGCGAAGCGCCAGGCCGAGCTCGCGGCGATCCAGGCCGCCGAACTGAAGGAGAAACAGGAGCGCGAGGCGAAGGCGCGCGCGGAGGCCGAAGCCCGTCTGGTGCAGTTGCAGGCCCAGACCGAGGCCGCGACCGGGAAAACCGCAGTTCCGCGGGCCGAGGCGCCGGCCCCCAGCGGTACGCTGCACAAGCCGGCGACGGCGGGCAAGCCCGCCGAGGGAGCGCGCAAAGCCGAGAAGAAGGGCGTGTCCGCAGCGCCCAAGGGCGATGAAAACCGTAATCGTCGCGGCGGCCTGAAGACCCGCGGCGATACCGGCGGCGGCACCGCCGGCTGGCGCGGCGGCCCGAAAGGACGTCATGGGCGTCATCACGAAGAGGAACGCCAGGCGCCGCAGGCCGTCGAACAGGTGGTGCGCGAGATTCACGTGCCCGAGACGATCTCCGTGGCCGATCTGGCCCACAAGATGTCGGTCAAGGCGACCGAGGTCATCAAGGCGCTGATGAAGATGGGCATGATGGTCACCATCAACCAGCATCTCGATCAGGAAACGGCGATGATCATCGTCGAGGAGTTGGGCCACAAGGCCTTCGCGGCGAAGCTCGACGACCCGGATGCCTTCCTCGACGAAGCGCAGACCGGACACAAGGATGGCGAAGCCCTGCCGCGCGCGCCGGTGGTCACCGTCATGGGCCACGTCGACCACGGCAAGACTTCCCTGCTCGACTATATCCGGCGCACCAAGGTGGCGGCCGGCGAGGCGGGCGGCATTACCCAGCACATCGGCGCCTACCACGTCGAGACGCCGCGCGGCGTCGTCACCTTCCTCGACACGCCGGGCCACGCCGCCTTCACGGCGATGCGCGCGCGCGGCGCGAAGGCGACCGACATCGTCATCCTGGTGGTGGCGGCCGACGACGGCGTGATGCCGCAGACCAAGGAGGCCATCCATCATGCGAAGGCCGCCGGCGTGCCGCTGGTTGTGGCGATGAACAAGATCGACAAGCCGGACGCCAATCCGGACCGGGTGCGCCAGGAACTGGTGGCCGAAGGCGTCGTGCCCGAGGAGTACGGCGGCGAATCGCCCTTCGTGCCGGTGTCGGCCAAGACCGGTCAGGGCATCGACGAACTGCTGGAAAACGTGCTGCTGCAGGCTGAAGTGCTGGAACTCAAGGCGCCGCGGGACGCGCTGGCCAAGGGCCTCGTCATCGAGGCGCGCCTCGACAAGGGCAAGGGCCCGGTGGCGACCGTGCTGGTGCAGTCCGGCACTCTGAAGCGCGGCGACGTGCTGCTGGTCGGCCAGGTGTATGGCCGGGTGCGCGCGATGCTCGACGAGAACGGCCGTCCGGTGGAGGAAGCCGGCCCGTCGATTCCGGTCGAAATTCAGGGCTTGTCCGACGTGCCGGCGGCCGGTGACGAAGCGATGGCGCTGGCCGACGAGAAGAAGGCGCGCGAGATCGCGCTGTTCCGCCAGGGCAAGTTCCGCGACGTGC